>NZ_JAPSET010000055.1:0-38254 GCF_026847585.1 Phreatobacter sp. AB_2022a
CGGGCCGGCGGCGCGGCGGGCCACCGCCACCGAGGCGCGGCCCTTCCAGCGCAGCACGGCGCCGAGCCTGAGCGCCTTGTTGGCGAGGAAGGCGCCGGCGAGCGCGAGGCGGAAGCGGTTCGGATAGGGCAGGACGCGGGCAAGCACCGCGCGGACCAGGCGGTCGTGCCAGGGCCGCGCATAGGTCCTTTCGATATGCGCGCGGGCATGGTCGACGAGGTGCATGTAGTGCACGCCCGACGGGCAGGTGGTCATGCAGGAGAGGCAGGACAGGCAGCGGTCGATATGCTTGACCACCTCAGGCGTCGCCGGCCGGCCGGTCTCGAACATCTCCTTCATCAGGTAGATGCGGCCGCGCGGCGAATCGAGTTCGTCGCCAAGCAATTGGTACGTCGGGCAGGTGGCCGTGCAGAAGCCGCAATGGACGCAGGTCCTGAGGATCTTCTCCGAGCTTGCGAGCTGCGGATCGGCGAGCTGTTCAGGCGTAAAATTGGTCTGCATGGGGTTCACACGCCTGGATACATGCGTCCGGGATTGAGAATGCCAGCCGGGTCGAGGCTGCTCTTCAGCTTCTTCTGCATCGCCATCAGGCCCGGCGCGGGCGGTGCGAACACGTCGACGCTGCGCCGGATCGCTTCGTCCGCGCGGATCAGTGTCGCGTGGCCGCCGGCCGCCCGGGCGAGCGCATGGATGCGGGGGGGCGCGGCGGGGTCGGTGCCCAGTGCGGCCGAGATCAGTCCGCCGCCCCAGTCGTAGATCAGCCGCGCGCCGTCGGCCTTCAGCCGCCCGCCGAGCGCGGCCGCCTTGGAGGGCGGCACGGACAGGCGCCAGATCATGGCTTCCGCCCCGCCGAGCAGGCCGAGGTCGCGGATCGCCGGCCAGAGCGTTGCGGCCTCCGCCTCGGCGAGACGGTCGAGCGGGCCGAAGCGGGCGAGCAGCCTGGCCAGCGCCCCGCTGCGATAGTGGGTCGAGGCGGCGAAGCCCTCGATCCGGATCAGCGTGCGCGCCGGCTCGCCGCCCTGCGCCGGCAGATGCGCCGCGCCGGTCGGCTCGAACGGCGAGCCGAGCGCGGCGGAGAGGGCCTCGATCGCCTCGGTGTCGCCAAGGCCGGTGAGCTGCAGCGTCGCCTCGGTTTCGGCTCGCGGCAGGACCTTGAAGCAGACCTCGTGGAAGATGCCGAGCGTTCCGTAGGAGCCGGCCAGTGTCTTGACGAGGTCGAGGCCGGTGACGTTTTTCATCACCCGGCCGCCGGACTTGATGTCCTCGCCGCGGCCATTGACGAATTTGAGCCCGATCATCGAGTCGCGTGCCGCGCCGAGATTGATCCGGGCCGGGCCGGAAACATTGCCGGCGGCGATGCCGCCGACCGTCGGCTCGCCGGTCGTGCCATAGAGGCCGCGATGGTCCATCGGCTCGAAGGGCAGGCGCTGGTTGCGCGCGGCGAGCGTCTCGGTCACCTCGCGCAGCGGCGTGCCGGCGCGCGCGGCGATGACGAGCTCGGCCGGCTCGTAGAGCGTGATGCCGGTCAGGCCGGCGGTCGAGACGCTGGCGGCGGCCTGGACCGGCCGGCCGAGACCCGCGCGCGTGCCGCCGCCGGCGACGGCCAGCGGGCTCCGCCGCGCATGGGCCTCGGCGACGATGGCGGCAAGTTCGGTGACGCTGGTCGGGTGATGCGCGGTCATCTGTCGGAACGGTCGGCCATGGGGGACATCAGGCGGCGCGCGGCGCCGGCAGGGGATCGCGGGGCGCGTCGAGCGGGAAGACCTTGGCCGGATTGAGGATCCAGCCGGGGTCGAAGGCCGACTTGATGCGGGTCTGCTGCAGGAGGTCGGTGTCGTTGAACTGGTCGCGCATCAGGTCGCGCTTCTCGATGCCGACGCCGTGCTCGCCGGTCAGGCAGCCGCCGACCTCGACGCACAGCCTCAGGATGTCCTCGCCCGCCCGCTCGGCCTTGATCTGCTCGTCGGGGTCGTTGACGTTGAACATGACGAGCGGATGCAGATTGCCGTCGCCGGCATGGAAGACGTTGGCGACGCGCAGCCCATAGCCCTTGACGATCCGGTCGATGCCCTCGAGCACGTCGGGCAGCCGGCCGGTCGGAATGGTGCCGTCCATGCAGATATAGTCGGCGACGCGGCCGGTCGCGCCGAAGGCCGACTTGCGTCCCTTCCAGATCGCCGCGGCCTCCATGGCGGAGGTCGATTCCTTGATCGTCGTGACGCCGTGGTTGCGGGCGATGGCGACGATGCGGGCGAGCATCGCGTCCATCTCCTCGTCCGAGCCCTCGACCTCGATGATCAGCATGGCCTCGACATCGAGCGGGTAGCCGGCCTTGGCGAAGGCCTCGCAAATGCCGATCGCCTGCCGGTCCATATATTCGATGGCGACCGGGATGATGCCGGCCCCGATAATGTCTGCGACCGTGCGGCCGGCCGCGGCGATCTCGGAGAAGCCGAACAGCACCGGGCGCGCGCCTTCGGCCGCGCGCAGGATCCTGACCGTGACCTCGGTGACCACGCCGAGCTGGCCCTCCGAGCCGACGATCAGACCGATCAGGTCGTAGCCGGCGGAATCGAGCGCCTCGCCGCCGATATCGACGATCTCGCCTTCCACCGTCACCAGACGCAGGCCGAGAATGTTGTTGGCGGTAACGCCGTATTTCAGGCAGTGCGCGCCGCCGGAATTCATCGCGACATTGCCGGCGATGGTGCAGGCGAGCTGGCTCGACGGGTCGGGCGCGTAGAAGAAGCCGGCATGAGCCACCTCGCCCGATATGGCGAGATTGGTGATGCCGGCCTGCACCCGCATGGTGCGGTCGGCGAAATTGGTGTCGAGGACCCGGTTCATCTTGGCGACGCCCAGCACCACCGCGTCCTCCTGCGGAATGGCGCCGCCGGCCAGCGATGTGCCGGCGCCGCGCGCCACCACCGGCACGCCTTCCTGGTGGCAGAAGGCGAGGATCTCGGCGACCTGCTCGGTGGTCTCGGGCAGTACCACCACCATCGGAACCTTGCGATAGGCGGTCAGCGCGTCGGTCTCGAAGGCGCGCCGCTCCTCCTCCTCGGTGATCACGCCCTCGCCCGGGACGATCTGTTTCAGCCGCGCGATCACCGTGTCGCGCTTGGCGAGAACCTCCGGACGCGGGGTGGGAAAGGCGATGCTCATCATGTCCTCCCCAAAGATGCCACTGAAGCCGAGGCGCACCTTTGATCGGCTCCAATATACAGGCCTTCGGGGCTGGCGAAACGCGATCGGACGCGCAAAGATTATTTCCCCCACGGAAAAGATGGACCCGCTTCTGTGACCCCTCTTGCCGATCTCGAAGTGTTTGCCCGTGTCGTGACGTCCGGCGGCATGTCGGCTGCCGCGCGGGAGATGGGCCTGTCGCCGGCGGTGATCTCCAAGCGCATCAAGCGCCTGGAGGACCGGCTCGGCACCCGTCTCCTGCAGCGCACGACGCGCCAGCTGTCGCTGACCGAGGCGGGGCAGGGCTATTACGAGCGGGTCGTGGCGATCCTCGCATCGATCGACGAGGCCGAGGCCTTCGTCACCCGCCGGTCGTCCCTGGCGCGCGGCACGCTGCGGGTCTCCGCGCCGACCTCTTTCGGCCGGCTGCATATTGCCCCGCATCTGCGCTCGTTCCTCGAGGCCAATCCCGATCTCGTCGTGCATCTGGAGCTGTCGGACAGTTTCGTCGACATTGTCGGCGAGGGCTACGATCTCGCCATCCGGATCGGCGAGCTCGACGATTCCTCCTTCGTCGCCCGGCGCCTCGCGCCCAACCACCGCCTGCTGGTGGCCGCGCCGTCCTATCTGGCCGAACGCGGCGCGCCGACCTCGATCGGCGCGCTCGCCGGCCATGCGCTGCTTTCGCACAACAGCGACACCTGGCGGCTCGAGGGCCCCGACGGCAGCCAGGTCGTGCGCCTGCACGGCCCGCTGAAGACCAATTCCTCCGAGGTGATCCGCGAGGCGACGCTGGCAGGGATCGGCATTGCGCTGCGCTCGACCTGGGATGTCGGGCCGGAACTGAAGGACGGGCGGCTCAAGGTGGTGCTGCCCGAATGGCGCGCCTCGCGGCGCGTCGGCGTCCATGCGGTCTACCCGACCCGCCGGTTCCTGCCGCAGAAGGTCAGGGTGTTCATCGACTGGCTCGCCGGGCTCTATGGACCGGTGCCCTATTGGGATGAAGGGCTCGACCTTCCGGCCTGACCCGGCTACAGCAACCGCCGGCAGGCCTGTCTCGGCGGTTCCGAACCGTTCGAGGCGCGCCTGCGACACAAGCACAGTTCTTCAGCGTAACCCGGATTGGTCATGACCGAGCGCGCCGCCGATCCCGCCCTCGACCTTCGCCTCGCCGCCCTGCTCGCCGAGGCCGGCTTTGCGCGCGCCGAGCCGCCGATCATGATCGCCGCCGACCTGGTGCGCGATCTCGTCGGCGAAGCCCTGGCGCGCCGGCTGTTCCTCACCAGCGATGCCGACGGCACCGAAATGTGCCTGCGGCCCGACTACACCATTCCCGTGGTGCAGGCTCATCTGGAGGGGCCGGCGGCGGGCGAAGCCGCGGCCTATTCCTATCTCGGCCCGGTGTTCCGGCATCGGCCGGGGCTGGCCGGCGAGTTCCTGCAGGCCGGCATCGAGCTGATCGGGCGCACCGACCGCGAGGCAGCAGAGGCCGAGGTGGTGGCGCTCGGCCTCCAGGGCGCGCGGCTCTATTGCGACGGCCCGCTCGAAATCGCCATGGGCGATGTCGGCATCTTCCTGGCGCTGCTCAAGGCGCTCAACCTGTCGCCGGCCTGGCGCCGCCGCCTCGTCAAGGATTTCCGCCGCAACGACATGCTGGCGGACGACCTGAAGCGCCTCGCCGACCCCTCGACCCACGCGCCGGTCCATGCCGGCCTCACCGCCGCCCTCGACGGGGCCGATCCGAAGGCGGCGCATGCCCTCGTCACCGACCTTCTGTCGATCGCCGGCATCGCCACCGTCGGCGGCCGGTCGGCGGCCGATATCGCCGAGCGGTTCCTGGAGCAGGCGGCGCTCGGCTCGGGCGGGCTCTGGCCCGACAAGGTGGCCGTGGTGCAGGAGGTGCTCGGCGTCGAGGGCGATCCGGTCTCGGCCGAGCAGCAATTGCGCGCCATCGCGGCACGGGCCGGGCTCGATCTTTCGGCCGCGCTCGACGCGCTCGCCCGCCGCAACACGCTGATCGCGGCGCGCGGCGTCGATCTCGGCACGGTGCGCTTCTCGACCCGTTTTGGGCGCGACGTCGATTATTACACCGGCCTCGTCTTCGAGATCCACGACGGCACGGGCGAGGTCGACAAGCCGCTGGTCGGCGGCGGCCGCTACGACCGGCTGACCGAAATGATGACGGCACGGCTCGGCCTCGACCTGACGGTGCCGGCTGTCGGCTGCGCCTTCTGGGTCGAGCGGCTGGCAGCCAAAGCCGCGGCCGGCCGGATCGCTCCTGGAGGCCCATGATGAGCCAGTCCTCGCCACTCGTCTTCGCGATTCCCTCCAAGGGCCGGATCCTGGAAAGCGCCCAGGGATTCCTAGAGCGCTCTGGCCTGAAGCCGGTCCAGGGCCGCGGCGCGCGCGACTATCGCGGCACCATTCCGGGGCTCGACCATGTCGAGGTCGCCTTCCTCTCCGCCTCCGAAATCGCCCGCGAGCTGGTGGCCGGCTCGGTCCATCTCGGCCTCACCGGTCTCGACCTCATGCACGAGGCGACGGCCGAGCCGGAGGCCAAGCTGATCTCGCTGTCGGCCCTCGGCTTCTCGCGGGCCGACGTGGTGGTGGCGGTGCCCCAGGCCTGGATCGACGTGCGCACCATGGCCGATCTCGACGATGTCGCGAGCCAGTTCCGCTCCAAGCACCGCGCGCGCATGCGGGTCGCGACCAAATATCTCAACCTCACGCGCGCCTTTTTCGACCGGCACGGCATTGCCGACTACCGCGTCGTCGAATCGGCGGGGGCGACCGAAGGCGCGCCGGCCGCAGGCGCGGCCGAACTGATCGTCGACATCACCACCACCGGCGCGACGCTCGCCGCCAATGCGCTGAAGGTGCTCGACGACGGCGTGATCCTGAAATCGGAGGCACATCTCGTCGCCTCCTGCACCGCGGCCTGGAGCGCGGAAGCGCTGGCGAGCGCCCGCGACATGCTCGATCGGATCGCCAGCCAGGCCCGCGCCCGCACGGTGCGCGAGGTGCGCACCCGCTTCGAGGCCGCCGACGCGCGGCTGGTCGAGGAGGCCAAGGCCCGCTTCGGCGCGGTCGCCCCGTTCGGCGGCCCGACCTCGTCGGGCATGCTGACGCTGCATTGCCCGCCATCGGCCCTGTTCGGCCTGTCGCGTTTCCTGCGCGACAGGGGCGCGGCAAGCGTTGCGGTCAGCGAGCTCGACTATGTCTTCGCCGCCGAGAACCCGCTCTACGACAAGCTCACGGCCGCGCTGGGGTAGTCGGGCGGCGAATGGCGAGTGGCGAAGAGCGCGTGGAGCGTTCCGAGGCGGCCGATGCCCTTGAAGTTGCCGCGGTCGAGCGGATGCGCCAACAATCGCGTTTGAGGGGTTCACGATGGCACGCGGACGTGCACTCTCTTCGCCATTCGCCATCTCCTACGCAACGCCGAGCACGCGGATCAGGATGACGCCGGCAAGCCCGGCCGCGAGCCCGGCAATGTCGCGCCGGACCAGCATCATGGTGCCGGCCGCGGCGGCCATGCCGATGAAGGCGCTCGGCCCGCCGCGCACCACCAGCGGCACGATGGTGGCAATCACGATCGCGCCCGGCAGCGCGCCGAGCGCGGCCTGCATGAACGGGGTGAGCGGCACCCGTCCCATGATCCAGTAGCCGAGGACGCGGACCCCATAGGTCACGACGGCCATGGCGGCGATCGCGGTCGCCGGGCCGATCCAGCCTGTGCCGATCGCCTCAATCATGATGGCGGAACAGTCCGGCGGCGATCGAGCCGGCAAGCGCGCCGGCGATGATGAACCAGTAGCCCGAGACGAGCTCGGCGGTCGCGACCGCCACGCCGGCGGCGATCGGCCAGACCATCCGGTCGCGCTTCGCCTTGAACAGGCCGACCGCCATGACGGTGAACAGCAGCGGCGTGATGAGATCGAGCCCGAACCGTTTCGGGTCGGTCATCATGTAGCCGAGCATATGGCCTGGGATGGTCGCGGCGATCCAGATCGACCACATGAACAGGCCGGCGCCGACGAACACGCCGGTATCGCCGCCGCCTCCCGCGCTGTAGCGCGAGCCGATCAGGAAATTGGCGTCGGTCAGGCTGGCGAGTGCCAGATAGGGTGCGCCGCGCGGCAGGCCGGCCGAGAGGTAGCGCTGCAGCGCCGCGCCCATCAGGACGAGGCGCAGATTGACGGCGAAGACGACCGCGGCGAGCGCCAGCAGCGCCGACGGTGTCCAGGCCTCGGGCCAGAGCTGCAGGGCGAGGAGCTGCGAGGCGCCGGCATAGACGAAGGCGCTGAGGCCTGCCGCTTCGCCGAGCGTCAGCCCCTTCTCGGCGGCGGCGGCGCCCACCGCGCCCGCGCCCATCAGCAGGCCCGGCACCATCGGCATGGACAGCCTGACGCCCTCGGCCATGCCGGCAAGGCTGAAGCCGGCGGGGGCCTGGGCGATCGGCACGGGGAGCGGGTCGGGAGAGGGCGTCGGCATCGCTCCGCTCCCATGCCGTGCCGCGCCGGCGCCGTAAAGGCGCGCCGGCGCAAGGGCGGGGCGCATTTTCCGACAAGCTCGGGCGGAGCGCGCCCCCGCCCGGCGTCGGCCTCATGGAGCGAGGCGGCGGATGCTCAGCACGGCGACGAGCGAGACCAGCGCGCAGCCGATGATGTAGAGCGCCACCGCCGACCAGTTGCCGTTGAAGGTGACGAGCAGCCAGGTGGCGATCAGCGGCGCGGTGCCGCCGGCGATCGCCGCGCCGATCTGCGAGCCGAGCGTGATGCCGGTATAGCGCACCCGGGTGGCGAAGATTTCCGACATGAGCGTGCCGAGCGTGGCGTTGATCGGCGCCCAGATCAGGCCTACCGCGACGATGGTGGCGAGCGCGACGGCCCAGTAGTGCCTGAGGTCGAGCAGCATGAAATAGGGGAAGGCGAAGAGGGCCATCAGCACCGTGCCGGTGAGGAAGACCTGCGGCCGGCCGAACCGGTCGGAGAGGCGGCCCATGACCGGGATCATCAGGGTGGTGATGATGGTCGCGACCGTGATCGAGTTCAGGATGGTGAACCGTTCGATCTTCAGCGTCGTGGTCGCGTAGCTGACCACGAAGGTGGTGAAGACGTAGAACGGCGCGGTCTCCACCACCTTGGCGCCGGTGGCGATCAGCACCTCGCGCCAATGATAGCGCAGCGTGTCGAACAGCGGCACCTTGGCGACGTCGCCGGCGCGCTTGGCCTTCTCGAATTCCGGCGTCTCGTCGATGCCGTTGCGGATCCACAGGCCGAGGAAGACGAGCGCGGCGCTGGCGACGAAGGGCACCCGCCAGCCCCAGGCGAGGAACTGGTCGTCGGGCAGGAGGCTCATCAGCGACAGCGACAGGGTCGCGAGGACGAGGCCGAGCGGAATGCCCATTTGCGGGATCGAGCCGAAGAAGCCCTTGCGGTTCTCGGGCGCATATTCATAGGCGAGCAGCAGCGCGCCGCCCCATTCGCCGGCAATGCCGAGGCCCTGGATGGCGCGCAGCGTGACCAGCAGGATCGGCGCCCAGATGCCGATGCTCTCATAGCTCGGCAGGAGGCCGATCAGCACGGTCGAGCCGCCCATCAGCGACAGGGTCAGGACCAGCGTGCGCTTGCGCCCGATCTTGTCGCCGATATGGGAGAACAGGAAGCCGCCGAACGGCCGGATGAAGAAGGTCAGCGAGAACGAGAGATAGGACAGCATCAACCCGACGACCGGATCGAAGTTCGGAAAGAACAGCCGGTTGAAGGCGAGCGCCGCCACCGTGCCGTAGAGAAAATAGTCGAACCATTCGATGGCGCTGCCGGTGAGGCTCGCGATCAGCACCCGGCGTTCGACACCGGCAATGGTCGGCGCGGCGGCAGCGGGGCCGACCGCGCCGGAGGCGCTCAGGATGGTGGCGTTGGGTTCGGACATGGATTTCCCCTCGAGAAGTCAGCTTGTTGCCCGCGCGGTCCCGGTTCCGGAGCGACGGGATGGAGCCGGCGGGCGGTCCGCGGCGCGCGATGGCGCGCCGGGCTCCCGCCGGGGGTTGGAGGCTCAGGCGGCGCGCCGCTCGCGGGCGGCAAGGTCGGCGATGGTCTTTCTGATCACCGCGACGACATGGTCGCGCTCGGCGCCGACGAGCGGCAGGCGCGGCGCGCGCGTCCACTCTGGCGCGCCATAGACCAGGTGCTCGGCCATCTTGATGTACTGGACGAGCTTGACGTGGGTATCGAGATGGAAGGCCGGGGTCATCAGCCGGTAGAGCCCGAGCGCATCGGCGAAGCGGCCGGCGCGCGCCAGGTCGAAGATCTCGACGCATTCCTTGGGCCAGGCATTGGTCATGCCGGATACCCAGCCGATGGCGCCGAGCGCCATGCTCTCCAGGATCAGGTCGTCGACGCCGCAGAAGATCCGGAAGCGGTCGCCATGGGCGTTGTAGAGATCGGTGACGCGGCGGATGTCGCCGGTCTCCTCCTTGATCGCCACGATGCCGGGCGTGTCGGCGAGCTCGGCGAGGATCGCCGGCGTCACGTCGACCCCATAGGCGATCGGATTGTTGTAGATCATGATCGGCAGGCCCGAGGCGCCGGCGAGCGCCTTGTACCAGGCGGCCGTCTCGCGCGGATCGGTCTTGTAGCCGAGGCTCGGGAAGGCCATCAGGCCCTCGGCGCCGAAGCTTTCGTAGCGCCGTGCCGCTTCGCCGGCGGCCTCGGTGGAAATTTCGGCAAGGCCGGACAGCAGCGGCACGCGGCCGGCGACCACCTCCTTCGCGGCACGGACGACCGTTTCCTTCTCGGCAATGCTGAGCGAGGCGTTTTCGCCCAGCATGGGCAGGACGATGACGCCCGAGACGCCGTTCTTGATCAGCCGGTCGATGCTCGACTGCGTCGCTCCGATATCGACCGCGCCGTCTTGTTTCAGCTTTGTCGTCACCGCCGGGAATACGCCGGACCATGCGGCCATGGGATCCTCCTTGAAGGCTCTGGCGCGGGCATCACCATGATGCGGCTACGCCAAATTGGATCCAATTTTGTCGGAGTCCGAACAGAGGTCAAGGCGCTTTTTTGCGCATGGGCGGACGGTTTCCGTCGATTTATGGGCAGGGGGTGGCGTCAGCGCCGCCGTCGTGGGCGGCGATTTTTGGCCGTTTCTCGCGCGGCCTCGACGCTGCCGATCAATTTGTCTGCGACATCGAGGATATGATCCTGAAGAAAGGCGACGGCACGGTGAAGATCTTTCTCGCGGCAGAGAGAAAGGATCTGGCGATGATCGGATTGAGCTTTTTCTTTTCCGTCCGTTACCTTCATGTGCATGTAGATATAGCGATCCGTTCCCTCGTGGATGCGCCGGATCATCGCGGTGATATGATCGCGATTGGCCGGACGATAGAGCCGTTCATGAAAACGCCAGTTCATGTCTCCCCAGCTCTCGATGCCGGCCTCGTCCATGGCCGTGACGATGGCCTCGGCCTCGGCGAGATCCTGCTGCGTCATGAAGGGGATAGCCGCGGCCAGGAGCCAGGTCTCGACGACTGCGCGCAGTTCGAAGGTCTGCCGGATCTCATCCAGTGACAATTCGGCGACGACGGCGCCGGAATGGGATACAATTTTGACAAGACCTTCGACCTCGAGATGCTTCAGGGCCTCGCGCACCGGGATGCGGCTGACGCCGAGCTCGGTCGCGATCTTCTCCTGGCGCAGGGCCGTGCCCTCGTCGATCTCGCCGGACAGGATCCGGTCCCGGAGGATCCGGACGACCTCCTTCGCGGCGGTGGCGCGTGTCATGAGCAGGCCTTTCTATGCGATGAGGCGCGACGGCCGCCGGGCCTGGGCCATGCCATGCGCGGCGCGCGCAGGTCCTTCCCGGTCGCCTGTGGATCGGCCTCGCTGGACTTCACGGAAGCGGCTAGGGACAATGGCACAACACCATCAAGCGAGGTCGCAATGGACAATCGTAACGCGTTGTGGCGCCACGTCGACGCTGCCAAGGACCGGCTGATCGCGCTCAGCGACCGGGTCTGGGGCATGCCTGAGGTCTGCTATACCGAGACCCGATCGGTTGCGGAACATACCGCCGAGCTGAAGCATCAGGGCTTCCGCGTCACCGAGAATGTCGCGGGCATTCCGACCGCGGTGATCGGCGAGGCCGGCGAAGGCGGGCCGGTGATCGCCTTCCTCGGCGAATACGATGCGCTGCCGGGCCTCAGCCAGGAGGCCGGCGTCGCCGAGCACCGGCCGATCGAGGCCGGCGGCCACGGCCACGGCTGCGGCCACAACCTGCTGGGCTCGGCCGCCATGCTGGCGGCGGTGGCCATGAAGGACTGGCTGGCCGAGAACAAGATCCCCGGCCGCGTGCGCTATTACGGCTGCCCGGCCGAGGAGGGCGGAGCGGCCAAGGCCTTCATGGTGCGCGCCGGCGCCTTCGCCGATGCCGATGTCGCCATTTCCTGGCACCCGTCGAGCTTCTGGGAGGTGACGCCGCCGTTGTCGCTGGCCAACACCCGCGCCGACTTCCTGTTCACCGGCCGCACCTCGCATGCGGCCGCCTCGCCCCATCTCGGTCGCAGCGCGCTTGACGCGGTCGAGCTGATGAGCGTCGGCGTCAACTACATGCGCGAGCACATGCCGAGCGATGCGCGCATCCACTATGCCGTGCTCGACACCGGCGGCATTGCGCCGAACGTCGTGCAGGCGACCGCGCGCGTGCGCTACTCGATCCGTGCCCGCGACCTGCCGGGCATGCTGGAACTGGTCGAGCGGGTCCACAAGGTGGCCAAGGGCGCGGCGCTGATGACCGAGACCGAGGTCAAGATGAGCATCGTCAGCGCGGTGTCCAACGTGCTCGGCAACACGCCGCTCGAAAAGGCCATGCATGGGATCCTCGAGGAGCTCGGTCCGCCGCATTTCGACGACAAGGACCGCGACTTCGCGCGCAAGATCCGCGCAACCCTGTCGGAACAGGACATCGCCGCGGTCTACCGTTCGATCGGCATGCCGGAGACCGATGCTCCGCTCGCCGATTTCGTCGTGCCGCTCGACGCACCGCGCAATCCGATGATCGGCTCGACCGATGTCGGCGATGTCAGCTGGGTGGTGCCGACCGTCCAGGCCCATGCGCCGACGGTGGCCATCGGCACGCCGTTCCACACCTGGCAGGTCGTGGCCCAGGGCAAGGCGCCGGCCGCCCACAAGGCCATGGTGCACGTCGCCAAGGCCATGGCCGCGGCCGGGGCGGCCGTACTCACCGACCCGGACCTGCGTGCCGCCGCCAAGGCCGACCTTGCCGAGCGGACGCGCCGGACCCCCTATGTCAGCCCGATTCCCGCCGACGTGATGCCGCCGCTCAACATGTCGCGCGGCTGACCGGGCTTGGCCGGGCGGCGCCAGTTGCTGCCCGGCTCAGCCCGCCAGAGCCTTGCGGAAGCAGAATTCCCAGGTCGCGCTGGCATCGGCGAGATAGCGCGACACCGGCTGGCGGGCGAAGCCGAGCTTTTCGTAGAAGGCATGGCCGCGCGCGAAGCGCGTGTCCGACCACAGCACGATCGTCCGGGCGCCGGCGCCGCGCACCAGCGCTTCGCCCTCGGCGAACAGGCGCTGGGCGAGGCCGGAGCCGCGCTGGTCCGCGGCGACATAGACCTTGAACAGCTCGGCGGTGCCTGGCGAGCGGGTCATGGTCGCAGCGAGCGAGCCGACGAGGCGGCCCGCATCCTCCGCGATGAACAGCTGCCCGCCCTGCGCGCGATAATGGCTCGCAGGTGCCTTCAGCTCGGGAAATTCCGCGTCGACGAACCGGCAGCCGGGATATTCGGCGAAGATGCGGGCGATCAGCGCGGCGAGCGCTGCGCCGTCGGCATCGGTTGCGGGGCGGATGATCACGATGCGCGGGTCCTTGCGGCTTCGACCAGGGCGAGCGCATCCTGCGGCGCGAGCGGCGCCGGCAGCCAGCTCGCCTCCACCGCGACGGCGGCGTCGAGCAGCTTCTGGTAGCGTTGGCGCGGCACCTCGATCGCGCCGAGCGAGCGCAGGTGCTCGGTGACGAACTGGGTGTCGAGCAGGCGGAAGCCGCCGGCGATGAGCTGGGCGACGAGATGGACCAATGCGACCTTGGACGCGTCGCGGTCGGTGTGGAACATGCTTTCGCCGAAGAAGGCGGCGCCGAGGCTCACGCCGTAGAGCCCGCCGACCAGGCGCCCGTCGCGATAGGCTTCCACCGTGTGGCAATGGCCCATGCGGAACAGGGCCGCGTAGAGCGATCGGATGCGACCGTTGATCCAGGTCGTCATGCGTCCTTCGGCGGGGGCGGCGCAGCCATCGATCACGGCCTCGAAATCGTGGTCGAGGCGGATCTCGAAGCGGCCCGAGCGGACGGTCCGGGCGAGCCGGCTCGATATGTCGAGGCGGTCGAGCGGAATGATGCCGCGCCGGTCCGGCTCCACCCAGTAGAGCCCGGGATCGTCGGCGCCCTCCGACATCGGAAAGATGCCGCAGGCATAGGCCCGAAGCAGCACTTCGGGCGTGATGGCATTGGCGATGTCGTCGCTATGACGGGTCATGATAGCGGAAACCTAACGCGGAATGGCCGGGCCGGCTACGGCTGCCGGCCGCCCGCGGCCATGGGCTCGAGGCCGCTCCGCCGCACGGCGTTTTCCGCCTCCGGCGAGGCGAGAAAGCGGATCAGCTCCTGGGCCGCCACCGGCTCGCGCGCATCGGTCAGGATGCCGGCCGAAAAGATCGTCACGCGCTGCAGCTCGGCCGGCAGCGGGCCGACATAGTCGACGCCCTGGATCGGCAGCAGCTCGCTGATCTGCTGGAAGCCGATCTCGGCATCGCCGCGGGCGACCACCGTGCCGACCCTTTCGCTCAGGATGCGCTGGCTCTTCGGTCCGGCAATCTCCGCGATGCCGAGGCGCTGGTAGAGCTCGGTGGAAATGTAGACGCCGCTGGCGCTCGCCGAATAGGCGATCGAGCGGGCCGCGACGAGCGTCTTCCTCAGGGCCTCGGCGGTCGAAATGTCGGGGCGCGGCTGGCCGGCCCGGACCACCATGCCGATGCTCGAGCGGGCGAGGTCGACCCGGCTCGGCGCGGCCACCCTGCCCTGGTTGATCAGGTTGACGAGGCCGCTTTCGGCCAGGATCACGACATCGGCCGGTTCGCCGCGCGCAAGCCGCACCGGGATGGCGTCGGGCGCGTTGCCCATGGAAGCGCCCCAGGCGGTGACCACCCGGTGTCCGGTCGCCCGTTCGAAGGCGGGCAGCAGCTCGCGATAGGCGGCGGTGAAGCCGCCGGAATTCATCACCCTGATCTCGGCCGCTCCGGCGCCGGTCAGCAGGGACAGGCCGACGAGCAGGAGGCCGAGGCTGCGGACGGCAATCGTGGCGAAGGTCATGGTCCCGTTCCCGTCTTGGCCGCGCCGGCGTCCGGTCAGGCGGCGATCCGCTTCTCGAAGATGATCTGGCCGTCATCGGTCAGGCCGGTGGCCGTCCAACCGCCATGCCGGTAGAAACGTTCCGCACGGGTGCCATGGCCGGTGGTCAGCGAGGCCTTGGCGTAGCCTGTCGCGGCAAGTCTTGCGCAGGCCGCGGCCAGCAGCGCCCGGCCGAGGCCGCGCCCTTCGAAACCCGGGTCGACGAAGAGCGCGAAGATCGTGCCGTTGCGCCGGTCCGCCGCGGCAAATCCCTGGACCGCGCCGTCGACCTCGAAGACCAGGAAGCCGCCATCGTCGATCAGCCAGGCGACATCCGCGGCGATCCGTTCCGGATGCGCGAGGCGGTTCTCGCGAACCGCCGCGCGGATCTCGCCAATGCGCTTCAGGTCGCTGCGGCCGGCGGTGCGGATCACTGCTTTTCGATGCCGGCGACGGTGGCCGCCTGCAGCCATTTGGCGGCCTCCTCGCGCACGCGCGTCGCCAGTTCCTCGGGCGAGGAGGGTTCGACCAGCATGCCGAGCGCCGCGGTGAGGGCCGCCTGCAGCTCCGGCGACTTCGCCGCCTCGCGCACCGCGTCATTGAGTTTCGCCACCACTTCCGGCGGCACGTTGGCCGGCGTGAACATGGCGAACCAGGCGATCAGCTCGTAGCCCTTCAGCCCCGTCGCCTCGTCGACGGTCGGCAGGTCGGGCACCTGCGGCGAGCGGGCGGCCGAGGTGACGGCGAGCGCCCGCACCGTGCTGGCGCGCACCTGGGGCAGCATGACGCCGAGATCGGCGGTGAACAGCGTCACCCGGTTGGCGATCAGATCCTGCATGGCGGTCGGGCCCTGGCGATAGGGCACGTGCGTCATCTTGATGCCGGTCATGGCCAGCAGCATCTCGGTGGAGACGCGCTGCGAGGCGGAGGCCGAGGCGAAGGTCAGGTCGTTGCGCGTCCTGGCATATTGGATCAGCTCGCCGAGCGTGCGCGCCGGCACCGCGTTCGACACGGCGACGATCAGCGGCACCGAGCACAGGAAGGACACCGGTTGGAAGTCCTTGAACATGTCGAACGGCACGTTGTTGAACAGGGCCGGGGCGGCGGCATTGGTCGAATTGGTGCCGATCAGGATCGTGTAGCCGTCGGGCTGGGCCTTGGCCGCGGCATCGGCGCCGATCAGGCCGTTGGCTCCCGGCCGGTTCTCGATGACGATCGGCTGGCCGAGCGCCTGGCTCATGCGATCGCCGAAGGCGCGGGCGACGATGTCCGTGGCGCTGCCGGCGGCGAAGGGCACGATGGCCCGGATCGGCCGCGTGGGGTAGGCCTGCGCGCCCGCCGGCAGGCTGGCGAAGCCGAGACCGGCCAGGGCCAGGAGGCCGGCCAGGAACCGTGATCGCGTGACGCCGCGCGCCGCGCGTCTCGCCATGCCGTCTGCCCGCGTCATGCTGATCCTCCCTCGTCGCTCGCCGGGCGACTGCGCGCCCGTTCCCTGGAGCGTCGAACCCTAGCGCGGAGTTCTGCGATCGGCCATGGTTTCGCGGCCGGGCCGCGTTTTCGCGGGGCCGGACCTGTGGGTGACGGACGAGGCGCGCCGGTTTCGTCCGGCCATTTTGCCGGGAGCGAAACCATGATCCTGATCGGCCAGTATGATTCGCCTTTCGTGCGGCGTGTCGCCATCGCGCTCGATGTTTACGGTTTCACCTTCGAGCATCGCCCCTGGTCGGTCTTCGGCAATGCCGCGGAGGTGGCACGCTACAACCCGCTGGTGCGGGTGCCGATCCTGGTGCTCGACGACGGCGAGGTGCTGATCGAAAGCGGCGCGATCCTCGACCATCTCGACGAGCGGGCCGGACCGGAGCGGGCGCTGATCGCGGCAAGCGGCCCGGCGCGGCGCCATGCCCTCAAGGTTTCGGCGCTGGCAACCGGTCTCGGCGAGAAGGCGGTGAGCCTGTTCTACGAACGCGTCATGCACACAGAGATCGTCGAAGGCTGGGTCGGGCGCATCGAGGGTCAGATCGCCGGTGGCCTCGATGCCCTGGAGGCCAAGCGTGCCGTTCGCGCGACACCCTACTGGTTCGGCGAGGCGATCGGCCATGCCGATATCGCGGTCGCCTGCGTGATGCGGTTCGTCGGCGAGGCGCATCCGCATCTGATGAAGCAGGACCGCTGGCCGGCGCTGGCGGCCCATGCCGCGCGCTGCGAGGCACTCGCATCCTTCCGGGCGGTCAGCCAGCCCTTCGTGCCGCCGCGCTGACGGCACGAGGGCCGGGCATCACCCGAGCCCTCCCCGTCGATCCCGGAGGCCGTCAGTGGGTTGCGGGCCTTGGCGGCAGCCAGGGTGACAGCAGGACCTCGATCAGCTCGATCACCGCATAGACGCCGAGCCCGAGGAAGGAGAGGGCGAAGAGCGCGGCGAAGGCGAGCGGCGTGTTCAATTGCGAGGTCGCGCTGAGCAGCAGATAGCCGAGCCCCTCGGAGGCGCCCATGAATTCGCCGATGACCGCGCCGATGACCGCGAGAGTGATCGCGACCTTGGCGCCGGTCAGCACGAAGGGCAGGGCTGCCGGAAACTGCACCTTGTAGAACACCTGCCAGCGCGTCGCCTTCAGGCTGCGGGCAAGCTCGATCAGCTCGCGCGGCGTCGAGCGCAGCCCCGCCGCCGTGTCGATGATGATCGGAAAGAACGCCACGAGCCAGACGATCGCGAGCTTCGATTCGAGCCCGGTTCCGAGCCAGACCATGATGATCGGCGCGAGCGCGACCTTCGGCACCGACTGGAGGGCGACCAGCAGCGGATAGAACATCAGGTTCAGCGGCCGCGAATTGGCGATCGCCACCGCCAGCGGAATGCCCACCGCGAGCGCCAGGAGGAAACCGAGGACCGTCTCCTGCAAGGTCACCCATCCCTCGCGCAGAAGCAGGGGAAACCACTGGACGAAGGCGGCGAACACGCTTTCCGGCGACGGCAGGACGGCCGGCGACACCTCCAGGAGATGGCAGGCCGCGGACCAGGCGATGAGGATGACCAGGACGCCAAGGGCGGGGTAGGCGATGCGCGACATGGAATCGGTCATGGGTCAGTGAGCTCCAAGGATTCCCAGCGCTTCGCTGGCCCGTCGTTCGGCCTCGGTGAATTCGGGAGTGAACCGTGTCGCCTGGTTGCGCGGCGCCGGCAGCGACAGGTCGAATTCGAGATGGACCCTGGCCGGCCGGCGCGAGAAGACCACCACCTTGTCCGAGAGATAGATGGCTTCGGAAATGGAATGGGTGACGAAGAGGACCGAGGCCTTGGTCTCCTCTTTGACCTTGAGCAGAAGGTCGTTCATCTCCAGCCGGGTGAATTCGTCCAGCGCGCCGAACGGCTCGTCCATGAGCAGGAGCTTCGGCCTGTGGATCAGGGCGCGGCACAGCGAGACGCGTTGCTGCATGCCGCCGGACAGTTCGTGCGGACGCGACTTTGCGAAGTTCGAGAGGCCGGTAAGCTCGAGCAGCTCGTCGGCGCGCTTCAGCGCCTCGGCGTCCTTCTTGCCCAGGATCTCCATGGGAAAGAGCACATTGTCGCGCGCCGACCGCCAGGGCATCAGGCTCGCCTGCTGGAAGACGAAGCCGTAGTCCGAATAGGGCCCCGTGACGTCCCGGCCGCCGACCCGGATGGTGCCCGACGACGGGCGGAGCAGGCCGGAGACGATCCGCAGCAGTGTGGTCTTGCCGCAGCCACTGGGGCCGAGGAGGGTGACGAATTCGCCTTCTCCGAAGGAGAGGCTGGCTTCGTCCAGCGCTACGATGTCGTTCTCCTTCGTGCCGAATACCTTCCGAACGTTGAGTATTTCAACAAAGGCCATCGCTCCCCCTTCGGCGGGTCTCATGCGGCTCGGCGAACGTCAGTTTCTTGCGGGCGCGCCTTGAATTTCTTCTGAAATATCTTATGATGTTGATGCCTGTCAATAAGGTGCGGGCCTGGCGTGTCGGGCATGTCGTGCACGAAGAAAGAGGGGTTCTTGATGTTGCGCAATTTCGCGAAAGTGCTTGCTGTTTTGGCTGCGGTGACCTCGACGCCGGCCCTCGCGGCGAACGTCAAAGTCAGCTTCATGCTGGATTTCATCAGCCTGGGCCGGCATGCGCCCTGGTATGTCGCCCGCGACAAGGGCTTTTTTGCCGAGGAAGGTCTCGAGGTCGAGATCATTCCCTCCAAGGGGACTGCCGACGCCATCCGCGGCGTGGTCACCAATCTCGCCCCGATCGGCCTCATCGACGTGCCGAGCCTTGTTGCCTCGGGCAGCGCCGGCGGCGACATCCGCATCGTCGCGGCTGCCTATCAGGAGGCGCCCTATTGCGTCTATTCGCTCAATCCCGGTGCCAATGTGACCCAGCCCCGCCAGCTCGAGGGCCTCAGGTTCGGCTCGAGCTCGGCATCGTTCCTGCCGCAGATCTGGCGCGCCATCATGAAGATGAACGGTCTTGACGGCTCCAAGCTGCAGATCGTCAACGTCGATGCCTCGGCGCGCGTGCCGATGCTGGCGGCCGGCCGGATCGACGGGGTCGACCAGTTCCTGATGTCCGGCCCGGCGATCCGCCGCGCCGCGCCGGACCGCGAACCGGTGTGCCTGTTCGCGCCCGATCTCGGCCTCAACATCTATTCCAACTCGATCGGCGTGAACCGCAGGTTCCTCGAGGCCAACCCGCAGGTGGTCAGGGCCTTCGTCCGCGCGGCCATGAGGGGCTGGCAATACACGATGGCCCATCGCGACGAGGCAGCGGCGATCATGGTCAAGGCCATTCCCTCGCTCGACCCCGGCATCGCGCGCGGCGAGATCGACCTCCTCGAGCGGATCGCGATCAACAACGACGTCAGGGCCAATGGCTTCGGTCATATTCTGCCCGAGAAGATGCGGGCGACCTTTGCCTTCATGAACGACAATGTCGAGGTCGCCGGCGGCCGGCTTCAGCCGGGGGATATCTATGTTCCGGGCTTTCTGCCCGAGCAGCCGATCCGGCCGTAGAAAAAAAGCCCCGGTGCATGGCTCCGGGGCTTTTTTGTGGGAATGGCGAGTAGCGAATGGCGAACAGGGCTCTGGCGCTCCAGCTCAAGTTGAGCTTGCGCGTGCCGCCCGCTTCCCTATTCGCCACGCGCTACTCGCCGTCCAACCTCGCCCGAAGCGCGGCGGGGTTCGTCTGGAAATAGCGTTGCCGGCGTGCCGGCTCGTAGCCGGCGAGCTGGGCATGCGGCTCGACGAGCCCCATGGGAAAGGGCCAGTCCGAGCCGAACACGACATGGTCGCTGCCGAACGTCGCCTCGGCGTGGATCGCCGCGGGCTCGCCGTGGCAGATGCAGTCGACGTGAATACGCCGAATGACTTTCGAAGGGGCCGCCCGCGACGTGTCGACCCCCGGCCGCGCCGTGGCGAAGCCGCGTTCGAACCGCGCGGCCGCCATCGGCAGCAGCCCGCCGCCATGGGCAAAGCACGGCACGATGTTGGGATGGCGCTCCAGCACGCCGGCGAAGATCAGGTGCCCCAGGGCCACCGCGCTCTCGTAGGGATTGCCCAGCAGGTTGGTGAGATAGAACGACTTGAGCCGGCCGTCCGCGCATTCGCCCGGATGGAAGAACACGAATGCGCCGGCGGCATCGAGCGCCGCCCAGAGCGGCTCGAATTCCGGCATGCCGAGCGTGCGTTCGTCCCCGGTTCCGGCGGGCATGGCAAAGAGCCTGTGGCCCCTGGCGGCGTAGGTGCGCACGATCGCGGTCGCGACATCGGGAGCTTCGGTCGGCAGGTGCGCGAGCATGCTCATGAGGCCGCCCGAGTCGGCCGCGATGGCATCGAGGCCGTCATTGACATAGTCGGCCCAGGCGCGCGCCGCGTGCCCGCGCAGGTGCTGCCGGTAGAGCGGCGGCGGCGCGGAGACATAGGCGTGCTCGACCCTGTTCTCGGCCATCCAGTGCTTGAGCGCCTCAGGCTTGAAGATCGGCTTGATGCCCACCTTGTGTCCGTCGATGGTCATGGCCTCGCCGTCCCAGCTCACGCCGTCGATCGCCGCGAGGCGCTTCTCGGCGACGGGGATCAGGTGAGCATGGACATCCAGCGCTATGGTCTCGGTCATCATGTCCGCCCGATGATCGCCTGGTAGAGGCCTTCGATGTCGGCGCTCGCGATCGGCAGGATCGCCGCCACGTGGTCGTCCGGCCGCAGCAGAACGACCACGTCGTCGCCGAGCCCGAGCTTGTCCTGCACCTTGCTGCCGATGTCGAGCAGCGCCCGATCGCGCAGCCCGGAATCGAGCGGTGCGTCCCAGCGGGACACCACATAGCTCTTCAGGCCTGGCAGCGTGTCGGCCGGAATCTCCGGGCGCCGCCGCACGTCGGTGAAGTAGAGCGCCGCGAAACCGCGATCGCACAGGTCGTGCAGGTAGGTCCGTCCGCCCGCGCCGTCGAACAGCGCCATGTCGGCCACCCGGTCGCCGACCCGCAGCGCGGTGCGCGCGGTCTTGACGATGGACCAGTCCCCGGCGCCGTCGGCGTCGATCCTGACGCCGAGCAGCGAGCGCGTCATGGCATTGGCCCAGTCCGTGCCGGACATGGCCTTGGCTTCGCCGGTCTCGCCGCCCATGACCTTGCGCGCGGCCTCCGCCATCTCGCCCGAGCCGTGCGCGGCGAGCGGCCGCTGCTCGCGCTCGTAGCCGTCGAGCAGGCTGTCGCTCGCCCAGCCGCGCAGCACCCAGGCGAGGCGCCAGGGCAGGTTGATCGCATCGAGCACGCCGGTATTGAGCCCGAGCGCCCACATGGGCGTGATGAGATGGGCGGCATCGCCCATCAGGAAGACGCGGCCGTTCCGCCACTTCGAGGCGATGCGGTGATGCACGCGGTAGATCACGGTATTGAGCACTTCGAGCGCGGTCACCTCGCCGACGAAGTGCCGCACCTTGGCTTCGAGCTGTTCGCGCGTGGCTTCTTCCGCGCCCGGCGCCAGCGGGAACAGGAACCGCCAGCAGTGCGGCTGGCGGACCAGGATCATCCACTCGGCCGGATCGGCGAAATAGGCGAGATAGGGGTAGTCGCGCGGATTGGCCTTGTCGAGGTCGACCTTGATGTCGACCAGCATGTAGCGCACGTCGAGCGAGACGCCCTCGACCTCGATGCCGAGCTGGGTTCGCACCGTCGAGCGGCCGCCGTCGCAGGCCAGCAGATAGCAGCCTTCGATCTCCTTGATGCCCTCGGGCGTCTCGAAGCGGGCGACGATCCCGTCCGCGTCCTGCCTGAAGTCCAGGAGCTTGTGCCGGAGATTGACCCAGCCGTCCGGCAGGTCCTCGAGTCCCTGCGCCAGGATCGGCTCCAGGTGATGCTGGGGAATGTTGAGGACGAAGGGAAACCGCGTCTCGTCGATGAGGTTCTCCGTCATCACCGAGGCGCGGCGCTGGTTGGTGGCGCGTTCGATCTCGCCGATCTCGTCGAGCCGCAGGGCCTTGGAGAGCACCGCCCTGTCGACGCCATAGCGGCGGAAGGCCTCGATCGTGCGGGTCAGGATCGTGCCGGCCTTGGTGTCGGAGGAGAAGGCGTTGTCCTCCTCGAACGAGCGGAATGCGATGCCGTGGAATTTCAGCGCCAGCGCGGTCATCAGACCGACCGGCCCCGCTCCGACAACCAGTACAGGCTTCATGGCTCTTCTCTAGCAATAGCGTTTTCGAGCGAAGGGCATGCCGGTTCGCGTGAAAAAAACGCGTCGAAACAAGACTCTACGCTTCGTCCCTGGAATAGGCCATGTCGCGGCTGAGCACCGACGCGCTCATCGTCGCTGCGTCGGAGAGCAGAAACATGAGCGGGCCGACGACGTCCTCGGGCGAGCCGACGCCGAGCGTGTTCTTCCAGCCTTCGTTTTCCTGGCCCGGATTGGCGGCGCGATATTGCAGGGTGTCGATGACGCCCGGCCACACCACATTGACCCTGACGCGGTGCTCGGCGACTTCCTTGCCGGCGCTCTTCAGGAAGGCGATGAGGCCGGCCTTGGTCGCCGCATAGGCCGAGGCCTTGGGCCAGCCCTGCAGGGCGAGGCCCGACGAGAAGGCGACGATCGAGCCGCGCCGCCGGCGGATCATGCCGCCGATGGCGGCCTGATAGCACCAGACGACGCCGTTCAGGTTGACCGCGATGACGCTCTCCCATTCCGAGGGCGCCATCTCGTGGATGGGCGTGCGCGGCTGGATGGCCGCGCCGCAGACCAGCCCGTCGATCGCGCCGTAGCGCGCTTCGATCTCGGCGAAGGTCGCCGCGACGGCCGCGCGATCCGCCACATCGAGCTTGCGCGTGGCGATGGCGGACGCTTCCGCTGCGAGCGCGGCCATCGCATCGTCGTTCGTGTCGCACACCACGACCTGGGCGCCGGCCTTCGATGCCGCCAGCGCCAGGGCGCGGCCTATGCCGTTGGCTCCGCCGGTGATGACGATCACGTCCCCCGTGGCATCGAACGTTGCTCTCATTTGGCTGTGCTCATCGAGGCAATGTCGGTGGTGCCGTGAAGGTCGGCCGCGACGATCCTGTTGCGCAGCGTGCCGAGGCCGGTGGCCGAGACCACCATCTCGTCACCGGCCTTGAGGAAGACCGCCGGCTCCCGCGCATTGCCGATGCCCGAAGGCGTCCCGGTGATGATGACGTCGCCGACCTCGAGCGTCATGCCGAAGGACAGTTCGGCGACGAGCTCGGCGATCGGGAACGCCATCTGCTTGAGCTTCGCGCTCTGCATGGTCGTCCCGTTGAGGGTCAGCTCCAGCGTGATCTCGGGGACGTCCAGCTCGTCGCCGGTGACGATGAACGGGCCGAGCGGCATCGTGCCGTCGATGCTCTTGCCCTTGAGCCATTGTCCGCCGTGGCGGCGCTGCAGATCGCGCTGCGAGACGTCGTTGGCCAGGCAATAGCCGAAGACGCAGTCCAGCGCCTGGGCTTTCGAGACCGAGCGGCAGCGCTTGCCGATCACGATGGCGACTTCGGCCTCATAGTCCCACTTGGCCGAGATATGCGGATCGAGCCCGATATCGTCGTAGGGCCCGATCACGGTGTTCGGGGCCTTGGTGAAAAAGGTCGGCGCCGAGGGCTTGTCGACGTCCTGCCCCTCGCGCTTGCCGCGGCTCTCCTCGAAATGATCCCAGTAGTTCCAGCCCGTGCACAGCACGTCGCGACGGAACCGCTGGATCGGCGCCATGAGCGTCGCTTCGGCAAGCGGCATGGTTTGGACCGGCGCGGCCTGCGCCAGCCGTTCGATTTCGGATCGGCCGCGGCCGATGAGGGCGACCATGTCGCCCTCATCGGCTGGCAGCAGCCGGATCAGCTCGTCCGCGACCACGCCGACGCGCGGCGTGCCCGAGACATTGACGGTGGCAAGACGCATGGTCGTGTTCTTAGCCGTTCGGCAGCACCGCGATGGCGCTGATCTCGATGAGATATTCCGCGTTCACCATCTTCGAGACCTCGACCATGGTGGAGGCCGGCACCGGAGCCTTGAAGTATTCGGCGCGAACCTTGTGGATGATCGGGAAGTGCTCGATGTTGCGGACATAGACGTCGACGCGCACGATGTCCTCGAGCGAGCCGCCGGCCGCCTCGGCCGCCGCCTTGAGGTTCTCGCAGACCTGCCGGGTCTGCACCTCGATATCGCCGATGCCGGCGACGCTGCCGTCGGCCTTGCGCGCCGTCATGCCGGAAATGAAGACCAGCTTGCCCTTCGCCTCGATCGTGGTCGCCTGGGAGAAGTGGCCGTTGGGCTTGGCGAGCTTGTCGGTAACAACCTGCTGTTTCACGTCTGTCCTCACTTAGAAGTACGAAGGGAAATCGACCCCGACGGACGTCCCCGTTTCGGTCAGGGAGGTCCAGGCGGCCTGTGCCACGCGCGCGTGGCCATTGCTCGTCGAACGGGCTGCGAAGGCCAGTTCTCCGGGAGCATAGACGCGTTCGACGTCGGGAGCCCGCCGCGAGCCGGAGACGTGCTGGAGCTCGGCATCGGCGCGGGCCTTGAACGTGGCTTCGGCGCCGAAATGCCCGACATCGATGGCGATGAAGAGATTGGAGCAGCGATAGGGCGAGGCCGCTTCGCCATAGAGGTGGTTGACCTCCGCGCCGATCGCTCCGCCGGACAGGCCGCCCGCCAGGAGGTCGATCATGAAGGCCAGTCCGAACCCCTTCGGGCCGGCGGCCGGCAGCAGCATGCCCTCGATCGCCTTCTGCGGATCGGTGGTGGCGAGGCCGTCCCTGTCCGCCGCCCAGCCGGCCGGAATGGCCTGGCCGGCGGCGGCGGCATTGCGGATCTTGCCCATGGCGACAGCGCTCATGGCCATGTCGACCTCCGGGTGGAACGCGCCGGCGCCCGGCGCGGCAATGGCGAGGGGATTGTTGCCGGTCAGCGGCTGCGCCCCGCCCGGCGCCGGCATGAGGGGGCGGGTATTCGCCATCACGATGCCGACCGCGCCCTGGTCGGCGATCATGCGGGCATAGCGCCCGGCAGTGCCGAAATGGAAGGCATTGCGGACCGCCACGGTCGCCATGCCGAGCTGTCTGGCGCGCGCGACCGCGAGCCCGACGGCCTGCCTGGCCGTCAACTGGCCGAGGACGTTGCCGGCGTCGATGACGATGGCGCCGCCGCTGTCGGAAACGACCTCGCCCGCCGCGCCGGTCGAGACCGATCCGGCCTTGAGCCGCTTCACATACATCGGCACCAGCATCACGCCGTGGGAGGCGACGCCCTCGACATCGGCCGCGACGAGATCCTCGGCGACGATGTCGGCGGCGTCAGGGGCGACGCCGCAGGCGGCGAAGATCGCCGCGACGGCCCGCGCCAGGGCCTGCGCCGGTACCGTCTGGACGGGAGCGGCGCTCATCAGCGGGCGTCCTCGTCATTGTCGTACCAGTCGGGGCGCACCGGATAGTGCGGACCGTCATAGATCTCGATGACGACGGTCTCTTCGTGCGCCAGGGTCGGGCCGTGCACATTGCCCTTGGGGTTGCAGTAGAACGAGCCGGCCTTCAGCGTGACGCCGGTCTTGACATATTCATAGTGACCGGAAAGGCAGTACATCATCTGGGTGGACGCGTGCAGGTGCGGTGTGGGTATGCTTGCGCCCTTTTCGAACTTGATGAGCGCCACGGAGGCTCCGGTCGCCTCGTCACGCCAGAGCATCTTTTCGAAGACGCCCTTCAGCGATTTGGCGCGCCAGGGCAGGGCGTCCGCCTGGAGCAGGATTTCATCGATGGAGGGCGCGCCGGCAGCGGCCGGTTTGGGATTGTCGCTCACTGTGCCTCGCCAAAATATCACTTGTCATTTTATATGATATTTCAGATGAATCGAAAAGCCAAGCCGTACCGGTGCGTTTTGCGGCAGGCGCTGCGCGTCGCCGGCCGCGGAGCGGTTCGAAGAGCCTGAACGGACGGGAGGGCAGCCGCGGCATCCGCAGCGGCCGGGCAGGCCGCGGGCGAGGAGAGACGCGCGGCGAGGATATGGATCTCGCCGCGGGGACATGTGAATCACCGACGCGATGTCTGGAACGCGTTCAGGGTTTCAGATATTTCAGCAGTCAAACGACCTCGCGGCCAAGCTGCCGCGCCAATCGGCCTCATCAAGGAGCAGGGCATGGCGAAGACGACGACCCCTGGCAAGGTGGGTCTACGATCGGGAGGCAAGCCGAGATCTCTGGTTGACGAGGCCTATGAGCAGATCAAGGAAAAAGTCATCACGCTGTTCTTTCTGCCAGGGCAGTATCTCAGCGAGGCGGCGCTCTGCGCCCAGCTGAAACTGGGACGCACGCCGGTCCACCAGGCTCTGCAGCGCCTGCAGGTGGAAGGCCTGGTCGAGGTCCTGCCCCGCAAGGGCGTGATCGTTCAGCCGGAGAGCCTCGGCGAGATTCTCAAGATCCTCGACTCACGCGTCGCGGTCGAGCCCGAGCTCGCCCGCTCGGCCGCGCGCCGCGTCAAGGCGGGCGAGGTCGGCAAGGAGCAGCTGGCAGGTCTCAAGGCGCTCGCCGGCGAGCATGAGGAGAGCACGGGCGCGCCCGACCTGAACGCCTTCACCATCAACGACCGCGCCTTCCACAGGGAGCTCGCCCTGCTCTCGGGCAACTCCATCATGGGCGATTTCGCCCGGACGCTGCACGAGCGCTCGACGCGGTTCTGGTACCTCAATCTCTGGCAGACGATCGATGTCGGCGCGACCAACAGGCAGCATGCCATGATCGCCGATGCGGTCGCCGCGGGCGACGAGGACGAGGCGGGGCGCCACATGCTCGAGCATATTCACGCGCTGCGGGAGCGGCTGCTGAAGCTGCAGAAAATGGCGCCGGCGCCGGGCCGCTTCCCAGCGACGCCGGCCAAGCCCTAGGCGGCCGCGCCGCGAAGCGGGCGGCGGCCCGGCCCTGGCGGCGCGCAGCCGTGCCCGTCGCACGGATCCGCTCAGTCCAAATGGCGATATGCCGATGCGGCGGGCTCGGGGAGTTTGCCGGCTGGCCCGCCATGCTCATGTCTCCCGTCTTCATCATCGTCGCGCTCGGCATCGCCCAGATCATTTCCTGGGGCACCATCGTCTACGGCATTTCCGTGCTCTCGACGCCGATGGCGGCCGAGCTCGGCTGGAGCCAGACCTTCGTCTTCTTCGGCTTCTCGATCTCGCTCCTGGTCGGCGGCTTCGTCGCCAAGCCGGTCGCGCGCTATCAGGAGAAGAACGGCGGCCGCGCCACCTTGACCATGGGGTCGGTGGTCGCCGCACTCGGTCTTGCCATGCTGTCGCAGGTCGCCGATCCCGTCGTCTATCTCTTCGCCTGGGTCGTGCTCGGCCTCGCCTCACGGCTGACGCTCTACGATGCGTCCTTCGCCACGCTCGTCGAGATCCACGGCACCGCGGCGCGCCGGCCGATCAGCCTGCTCGCCCTGTTCGGCGGCCTCGCCTCCACGGTCTACTGGCCGATCTGCCACTATGTGAACGAGGCCTATGGCTGGCGCGTCGCGTGGATGGTCTGCGCCGCCTCTGTGCTCGTCATCTGCACACCGCTGCACCTTGCCATGCCGCGCAAGGGCGCGATGCTGCGAGGCGCCAATGGCGGGAATGGCGCGGCCGCGGATCCGCCGCCGCTGGTGCCGCAGGCGCTGCGCGCGCAGGCGATCCTCCTCCTGGCCATCGCCTTCGCCTGCAACTCCTTCGTGACGGTGGCGCTCAACGCCCATTTCATTCCGGCCGCCGTCATGCTCGGCGCATCGGCCGCCACCGCCGTCTGGATCGCCTCGATCCGCGGCGTGTTCCAGACCCTCGGACGTCTCGCCGAAATGCTGTTCGGCGGCAATCTCAACCCGTTCGCCTTCGCCATGCTGTCGACGGGCATCCTAGTCGTCGCCTTCCTGCCGCTCGCCATCGGCGGCGCCTCGACGCCGGCGCTTGCGCTGTTCTCCATCCTGTTCGGCATTTCCATCGGCCTCGTCACCATCGTGCGCGGCGCCGTGCCGCTCGTGCTGTTCGGCCGGGACGGCTATGTCGGCGTGCTCGCGACCATTGCCACGCCCGGCCTCGTCGTGACGGCCGCGGCTCCGACGGCCTACGCCTTCGTTCTCGACTGGATCGGCCCCGCATGGGGGTTCGTCCTGCTCTTTGCGGTGGCGCTTGCCTCCTTCGCCGCGACGGCGCTGCTTGCGCGCCGCTTCCGTACGCGCTCTAGCTGACGGCCCGAGGGCAGGGACACGAAGGGACGGGCATGATCCTGGAGTTCTGGCAGGGACCGGGAGATCCGCTGAACGCGCTGGCGGCGGTGCTGCGCGCCGTCGGCGCGATCGGCGCGCTGGGCGGGGCGGGCATCGCCCTGTTCCTGCTGTTCATGAGCGGCGAGCTGACCGCCGACGAGGCGACGGCGGCCCGGCGCTGGCTGTTCGTGCTCGTCCTGGTCGGCCTCCTGGCGGGCCTCGCCGGGTGGCCCCTGCGCGCGCTGAGCCTGGCCCGCTCCCCGGAGGCCGCCATGCGTGCCGATCTCTATGTCGTCATCGCGCGGTCGCGTTTCGGCGATGCTGGCCTCATGCGGCTCGCCGGGCTGCTGCTGGTCCTGCTCGCGCTGGCGCGGCGGAGCTGGGCGACCGGCATGGCGGTGGTCGGCGCGGTGGCGGTCGCGGCGAGCTATGCGGCCTTCGGCCATGCCACGCAGTATCGCCCGCGTCAGGAGCTCGCCGCGCTCACCGTGGTGCATGTCAGCACCGCCGCCTTCTGGTTCGGCAGCCTGTTCCCCCTGCGCAACCTCACCTTGCGGCGTGATCCACGCGCGGCGGGCGAGGCTTTCCTCGTCTGGTCGCGTTATGCCCGCATCATGGTGCTGCTGGCGCTGGCGAGCGGTCTTGCCTCCGCCTGGTATCTGGCCGGCCCGGCGCGCGGCCTGCCGGCCTCCTGGTTCGGCTGGGCGCTGATGGCCAAGGCGGCGCTGGTGGTGCTGCTGCTCGTCCATGCCTTCACCGCGCGTTTCCGTCATGTCCGGCTGCTGCTGCGCGGCGATGTCCTGGCGGCCTCGGCGCTGCGTCGCTCGCTCGGCCGGCAGATCCTGCTCGGCCTGCTGGTGCTCTGCGTGACCGCCGAACTCGTCGGCGTCGATCCGCCCGACCTCGGTCACCGTCTGCCGGGCTGAGCGTTCAGGCCACCAGCATGTCGAAGCCGCGGTCGAACACCGCCTGACTGAGCTCGCGGCTCGGCGGCGTATCCACGATGATGCCGGTCGCCGCCTCGATGCCGTTGATGCGCACTGGTGTCTCGCGTTCGAAAACCGAGGAATCGACCATGAAATAGGCGCGCTTGGCGGCCTTGATCATGCGCTGGCGCTGCTCGGCCCAGAGCCTGCACGTATCGGTCGGCTGGCCGTCGGCGGTCAGGCCGCCGGCGCACAGGAAGGCGATGTCGACGCGATAGTTGCGCAGCATGTCCATCGTGTCGATGCCGACAGAGCTTTCGTCGACGGCATCGATCTCGCCGCCCAGCATCACCACCCGGAAGCCGGGCACACGCGTCAGCAGCAGCGCATTGGCGAGGCTGTTGGTGATCACGGTCAGCCGCTGCCGGCCTGTCAGCGCCTCGGCGACGAGCCGCGCGGTCGGGCCGCAGTCGAGCAGCACGACCATGCCGTCGGTGACCAGATTGGCGGCGGTCTGCGCGATGGCGGCCCGGCCGGCGGAATTGTCGCTCGCCACGGGCGCGAGGCGGCGGACCGGGCCCGGTTCCATGCCGGCCCGGCGGGTGGCGCCGCCATGAACGATGTCGAGTTCCTGCCGGTCGGCCAGCAGCTTCAGGTCGCGGCGAATGGTCTCGCGCGACACGCCGAGCTGCGCGGCAAGGCTGCCGACCGTGGCGGAGCCGGTGGCTTCGATCTGTTCGCGGATACGGTCGTGGCGGTTTACCGCGAGCGGCCTGGCCATAGAAATGCATTCCGGATATGCGGTCGGCGAGGGGGGCGATAGTCGATCACGGATGCGTGATCACGGTATCCGGAGATTCACGGATGTGCGCTGCTGCCGCAAGCTACCGCCGTAATGTCGGCATCGCGCTGTTCAATGCGCATGGCCACGTGCTGATCGCGCGGCGCACCGGCGACGACGGGCCGGAGGTCATCGCGCCGGGTTTCGAATGGCAAATGCCGCAGGGCGGTGTCGATCCCGGTGAAAGCGAGGCGGCGGCGGCCCGGCGCGAATTGGCCGAGGAGACCGGCATTGTCGATGCCGTTCCGCTCGGCCGGGTGGCCGAGCCGCTCGTCTATGACTGGCCGCCCTATCACGGTCCGCCGCACCGGCTCGACCGCTGGCGCGGCCAGAGCCAGGCCTGGTTCGCGTTCCGCTTCACCGGCGCCGAGGCGACGATCGATCTCAGCCATGCGGCGCCGGGCGAAGCGCCCGAATTCGACTGCTGGCGCTGGGAGGCGCTCCACCGTCTGCCCGCGCTCGTGGTGCCCTACAAGCGTCAGGTCTACGCCCGGGTCGCCGCCGAATTTGCCGTCTTCACTCGGCTCTCCGGATAGTGTCATGCTCCGCCGGCATCGACCGTGATCCGCCGCAATTCATCATCGTTAGGTCATGATGCGCCCCGATGGTCGCCGCCCATCGCCTTCCAGACCGGAATCGCCTGACATGACCGATGCCGTTGCCGCCGCCTTTGCCCAGCTCGAAAGCCACAAGGCCGCCCTCGAGGAGACCTCGCTCGCGGGCCTGTTCGAGGCCGATCCGAAGCGTTTCCAGCGGCATTCGATCCGGCTCGGCCCGGTCCTCATGGATTATTCCAAGAACCGGGTGACGGCGCGGACCATGAAGCTCCTGGTCGAGCTCGCCCGGGCCGCCGGGGTCGAGCCGAAGCGCGACGCGATGTTTGCCGGCGAACGGATCAACCGGACCGAAAATCGCGCGGTGCTGCATGTCGCGCTGCGCAACCTCTCGGGCCGCCCCATGCTGGTCGACGGCCGCGACGTCATGCCGGCGGTCGCCGCCGAGCGCGAGCGCTGCGCGGCCTTCGCCGATGCGCTGCGGTCCGGCGCGCTGCGCGGCGCCACGGGAAAGCGCTTCTCGACCGTCGTCAATATCGGCATCGGCGGCTCCGACCTCGGCCCGGCCATGGCGGCCATGGCGCTGTCGCCCTATGCCAAGCGCGGCCTTTCCGTGCGTTTCGTCTCCAATGTCGACGGCGCCCACATGGCCGATACGCTGAAGGGCCTCGATCCCGCACGGACCCTGTTCATCATTTCCTCGAAGACCTTCACCACCATCGAGACCATGACCAATGCCGCGACCGCGCGCGCCTTCGTGGCGCAGGCGCTCGGCGAGGCGGCGGTCAGCCATCACTTCGCGGCGGTGTCCACCAATCTCGCTGCGGTGACGGCCTTCGGCATTCCCGAGCAGAGCATGTTCCGCTTCTGGGACTGGGTCGGCGGGCGCTATTCGGTCTGGTCGGCGATCGGGCTGGCACTGATGATCGCCATCGGGCCGCGCAACTTCCAGGCCTTCCTGGCCGGCGCCGAGCGGGTCGACCAGCATTTCCTCAACGCCCCGCTCGGCCGCAACATGCCGGTCGTCATGGGGCTTCTCGGCCTCTGGCACCGCAACGTCTGGAACTACCCGAGCCATGCCGTGCTGCCCTATGACCAGCGGCTGGCGCGGTTCCCGGCGCATCTGCAGCAGCTCGACATGGAAAGCCTCGGCAAGTCGGTCACGCTTGCCGGCGATCCGGTCGGCCGCGCGACCGGCCCGGTGATCTGGGGCGAGCCGGGCACCAATGGCCAGCACGCCTTCTTCCAGCTGCTGCACCAGGGCACCGAGGTCGTGCCCTGTGATTTCCTGATCGCCGCGAGCCCGCATGAGCGGGGCCGCAAGCATCATGACCTGCTGATCGCCAACTGCCTGGCGCAGAGCCAGGCGCTGATGCGCGGCCGGACGCTGGAGGAAGCCCTGGCGCAGGCGCGCGACAAGGGGCTGAGCGAGGCCGAGGCGGCGGCGCTCGCCCCCCACCGGGTGTTTGCCGGCAACCGGCCCTCCACCACCTTCCTCTATCGCAAGCTCGATCCTGCAACGCTCGGCATGCTGGTCGCGCTCTACGAGCACAAGGTCTTCGTCATGGCCGCCGTGCTCGACATCAACGCCTTCGACCAGTGGGGCGTCGAGCTCGGCAAGGAGCTGGCGACCGCGCTCGAGCCGGTCGTCGCCGGCCGCGTCCACGGCGTCGAAGGGCTCGACGGCTCGACCGCCGGCCTCGTCGAGGCGCTGCGCCGCCTCAGGCTCTGACCGGCTCAGTCCAGCCGGAAATTGGCCGGCCTGAGCGCTGGCGGAGCCGGTGGCACGACATGGTTGCGCGCCCAGAAACTGTTGAAGAAGGGCAGTTTGGCGGTCACCTCGCCGCGCGTCACGGGACGGAAGCGGGAGACGGTTTCGACCCAGAGCACGATGCTGGCACCGGATGTGCCGAGCGTCCCGTCTGGATGGTGCACGGGCACGTCCAGCGAGATCGGCGCGCCGTCCCGGTCCGGCTGGCCGGCGAAGCGGTCGGCGAGGAAGATGACGTCGGGCTGCAGGGGATGTTCCTCGTGGCCGTCGACCTCGGTCACCGCGCTCGAGAACTCGAAGCGCCGGGTCTGCGCCGCGACATGGGCGATGCCGGCCTCCAGGGCGCCATTGGCATCGCCGCCCATGGCGGCGACGACCTGGCGCAGCAGGAAATCCGGCGCGGTCCGGCGCAGGGGCGTGAGCAGCATGACCAGCGCGCCGCGGGCGCCGAAGGTGAGCACGACCGCTTCGCCGCGGATCGTCGCCAGGCCGTCGGTGAGGATCGATGGCCCGCTGCGGCGGCGGAAGGCGACGACGTTGGATGCCGAGCGTGTCACGCCGTTGATCGTCAGGTCCATGCCGATGCGCACCCGCACCGCGTGGGTCGGGAACAGCACCCAGGCGTAGAGAATATAGGCCGCGGCCGCCGCGATGCTCGCTGCCCGCACCCACGGCTTCCGCCAGGCGAGGCGGAGGTTCGCGATGGATGTGTTGAGATCGTCGATGATCGCCCTGAACGCCATGCCCGGATCCTGATCGACGCCGTCAGGCGGTAGCAAGGCCAATAGCGCGCGCTCGCGCGGCCAACCGGTGGGGCGCTTGGCCGCAGGGACGGCCGTGAGGCGGCGCGGGACGCGGCTCGATCCCGTCTTCGAGCACGGCCATTTGCTTGGCGGTCGATCTCGTCCACGATCGGCCGCGCGACGGCCGGCCCCTCGGCCGCCGCCCGCCCATGCGGTCCAGGCAGGCCTGATGACCGGGGGAACCTTTGACCCGCCTGGCGTTTCGTGGCATCGCCGTTGCCGACATGTGGGAGACACTACCATGCAGGCGAACGGCATCGATCTCACCAAGGCCAGCGGCGTCTATGTGATTGCCGCCACCCCGTTCCATGACGACGGCCGTATCGACACCAAATCGACGGACAGCATGGTCGACTTCTACCGCGCCTGCGGCGCCAACGGCCTGACCATTCTCGGCGTCATGGGCGAGGCGCCGAAGCTCGACCAGGAGGAATCGGTCGCGCTGTCGAAGCAGATCATCGCGCGCGCCGGCAGCGCCATGCCGGTGATCGTCGGCGTGTCGGCGCCCGGCTTTGCCAATATGCGCTCGCTCGCGCGCACCGTGATGGATGCCGGCGCGGCTGGCGTCATGATCGCGCCGCCCAATACGCTGCGGACCGACGACCAGATCGTCACCTACTACAGGCAGGCCGTGGACGCGATCGGCGACGACGTGCCCTTCGTCATCCAGGATTTCCCGCTGACCTTTTCGGTGGTGATGACGCCCAAGGTGATCCGCTCGATCGTGCAGGACCTGCCGTCCTGCGTCATGCTCAAGCACGAGGACTGGCCGGGTCTTGAGAAGATCTCGACGCTGCGCGGTTTCGAGGCCGACGGCTCGATGCGCCACGTCTCCATCCTCTGCGGCAATGGTGGCCTGTTCCTCGACTTCGAATGCGAGCGCGGCGCCGACGGCGCCATGACCGGCTATGCCTTCCCGGACATGCTGGTCGACGTCGTCAAGCTGCAGCAGGCCGGCAAGCGCGACGCGGCCCACGACCTGTTCGACGCCCATCTGCCGCTGCTGCGCTACGAGCAGCAGCCGGGCGCGGGTCTTGCCGTGCGCAAATATGTGCTGAAGAAGCGCGGCGTGATCGCGTCCGACGCCCAGCGCAAGCCGGGCGCCGGCCTGTCCGCCAAGGCGCGGGCCGAGGTCGATTACCTGTTCGAACGGCTCGCCCGCCACGACGCGCGCGCCAAGGCGGCCTGACCGCCGGGCGCGCCGGGCTGAAGGGGAGCACGGCATGGCCGAGATGATTCCGGTGACCGGCGCGCTGGCGCTCGACCCCGACGATATCTCGGTGACCTATGTCCGCGCCTCCGGACCCGGCGGGCAGAACGTCAACAAGGTGGCGACGGCCTGCGAGCTGCGCTTCAACCTGGCCGGCTCGGCGCTGCCGCCCGACGTCAAGGCGCGGCTCGTCCCGCTCGTCGGCTCCCGGCTGACCAAGGACGGCGTCGTGGTGATCCAGGCCGACCGGTTCCGGTCGCAGGAGATGAACCGCGAGGATGCGCTCGCAAGGCTCGTCGAATTCGTCAGGCGCGCGGCGGTGCGGCCGAAGCGGCGGATTGCCACCCGGCCGACCCGCGCCTCGAAGGAACGGCGCCTGGAAGGCAAGTCGCGCCGCGCGGGCGTGAAGAAGATGCGCACCACCCGGCCGGGCTCGGATTAGATCAGGCCGGCGCTGCGGGCGATCCGGAACTGGCCGGCGAAAGCGGCGTCGGCCGGCGCCGTTTCGGCAGCGATCCCGAGCCGGTCGAAGGCGGCCTGATAGCGTGCGGCGAGCTCTTCGCCCCCGACGATCACGACCGGCCCGCCAAGACCCGGCGCGAATGCGCGGGCCTCCGCGATCTCCGTGCCGATCAGCAGGCCCGACAGGCGTTCCGCCGTCTCCTCCGCCGGAAAATCACCCATCAGGCTGCCGGCGCGCAGGCGGAACAGCTTGCCGAGCAGTCCGGCCCCCGCATCGCGGGCGCCGCTCGCAAGCCCCTGCGCGAAGGCTTCCGGCGCGGTGCGTGCGACTGCCGTCGTCAGGCGCAGCACGGTATGGTCCTTCACAGCGGCGAAGACGTCGCCGGTCATGGCGGTGCGGAAGCGCAGGATCCGGCCGTCCGCGACGTGGACCCATTTCGAATGGGTTCCCGGCAGGACGACGAGCCGCTCGCCGGCGGGCATGAGGCCGGCGACCTGCGTCTCTTCGCCGCGCATGACGTCCGGCTCGCCGGCGGCATTGCGGCAGGCGAGACCGGTGATGAAGGCGATCCGCCGCCCGGCCGGCGTCTCGATCCGCCTCAGGGCGCCGGCGAGTTCGTCCGGTCCGGCCGGGCAGCCGAGATAGGCGGTCTCGACCCAGCCCGTGCGGCTCGTCACCATGCCGGACGCGATGATCGGGCACCGTCCGCAGCTCTCCCAGGCGCCGATGGCCTCGACCAGGACCGGCTCGAAAGCGCCGTCCCTGACCGACAGGAGCCCTGCCGGTCGTTCGACACGCGCGAGGATCGCGCCGACGCCGTCCATCAGCACGGCGCGGAACGAGGATGTGCCCCAGTCGACGCCGATCAGCCTGCCGTCGGTCATGTCGGTCTCATCGTCCCTTCGGTTTTTGGCATGCCTGACATCATGGACTTGCCCACCGGCTTGTCCTAGGTGAGAGACCAAGCAAACGCCATCTCGCCTCGCCAAACCAGTGCAGACAGCCCATGTCCCATGATCTTGCCGTCGCGCGCGCGGCGACCCTGCAGCCGATTGCCGCCATTGCCGCCAAGGCCGGAATTCCCGCCGATGCGCTGGAACCTTACGGTAAATACATCGCCAAGTTCGACGGCCCGTTCCTCGCCAGCCTGAAGGACAGGCCCGACGGCCGGCTCGTCCTGGTGACGGCGATCAATCCGACGCCGGCAGGCGAGGGCAAGACCACCACCACGGTCGGCCTCGGCGACGCGCTGAACCGGATCGGCAAGCGTGCGGTGATCGCGCTGCGCGAGCCCTCGCTCGGTCCGGTCTTCGGCGTCAAGGGCGGCGCCACCGGCGGCGGCCATGCCCAGGTGCTGCCGATGGAGGCGATCAACCTCCATTTCACCGGCGATTTTCACGCCATCACCGCGGCCCACAATCTGCTGGCGGCGCTGATCGACAACCACGTCTATTGGGGCAATGGCCTGGACATCGACACGCGCCGCATCGTCTGGCGCCGCGTGATGGACATGAACGACCGGGCCCTGCGCGCGACGACGGTCGGCCTCGGCGGCGCGGCCAACGGCTTTGCCCGCGAGGACGGCTTCGACATCACCGTCGCCTCCGAGGTCATGGCCTGTTTCTGCCTTGCCGAGGACATCGCCGACCTCGAGGCCCGGCTCGCCCGCATCGTCATCGGCTATACCCGCGCCAGGAAGCCGGTGACCGCCGGCGATCTCAATGCCGCCGGCGCCATGACGGCGCTGCTGAAGGACGCCATCAAGCCCAATATCGTCCAGACCATCGAGGGTTCGCCGGCGCTGATCCATGGCGGCCCCTTCGCCAATATCGCCCATGGCTGCAATTCGGTGATCGCCACCAAGGCGGCCCTGAAGCTCGGCGACTATGTGGTGACCGAGGCCGGTTTCGGCGCCGATCTCGGCGCCGAGAAGTTCCTCAACATCAAGTGCCGCAAGGCCGGCCTGAAGCCGGCGGCGGTGGTGATCGTCGCCACCGTCCGCGCGCTGAAGATGAATGGCGGCGTGGCCAAGGCTGACCTCGCGCGCGAGAATGTCGAGGCGCTCGACCGGGGGCTCGTCAATCTCGGCCGCCACGTCGCCAATATCAGGTCCTTCGGCCTGCCCGTCGTCGTCGGCATCAACCACTTCACCACCGACACCGAGGCCGAGCACCGGCTGATCGTCCGCCGCTGCCGCGACGAGTTCGGCGTCGAGGCCATCGAATGCCGCCACTGGGCCGAGGGCGGCCGCGGCGCCGAACGCCTGGCCGAGGCGGTCGTCGCGCTCTGCGAGAGCGGCAAGGCGGATTTCCGGACGACCTATCCGGACGAGTTCGGCCTCGCCGACAAGATCCGCGCGGTGGCGACCCGCATCTATGGCGCTGCCGACGTCGCGATCTCGGCCAAGGCGGCGGCCGACCTGCAGGCCTTCGAGGCGGCCGGCTTCGGCCGCCTGCCGGTCTGCATGGCGAAGACGCAATATTCCTTCTCCACCGATCCGACCGCGCTCGGCGCGCCGAGCGGCCATATCGTGCCGGTGCGCGAGGTTCGCCTCGCCGCCGGCGCAGGTTTCGTCGTGGCGATCTGCGGTGAGATCATGACCATGCCGGGCCTGCCGCGGCTGCCGGCTGCTGAAGCGATCCACGTCAACGCCGAGGGCGAGATCGAAGGGCTGTTCTGAGTGGCGGCGGCCCGCGCAAGCCGTCGGCTATGACACCGCGCTCGGATGCCAGGCGGGCGCATAACCCGCGCCGAGAACAGCGGCGATCGCCGGCGGCGTCAGCAGGCTGACCGTGCCGGCCGGTCGCCGGCGCGGCGCGCCGTAGCCGCCGAACGACCAGGGCAGGAGGTCGTCGCCGCGCACGGCGAAGGGCGTGTCGTCGAGCGCGATCATCGCGCCGTCGGGCAGGCTTTCGCAACGGGCCGCGTGCCGGCGCTTGGCTCGCCCGTCGAGCCGCTCGGCCTGCAGGACGAGATCCATTGCGGGCGCGCGCGGCGGCGCCGCCAGTCCCCGCGCCCGCGCCCAGGCCGCGGCGAAACGTTTCGCATCGGCGCGCCGGCATTCGAAACAGGGCCGGTGGCCGGCGGCGAAGGCCGTCGGCTCGTCGAGGAAGAACAGCCCGGTATAGCCTGGGCCCATCACCTCATGGTGCCGGTTCTTGAACGACAGCACGCAGCATATCCACTGGCGCGAGGCCCAGGCGCGCGGCTGCAGAGTGCGGTCGTCGCGGTGGATGCGGCCGCCGCGATTGCCGTAGACGAGGCCACGCTCGGGAACCGCGCGGATCACACCGAAGGGATCGACGCGGTTCTGGAACGGCATGGCGGCGGGCTCAGTAGCGCAGTTCGGCCGAGGGCGTGCGCGGCGGGGCGGGCTGGGGCGCGCCGAACAGCCCGCC
>NZ_JAPSET010000056.1:0-36091 GCF_026847585.1 Phreatobacter sp. AB_2022a
GGCCATATAAATATGCGTTCGTGCAATTTTCGGTTCGAGATGCCGAGACCCCCGGGCCTTTCAATGAAGAAAGGCCGCGCCCGGTATCCCGGACGCGGCCTTTCCGTGGCCGGTCGAGCCGGGGCGCGGCCCCGGCCGTTCGATGCGGTCAGTTCTTGACGACGGCGGCGAGCGAGGCTTCCAGAATGTCCATGCCCTTCTTCGCCTGGTCCATCGGCGTCGTCAGCGGCGCGAGCAGCCGGATGACATTGGCGTCGGGTCCGCAGGACAGCAGGATGAGGCCATTTTCCTCGGCCTTGGCGATCAGCGCGGCGGTCAGTGCGGCGTCGGGCTCACGGGTCTCCCGATCCTTCACCAGCTCGAACGCCACCATGGCGCCGAGGCCGCGCACGTCGCCGATCGCCGAGAAGGAATTGCGCTTGGCCATTTCCTTCAGCTTGTCCATCATCATGTCGCCGAGCGCGGCCGCCTTGGCGCAGAGGTCTTCCTTTTCGATCACATCGAGCACCGCATGGGCCGCGGCGACGCCCACAGGGCTGCCGCCATAGGTGCCGCCGAGGCCGCCCGGCTGGGCCGCGTCCATGATCTCGGCGCGGCCGGTGACCGCAGCGAGCGGGAAGCCGCCGCCGAGGCCCTTGGCCATGGTGACGAGGTCGGGCACGACCTCGGCATGCTCGGCGGCGAACATCTTGCCGGTGCGGGCGATGCCGGTCTGGATCTCGTCCATGATCAGCAGGATGCCGTGCTCGTCGCAGACCTTGCGCAGCTCCTTCAGGAAGTCGGCCGGCGCGACGTAGAAGCCGCCTTCGCCCTGGACCGGCTCGACGATGATGGCGGCGACCCGCGCCGGATCGACGTCGGACGCGAACAGCTGCTTGAGGCTGGCGAGCGCCTGGGCGGTGTCGACGCCGTGATAGGTCTTCGGATAGCTGACGTGGAACACCTCGGCCGGGAACGGGCCGAAGCCCTTCTTGTAGGGCGAGACCTTGCCGGTCAGCGCCATGCCCATCATGGTCCGGCCGTGGAAGGCGCCGGAGAAGGCGACGACCGCCGAGCGGCCGGTGAAGTGGCGCGCCGCCTTGACGGCGTTCTCGACCGCCTCGGCGCCCGTGGTCACCAGGATGGTCTTCTTGGCGTGGTTGCCGGGGGTGGCGGCGTTCAGGCGCTCGGCGAGGCGGATGTAGCTCTCATAGGGCGCGACGTGGAAGCAGGTATGGGTGAAGGAATCGAGCTGGGCCTTCACCGCCTCGATCACCTCCGGGTGGCGATGGCCGGTATTGACCACGGCGATGCCGGCGGCGAAGTCGATATAGCTCTTGCCGTTGGCGTCCCAGAGCGTCGCGTTCTCGGCGCGCACGGCGTAGACGCCCTTGGTCGCGACGCCGCGCGGCACGGCTGCGGCCTGACGGGTTGCAAGGTCTTGGCTGCTCATGGTCATCTCCCTCTCGCGTCGAAGGCGCGTCGTCGCGGTGAATAGCTGCTGCTCAAAATTTTGAGCAGACGGGAAAATGCACGACATCTATGCTTTTGGCCAGAGGGGGCTCTCGCGGCCAGCAGGAAGGGACGGGTGGATGGATTTCGACGTCGGGGCGCGCTTGCGGGAATTGCGGACGACGGCGGGCCTGTCGCAGCGGGAACTCGCTGCGCGGGCCGGCGTGCCGCACGGCCTGATCGCGACCGTCGAACAGAACAAGTCGAGTCCGTCGGTCGCCTCCCTGCGCAAGATCCTCGACGGCCTCGCCGTCAGCTTCGTCGATTTCTTCAGCGCCGCGGCACCGCGCGAGGACAAGGTCTTCTTCAGCGCGGACGAACTGATCGACCTCACCTCGGTCATCCCTTCGGTGATTCCTGGGGCGCTGGCCGCCAAGAAGGGCCGGATCACCTTCCGCCAGGTGGGCGATGCCCGCGCCCACAACCTGCAGATCCTGCACGAGGTGTACGAGCCCGGCGCCGATACCGGCAAGGCCATGCTCGCCCATGCCTCGCGCGAGGGCGGGGTGGTCATTTCGGGGCTGCTGGAGATCACCGTCGGCCAGTCGGTCAAGGTGCTGAAGGCGGGGGAGGCCTATCTGTTCGACAGCCAGATCCCCCACCGTTTCAGGAATGTCGGCACTGAGCCCTGCGAGGTGGTCAGCGCCTGCACGCCGCCTTACCTTTGATGGTGACGGACAGGCCGGGCCCGATTGGCAGGGGCCCGGCTTATGTATAAAATTTTGAGCAATCGAGACTCTCTCGAGAGTGAAGGAAACGGACCATGTCTGAGCACAATCTCCAATTCTACATCGACGGCGCCTGGGTTGCCCCGATCAGCAACGTGACTCTCGACGTGTTCGATCCGGCCACCGAAGAGGCCTTCACCAAGATCACCCTCGGCACGGTCGAGGACACGGACAAGGCGATCGCCGCGGCGAAGAAGGCCTTCCCGTCCTTCTCGCGCACCAGCCGCAAGGAGCGCATCGAGCTCCTGGAGCGCGTCATCGAGATCTACAAGCGCCGCTCGGGCGACATGGCCGAGGCGATCTCGCGCGAAATGGGCGCGCCCATGTCGCTCGCCAAGACCGCCCAGGCCGGTGCCGGCCTCGGCCATCTCGTCCAGGCGCTCGAAGTGCTGAAGACCTATGAATTCGACGAGATGATCAACAAGACCATGGTGACGCGTGAGCCGATCGGCGTGGTCGGCCTGATCACCCCGTGGAACTGGCCGATGAACCAGATCGGCTGCAAGGTCGGCCCGGCGCTCGCCACCGGCTGCACCATGGTGCTGAAGCCGAGCGAGATCGCCCCGGTGTCCGGTCTCGTCTTCACCGAGATCATGCATGAGGCCGGCGTGCCGGCCGGCGTCTACAACATGGTCAATGGCGACGGCGCCACCGTCGGCCATCGCCTGTCGAGCCATCCGGACATCGACATGGTGTCGTTCACCGGTTCGACCCGCGCCGGCATCCTGGTCGCCAAGGCCGCCGCCGACACGGTCAAGCGTGTCGCCCAGGAGCTCGGCGGCAAGTCGCCGAACATCATCCTGGCCGATGCCGACATCGTCCGCGCGGTCACCCATGGGGCCCGGTCCTGCTTCAACAACAGCGGCCAGTCGTGCAACGCGCCGACCCGCATGCTGGTGCCGGCCGACCGCCAGGAGGAGGCGATCGCGGTGGCTCGCGAGGTGGCCGAGAAGACGATTGCCGGCGATCCGCGCGCCGAGGGCACGACCATCGGCCCGGTCGCCAGCGACATCCAGTTCGCCAAGATCCAGAAGCTGATCGAGCAGGGCATCGCCGAGGGCGCGCGGCTCGTCGCCGGCGGCCCGGGCCGTCCGGCCGGTCTCAACAAGGGCTACTATATCAGGCCGACCGTCTTCGCCGACGTCACCAACACCATGACCATCGCCCGCGAGGAGATCTTCGGCCCGGTTCTGTCGATCCTGCCCTATCGCTCGGAAGAGGAGGCGATCGAGATCGCCAACGATACGGCCTACGGCCTGTCGAGCTACGTCACCTCGGGCGATCTCGACCATGCCCGGCAGGTCGCCCGCCGCATCCGCGCCGGCATGGTGCACATCAACGGCGCCGGCGGCGATCTCGCCGCGCCCTTCGGCGGCTACAAGCAGTCGGGCAACGGCCGCGAATGGGGCCGCTACGGCTTCGAGGACTTCCTCGAGGTCAAGTCCATGTTCGGTCATCAGTGACCAGACGGGCCTCGCGCTAGCGACGGAACGCCGCCGTTTCGGAAGAAGCGGCGGCAGGTCAACCGGGCCCGGCGAGCCGCTGCTTGCCGGGCTCCTTTGCCTCCGCGACGATCCAGTCGCGGAACGCCTTGACCAGCGGCGCCTCGGCCTTGGTCTCGGGACAGACGAAATAGTAGGCCTTGGTCGAGATGAGGGTCTGCGGGAACAGCACCTCGAGCCGGCCCGAGGCGAGATCCGCCTCCACCAGGATATGCGGCACCAGGGCGACGCCGATGCCCGCCGCCGCCGCCTCCGCCACCATCGAAAACTGCTCGAAGCGATGGCCGCGCAGCGCCTCCGGCGCGTCGACGCCGGCCTGGTCGAACCATTCGGCCCAGGCGGTCGGCCGCGTCGCCTGCTGGAGCAGGCCGAGCCGGGTGAGGTCGCCGGGCCGCTCGATCCGGTGGAGCCTGCGGTAGGCCGGGCTGCAGACCGGCACGCTCTCCTCCACCATCAGGTGGTCGCACACCGCGCCCGCCCAGTCGGGCTGGCCGACATGGATCGCCGCGTCGAAGGCTTCCTGGCTGAAATCGAACGGCGCGACACGGGCGGTGCAGTTGACGATGATGTCGGGATGGCGCGCGAGAAAGCCGTCGAGGCGGGGGATCAGCCAGCGCGCCGCGAAGGTCGGCAGCACGGCGAGGTCGATGACGCCGCCGGCGCCGGCATAGGCCATGGTCCGGTGGGTGGCGTCGGACACCGCCGCGAGCGCCTGGCGCAGCTCGGCTGCGTAGATGCGCCCGGCATCGGTCAGCACGACGCGCCGGCGCACCCGGTGGAACAGGCTGACCCCGAGATCGGCCTCCAGGTGCAGGATCTGGCGCGAGACCGCGCTCTGCGTCAGGTGCAGTTCCTCCGCCGCGCGGGATATGCTGCCATGGCGTGCGGCGGCTTCGAAGGCGAGCAGGTTGGCGATGTCGGGAAGCAGGCCGCGGCGCAGCATATCTATTCCATCATGGAATGATCTTGGTCGAATATGTCGCTTCTCGCGCGGGCCGTCCACCTGTAAGAGGCGTCCCATGGAATGGATAGAGGTGTTCAAGACCTCGAAGGCGGGCCGCGGCGCGGATCTGCCGGATGCGAACCTCAAGGAGACCTGAAAGCCATGGCCGCTCAACTGAAGCCCAAGGATCGTCCGGAACTTGCCGAGTTCTCCTGGGACGACGCGTTGCAGCTCAACGGCCAGCTGACCGAGGACGAGCGGCTGATCCGCGATGCCGCGCGCAGCTACGCCCAGGAGAAGCTGCTGCCGCGCGTCGCCGACATGTATCTGGAGGAGAAGACCGACCGCTCGATCTTCAACGAGATGGGCGAGATGGGTTTCCTCGGACCGACAGTGCCGGAGGAATATGGCGGCGCCGGCGCCAACTATGTCAGCTACGGCCTGGTGGCGCGCGAGATCGAGCGGGTCGATTCCGGTTTCCGCTCGATGATGAGCGTGCAGTCCTCGCTCGTCATGTATCCGATCTACGCCTATGGCTCGGAAGAGCAGCGCAAGAAGTACCTGCCGAAGCTCGCCTCGGGCGAATGGGTCGGCTGCTTCGGCCTGACCGAGCCGGATGCCGGTTCCGATCCGGCCGGCATGAAGACCCGCGCCGAGAAGGTTGCCGACGGCTATCGGCTGACCGGATCGAAGATGTGGATCTCCAATTCGCCGATCGCCGACGTCTTCGTCGTCTGGGCCAAGTCGGCGGCCCATGACAACAAGATCCGCGGCTTCGTGCTGGAGAAGGGCATGAAGGGCCTCACCGCCCCGAAGGTGGGCGGCAAGCTGTCGCTGCGCGCCTCGATCACCGGCGAGGTGGTGATGGACGGCGTGGTCGTGCCGGAAGAGAACCTGCTGCCCAACGTGTCCGGCCTCAAGGGGCCGTTCGGCTGCCTCAACCGCGCCCGCTACGGCATTTCCTGGGGCGCGCTCGGCGCCGCCGAGGACTGCTTCCACCGGGCGCGCCAGTATGGCCTCGACCGCAAGCAGTTCAACCGGCCGCTGGCCCAGACCCAGCTCTACCAGAAGAAGCTCGCGGACATGCTGACCGAGATCTCGCTCGGCCTGCAGGCCTCGCTCCAGGTCGGGCGGCTGTTCGACCAGGGCCTCGCGGCGCCGGAAATGATCTCGCTGGTCAAGCGCAACAATTGCGGCAAGGCGCTGGATATTGCCCGCCAGGCCCGCGACATGCATGGCGGCAACGGTATCCAGATCGAATACCACGTCATGCGCCATGCCCAGAACCTGGAGACGGTGAACACCTACGAGGGCACGCACGACGTCCATGCGCTGATCCTCGGCCGGGCCGTCACCGGCCTGCAGGCCTTCTTCTGAGGCGCCCCGCGTCCTGCTTCCCGCGCGGCGCAGCCGCGCGGGAAGGTCTTCGCCCATCCCCTTCCGCCGCGCAGGAGCTTGCCGCCCCATGACGACGAAACCCCTCGCGGGACTCCGCGTCCTCGAACTCGCGCGTGTGCTCGCCGGTCCCTGGAGCGGCCAGCTCCTTGCCGATCTCGGCGCCGATGTCGTCAAGGTCGAGCGGGCCGGCGTCGGCGACGATACCCGCGAATGGGGCCCGCCCTTCGTCGAGGACAGGCAGGGCGGCTATCACGGCTCGGCCTATTACCATTCGACCAATCGCGGCAAGCGCTCGATCGCCCTCGATTTCAACAGCGCCGCGGACCAGGAGACGATCCGCCGTTTCGCTGCCCATGCCGACGTGGTGATCGAGAATTTCAAGGTCGGCGGCCTCGTCAAATACGGCCTCGACTATCCCAGCCTGAAAAAGGTCAATCCGCGCCTCGTCTATTGCTCGATCACCGGCTTCGGCCAGACCGGGCCCTATGCGCCGCGGCCGGGCTACGACTTCATCATCCAGGGCATGGGCGGCATCATGTCGCTGACCGGCGCGCCCGACGGCGAGCCGCAGAAGATCGGCGTTGCCTATGCCGACATCTTCACCGGCGTCTATGCCACCGTCGGCATCCTGGCGGCGCTGCGCCATCGCGACGCGACCGGGGAGGGCGCCCATGTCGACATGGCGCTGCTCGACACCCAGGTCGCCCTGCTGCAGACCCATTCGATGAATCACCTCATCGCCGGCACGGAGCCGAAGCGCATGGGCAATGCCCACGCCAATCTCGTGCCCTATCAGGTGGTGCCGGTGAGCGACGGCCACATCATCCTGGCGACCGGCAATGACGGCCAATATCGCCGCACCTGCGAGGTGCTCGGCGTCGCCGAGCTCGCCGACGATCCGCGCTTCATCGACAACGAGCAGCGCGTCATCAACCGCGATGCGCTGATGGCGCTGCTGATCGCCCGCACCAGGACCTTCGCCAAGGCCGACCTGATCGAGCGGCTGGAGGCGGCGGGCGTGCCCGTCGGCCCGATCAACACCGTGCCCGAGGTGTTCAGGGATCCCCAGGTCGTCGCGCGCGGCATGCGCATCGACCTGCCGGCGCCGCTGACGGAAGCGGGCGTGCTGCCGGGCGTGCGCCAGCCGATCGTCATCAACGGCGAACATCTCTATGGCGGCCACGCCTCGCCGGCGCTCGGCGAGCACCAGGACGACGTGCTGAACGATCCGAACTGGGGCGCCAAGGCCTGAGGCGGGACGGCGCGGGGCGGCGGCGCCGCCGCCGCTCAGCCGTGATAGTCGGCCGCGCCGACCTGTTCCAGCCAGTCGACCGTCCTGCCGTCCAGCCGTTCCTGGATGGCGATGTGGGTCATGGCTTCGGTGGCGGTCGCGCCGTGCCAGTGCCGGACACCGGGCGGGAACCAGACGACATCGCCCGGCCGGATCTCCTCCACCGGTCCACCTTCCTGCTGCACCCAGCCGGTGCCGGCCGTGACGATCAGTGTCTGGCCGAGCGGGTGGGTGTGCCAGGCGGTGCGTGCGCCCGGCTGGAAGGTCACCCGCGCACCTGCGGCGCGCGCCGGCTCGGGGGCGTTGAACAGGGGTTCGACCGTGACCGTGCCGGTGAACCAGTCGGCCGGGCCGGGGTTCGAGGGCCGCGAGCCGCTGCGCTTGATGTCCATGGCTGTCTCCTGTCTTTCGTCTCGGCATCTGCCGCGTGGCCCGTCCTGATCCCGCGCCGCGCCGCCATCATGAGCGCGGATGGCGACGGCGATGTGGCGCGGCCCTCGAGGAGGCGCCGTGGCCGTCGCGCGCTGTCGGGCGACGCCACGTCGCAAAGCCGCGGACACCGTGTCCGGCGGCGCCTCCGCCGCCCCCGGTCGGGAGAAACGGCAATCCCCGGGCGTCTTGACGCGGTCCGCGCAGCCGTCCTAAGGCTGCGTCCTGCAGCCTCTGCCGGTGCTGCCGCAGGCGTTACCGTCATCCAACGCGTCCTTTGTCGAGAGGATCCCAGCAGGGAGATCTCGATGCAACAGGCGCCACGGTATGCCATCGCTTCCCTGCTCTGCATTGCCGTTTCCCCGTGAGACATCCCGCTGCCGCGGCACGGCCGCGCCATGTCTGTCGTGGGGCCATGGGTGATCCGCCTTCAGCGGCCGCGATGCCTCTCCCGTGGAGCCCGCAACGGAGACGCAGAGACCATGAAACCGACCGGCAATACGATCCTCGTCACCGGCGGCACCAGCGGCATCGGCCGGGCGCTCGCCGAAGCTTTCCACGCGCGCGGCAACCAGGTCATCGTCGCGGGCCGGCGACAGGCTCTGCTCGACGAACTGGCCGCGCAGCGGCCCGGCCTCGTCGGATGGCCGCTCGATCTGGACGATCCCGCCTCGCTGCGCCGCCTTGCCGATGCGGTCCGCGAGCGCTTTCCCGCGCTCAACGTGCTGGTCGCCAGTGCCGGCATTTCGCGGCCGGAAGACATGGCCGGCGACTGCTGGGACGGCTTCGACGCCGAGGCGATCGTCACGACCAATGTCCTCGGCGTGCTGCGCGCGACCGCAGCGTTCCTGCCGATGCTGAAGCGGCGGCCGCACGCGACGATCATGGCGACCAGTTCCAGCCTTGCCTTCGTGCCGCGCGCCGACTTTCCCGCCTATTGCGCCAGCAAGGCGTTCCTGCACTCCTGGCTTCAGTCGCTGCGCCACCAGCTGCGCAAGGTTCCGGTCGAGGTGCTCGAACTGGCGCCGCCCTATGTGCGGACCGAACTCACCGGTCGTGGACAGGCCGGCGACCCACGCGCCATGCCGCTCGACGCCCATGTCGCGGAGGTGATGGCCTTGCTTGGCCGGCAGGATCACCCGCGCGGCGAGGTGCTGGTCGAGCGCGATCATGCCCGGCGCTGGGCGGAGCGGGCCGGGCGCTACGATGCGACCTTTGTCGCCATGAACCCGGATTGAGCCGGATCCGGATCGCGGCCGCTGCGCCGCGAGGTGTCGGCGCGTCCTGCGGCCAGGGCTCAGACGTCGGCGAGCTCCGCCGTGATCACGGCCTTGGTGAAGGCTTCCATCGCCTCCAGGAAGCCTTCGGTCGCGGCCACGGCCAGGGCCTCGTCGCCGCGGCCGATCGCTTCGATCGCCTCGGCATGCGACAGCGCGATCGGCACGTTGGTCGTTTCGAGATGGGTGAAATAGAAGCGCCGCGAATGGGCGTGGATCGGCGCCAGCGCCGCACTGAGGAACTTGTTGGCAGCGGCGGCGAGCGACAGTTCCTTGAACTGCCGGTCCACTTTCATCAGGCCGAGCTTGTCGCGGTTCTCGCCGACCTCGCGCATGGCCTCGGCAAGCTGCAGGAACCTATGCCGCTCGGCCTCGCTCGCCCGCCGCGCCGCGCGGCGGGCGACGAGCCGCTCGAGTTCGCGGCGGACCTCCATCACCAGGAGCTGGCTGCGGAAATCGACCCGTGTGACGAACACGCCGGAACGGGGCAGGATGTCGACCAGGTGGTTCTCGCGCAGCTTCTGCAGCGCTTCGCGGATCGGGGTTCGCCCAAGGCCGAGGATCTGCGCGAGCATCTGCTCGGACAGCCGCACGTCGGGCGTCAGCTTGCCGAGGATGATCATTTCTTCCAGCCGGGCATAGGCCTCGGCCGCCATGGTCATGGGACTGCTCGTAACCCTCCGCCGGCTGGCAGGGGCAGTCGTCAGGCTCGCCATCAATCTCCCCGGAAAGGCCGCTTGCGCCGGCGCCGGTCATGCGCCGGCCGCCTCCAACCACTTGGGACTGCATATCTAACATGTCAATGGGTGGATTGAAAAGCGGGCTGGCCGGCGGCCCAATGACGTGTGCCGGCGCTTTTGCGGCCAGGTGCTTGATTGACAAGACATCCGGCTTCGGCAATCAATTGCAATCTAACATGTCAGATTGAGGCCGGCGCGATTTTGCCTGCCCGGCCCGCCGCCGATCCGGCAAACCGACAACGACACAGTCCCTGGGGAGGATGGCATCATGTCGCGCGCATCGAACTATCTCGGCGATGCTCTGGAGATCCTGGCCGGACGGGTGCGGGCCGGCGCTGTCGACCGGCGCGAGGTGCTTGGGCTCGGTGCGCTCGTCGCCGCGCTCGGCGTCGGCGCCGGATCGGCCGAGGCCCAGGCCGCCAAGGAGATCGTCTTCGCCATGTGGGGTGGCGATGCCGAGGCCGCCTATCAGAAGGTCTGGGGTGAGCCCTTCACCGCCAAGACCGGCATCAAGGTGGTGATGGACGGAACCGGGCCGTCGCCCGGGCGCGTGCGCGCCATGGTCCAGGCCCGCAACGTCACCTGGGACATCATCGACGGGGGCGTCGGCACGCAGGCCTCCCTCGGCGCGGCCGGCGCAGTGCAGGAGATCGACTACACCGTGGTCGACCGTGCCAAGGCGCTGCCCGGCATGGACTATCGCTGGGGCGCGACCGTTTTCGTCTACGGCTCGGTGCTGACCTATGACAGCCGCGCCTTCGGCGGCAGGACGCCGCAGAGCTGGGCCGACTTCTTCGACGTTGCGGCCTTCCCGGGCAAGCGCGTCCTCTACAAATACATGGCCGGCGCGCTCGAGGCCGCGCTGCTCGGCGACGGCGTGCCGCTCGACCGCCTCTATCCGCTCGATGTCGACCGTGCGCTGCGGAAGCTCGCCACGATCAAGGATCACCTCGTGCTGTGGGACACCGGCGCGTCCAGCCAGCAGCTGTTCCGCGACGGCGAGGTGACGATGGGCCAGCTCTGGCACACGCGCGCCAATCTGCTGCAGGAGGAATCCGGCGGCCGGTTCCGCTACACCTTCAACCAGGGCATGCTGCAGCCGGGCGTCATGTCGGTGCCGAAGAACAATCCGGCCGGCAAGGCGGCGATGCAGCTGCTCGCCTCCATGCAGGATCCGCAGGCGCAGGTGAAGCTGCTCGAGCTGCTCGGCAACGGCCCGGCCAACCCGGCGGCCGACGGTACCTATGGCGAGGCGCTCGCCCGCCGCAATCCCGGCCATCCCGACAATCGCAAGCTGATGGTGCTGCAGAATGCCGACTGGTACGGCGAGCACATCGTCCCGGTGACCAAGCGTTTCCTCGACCTGATGGCGTCCTGAGCGCCAGCCGGTTTCCGTGCCGGCGCCGGGTGAGCCCGCGCGCCGGCGGCAGCGCCTTATCCTTGAGACCTTGACGAGACATGCTGATGACCCGGGCGGCCGAGACCATCGTCACCCATGCCAAGATCGCGACGATCAACGACGCGATGCCCTTCGTCGAGGCGCTGGCAATCGCGGATGGCCGGATCACGGCGGTCGGGACGGCGTCCGACATCGCCGCTCTCGCCGGGCCCGAAACCGAGATCATCGATGCCGGTGGCCGCACCGTGCTGCCCGGTTTCGTCGAAAGCCACGTCCATGCCGATGTCTATGGCGCCAGGGTGCATCGCTGGGCCGACTTCTCCTGGCCCAATGTCCGCTCCAAGGACGAGGTTCTGGCCCGCATCGCCGCCATGGCCGAGGCCGCGCCGCCGGACGCCTGGTGCGTCGGCTTTCGCTACGACGACATCAAGCTCGGCGGCTTTCCGACCATCGACGAGCTCGACCGCGTCGGCAACGGCCGGCCGGTCTTTGTCTATCGCACCGACCATCACAATGGCGTCGTGAACACCGCCGGCCTCGTCTGCTCCGGCCTTGCCGGCCTGAACGAGGATCCGCCCTTCGGCCGGATCGACCGCGACCCGGCGACCGGCCGGCCGACCGGCCTCCTGCGCGAGAACGCCGCCTATGTCGTGGTCGACGAGATCAGCCGCGACTATACGGTCGGCGATTTCCGCAAGGGCCTGAAACAGGTCTTCGCCGAGTTCCTCAGCTACGGCATCACCTCGATCCACAATTCGCTCACCCAGTCCAACGGCATCCGGGCGTTCCAGGACATGCGCGCCGCCGGCGAGCTGCCGCTGCGCGTCGGCATCATGGTCAGCGGCAAGGAGAAGGGCCTGGTGGAATCCTATATCCGCGCCGGCATCCGCTCGGGCCTCGGCGACGAATGGGTGCGCGTAATCGGCGTCGAATGGTGCCCGGACTGTTCCACCACCGGACGCACCGCCGCCTATTACGAGCCCTATACCGGGCCGAAAGTGATCGGCGAGCCGGACCACAATATCGGCATGCTGCTCTACAGCACCGAGGATTTCCGCCAGCGCGTCCTGGAGGCGACGGCCGCTGGCCTCACCGTCTTCGCCGACGGCATCGGCGATCGCGGCATCGACTGGGTCCTCGACGCCTACGAGGCGGCGCTGGAAGCCCATCCCAATTCCGACAGCCGCATGCGCATCGAGCACACCTGCTACGCGACGCCGGCGATCCGCGAGCGCATGCGCCGGCTGAACGTCATCGCGTCCTCTGCCGCCGGTTTCATCTACGATCTCGGCGACGGCTATATCCGGGTGCGCGGCGAAGCGGCGATGAAGGACATGTGGCCGCACCGCTCGTGGAAGGAGCTCGGCGTGGTGGCGCCGGCCCATTCCGATGCGCCGATCTGCCATCCCAACCCCTTGCGTGGCATCTACGGCCTCGTCGCGCGCCGCACCGACAGCGGCCAGAGCCTTGGCGCCGATGAGGCGATCGGCGTCTGGGACGCGGTCAAGGCCTTTACGCTCGACGGCGCCTATGCCGGCCGCGAGGAGGCGATCAAGGGCAGCCTCGAAGTCGGCAAGCTCGCCGATCTCGTCATCCTCGACGAGGACATCTTCACCTGCGACGTCGAGCGCATTCCCCACATCAAGGTGGCGCGGACCATGGTCCATGGCCGCACGGCCTATCGCGCATGATGGCGGGCCTCGACCATCGCCGGCGCCTGGCGATCGCCATGATCGCCCCGGCGGTGCTGCTCGTCGTGCTGCTCTATCTCGTGCCGCTCGGTCGTATCCTGGCCCTGAGCTTCACCGAGGAGCCTGGGGCGCTCGCCAATTACGGCCAGCTCTTCACTTCCGACGTGCTCGGCCGGGTGATCATGACGACGCTCAGGATCTGCATCCTGACCACGGCGATCACGCTCGTCATGGCCTATGTCATGGCCGCGGCGCTGACGCTCGCCAGCCCGCGCATGCGCTCCATCATGCTGGTGCTGGTGCTGCTGCCGCTCTGGCTCTCGGTGCTGATCCGCGCCTTTGCCTGGGTTACCGTGCTGCGCGGCAACGGCGTGCTCAACACGGCCCTGGTCGGCCTTGGTTTCATCGGATCGCCGCTCAATCTCGTGCGCAACGAGACCGGCGTCGTCATCGGCATGGTCCACTACATGCTGCCCTTCGCCATCCTGCCGCTCTATGCCGGCATGCGCACCATCGATCCGCGCATCCTGAACGCCGCGCGCAGCCTGGGAGCGGGCGGCTTCACCGTGTTCCGCAGGGTGTTCCTGCCGCTCACCGTGCCCGGCCTGTTCTCGGCCTTCATTCTCACCTTCGTCTTCTCGCTCGGCTTCTACGTGACGCCGGCCATTCTCGGCGGCGGCCGGGTGATGATGGTCGCCGAATATATTTCCGTGCAGGTCCACGAGACCCTGGAATGGGGCACAGCGACCATGCTCGCCTCGGTGCTGCTCTTCGCGGTCTTCGCGGTCATCGCCCTCGTCGGCCGCTTCGCCGACTGGGACAGCATCGTCGGCAAGGGAGACGAGGCATGACGGCGGCCGATCGCCCGCGGCCGGGCCGGCCGGTCATCCTGGCGCTCGGCTGGCTCGGGCTCATCTTCCTGCTCGCGCCGCTCGCGGTGGTCTTTCCGGTCTCGCTGACGCCGGAGCGCTATCTGTCGATGCCGTCGGGCGGCGTCTCGTTCCAGCACTATGCCAAGCTCGTCACCGACCTGCGCTGGTCGAGCAGCATCCTGACGAGCCTTGCCATCGCCGCGCTCACCACGGTCTTCGCCACCGCCCTCGGCACGCTCTGCGCCATCGGCCTGTGGCGGCTCGGCGGCACCTGGACGCGCTATCTGCGCATCATGATCCTCGCGCCGCTGATCGTGCCGCCGATCGTCCATGCGCTCGCCTTCTACCGAACCTGGATCGACCTCAACTGGCTCGACACGCTGATGGGCGTCGTGGTGGCGCACACGATCATCTGCATCCCTCTGGTGCTGATCACCGTCTCGACCTCGCTGAGCGGCTTCGACCGCCGGCTGGAACAGGCTGCCCGCAGCCTCGGCGCGCCGCCCGCGACCGTGTTGCGCCGCATCGTTCTGCCGAACATCGCCCCGGGCATCCTGTCGGGCGCGGCCTTCTCCTTCGTCACCTCCTGGGACGAGGTCGTCGCCGTGCTGTTCCTGACCAGCCGCAAGGTCGTGACCTTGCCGATCGTCATCTGGAACAGCCTGACCGAGCGCGTCGACCCGGCGGTCGCCGCCGTCTCGGCCGTGATGATCCTCGCAACGCTCGCGGCCGTCGTCGCTCGTCTCGTCGCGGGCAAGGCCTGAGCTGTTATGTCCTGAGCGCAATGTCCAGGGAACCCCGCGTGACCCAACCCCAAGAGCCTTTCCTCGCGGTCGACCGCCTGTCCAAGCGCTACGGCGAGACGCGCGCGATCGACGACATGTCGCTGACCATTCCGCGCGGCGAGTTCCTCACCCTGCTCGGGCCGTCGGGCTCGGGCAAGACGACGCTGCTGATGGCGATTGCCGGCTTCGTCACGCCGAGCAGCGGGTCGATCCGCCTCGATGGCCGGGAAATCGCCGGCCTGCCGCCGGAAAAGCGCGACCTCGGCGTGGTGTTCCAGGGCTATGCCCTGTTCCCGCACATGACGGTGGCCGAAAACGTCGCCTTTCCGCTGGAAGTGCGCCGGCTGCCGCGGCCGGAGATCACGAGGCTCGTCGCCGGCGCCCTGGAAACCGTCCAGCTCGGCCCGCTCGCCGCGCGCAAGCCGGCCGAGCTTTCCGGCGGCCAGCAGCAGCGCGTGGCGCTTGCCCGGGCGCTGGTCTTCTCGCCGCCCCTCATCCTGCTCGACGAACCGCTGAGCGCGCTCGACAAGCAGTTGCGCGGCCAGCTCCAGGAGGAGCTGAAGGGCCTGCACCGGCGCCTCGGCGCGACCTTCGTCAACGTCACCCACGACCAGGACGAAGCCCTGTCGATGTCGACGCTGATCGCGGTGATCAATCACGGTCGGATCGTCCAGACCGGGACGCCGCTCGACATCTACGAGCGGCCGCGCACGGTCTTCGTCGCCAATTTCATCGGCCGCAGCAATATCGTCGAAGCAGAGCTCGCCGGGCGCGAGCCGGACGGCCGGCTGGCGCTCCGTGCCGGCGGCGCGACGTTGTTCGCCGAGGCTCCCGCCGATCCGCCAGCGGGACCGAAGGTCAAGCTCAGCCTCAGGCCGGAAAAGCTGACCGTTGCCGCCGGCGTCGCGGAGGCCGGCGCCGCCAACCGGATCGTGGGCACGATCGCCGACTACACCTATCACGGCAACAGCACCCAGCTCACCGTCGAAACCGCGCTCGGCCGCCTGAGGGTGGAGGAACAGACCTGGCGTCTCGGCTTCCCGCTTGGCGCGGGCCAGCCCGTCACGCTCGGCTGGGCCGAGGACGCACCGGTCGTGGTGGCGCCGGACGCGCCCTGAGCCCTGCATGCCGCTTGGCCGTGGTTCGAGGGTCGCTTCGCTCCCGCCTCACCAAGAGGGGGGAAGGGCGTTGCACCGGCGGTGGAGCAGGGATGCGCCTCGCGCGATCCGTTTCATGAGCGCGCTCGCTGCCATACCCGCCAATCCTCATGGTGAGGTGGCCGCGCCCCCGGGTGCGGCCCTCGAACCACGGCGACCCCGATGCAATGCGCGGCGATCCGAGACGCTGTGCGGATTCAGTGCGCCTCAACCTCACACTTCCGGCCGGATCACTGCGAGCTGCTCCAGCGCCTCCGCCGCGTGGTCGAAGAAGGCGCGCACCTTCGGCGCCATCTGGCGCCCGGGCACGACGAGATGCACGGCGAGGGGTGGCGGCTCGAACGCCGCGAGCAGGCGGACGAGCGATCCATCCGCGAGCTCGTCGGCCACCTGGTAGGACAGCACCCGGCCGATGCCCCGGCCGGCGCGGATGGCCATCAAGGTGGCGTCGACGTCATTGCCGACCAGCCGCGGAGCCGGGCGGACCAGAGGCCCGCGCCGGCCGGGGCCGAACCGCCATTCGGCCGCCATGACCGGGCCGGTGACGGTCTCATGGCCGGCAAGGTCCGCCGGCCGGGAGGGGATGCCGCGCTGCGCCAGATAGTCGGGGCTTGCCACCACGATGCGCCTGACCTCGCCCACCCTGCGGACGACCAGGCTCGAATCGGCAAGCTTGCCGATGCGCACCGCGACATGCAGATCCTCCTCGATCAGGTCGACATAGCGATCGTTGAGCACCAGCTCGGCCTGCACGGCCGGATGGCCGTCGAGGAAGGCGGCGACGATCGGCGCGACGTGGCGGCGGCCGAAGACGCGCGGCGCCGTGACCCGCAAGAGGCCGCGGATCTCGGCCGCGGCGATGCCGCCGAGCGCGGCATCGTAGTCGGTGATGAGCCGGCGCGCCGCATCGACGAGATTGCGCCCGGCATCGGTCGGGGTCAGCCGGCGGGTGGTGCGCTCCACCAACCGTACGCCGGCACGTTCCTCCAGCGCATTGAGCGCCCGTGTGACTGCCGGCGCCGAGCGCCTGAGCCGCCGGGCGGCCGCCACCAGGCTGCCGCTGTCGATGATCGCGACGAAGATGCCGAGCTCGTCCAGCCGGTCCATCGATCATTCCATGACATGAAATTATGACTTTCATATTTTCGGAATTCTATTCGGTGGACGCAATAGTCATCTTGGCCCTGTCGCCGCCGCAAGAGGAGCAAGGCCCCGTGACCGAACCACGCATCACCCTGCATGGCACCGCCCTGTCCGGCCACGTCCACCGTGTCGAGCTGCTGCTGCGCATGCTCGGCCTCGACTATCATTTCGCCGAGGCCAATGCCGAGACGCGCCGCACGTCGGCCTTCCTGGCGCTGAACCCGCTCGGCCAGATCCCGGTTCTCGAGGATGGCGACCTCGTCCTCGCCGATTCCAACGCCATCATGGTCTATCTCGTCCGCCGCTACGCCCCGGCCTCGCACTGGCTCTCGGACGAGCCGGTCGCGGCCGCCGAGATCCAGCGCTGGCTGTCGATCGCCGCCGGTGAGGTCATGTACGGACCGGCCACTGCCCGCATGGTCGCGCTCTGGAACCACCCGAGCGATCCGAAGCGGGCCGGCCAGATCACGGCGCGGCTGCTGACCTACATGGAGGGTCATCTCGGCACGCGCGACTATCTTGCCGCCGGTCGTCCGACCATCGCCGATCTCGCCTGCTATTCCTATGTCGCGCATGCGCCCGAAGGCGGCATCGCGCTGGACGCCTATCCCGGGATCCGCGCCTGGCTGGCCCGCATCGAGGCCCTGCCGGCCTTCAAGCCCATGCCGCGCTCGCCGCTGCCCAAGGTGGCCTGAACCGCGGGCGGCCGCGCCGCGCCGCGCTGAAGCCGGTCGTGTGAGGACCCGTCATGGACATCTCGCCTTTTCACCGCGGCGAACTGCGCGCCCAGGAGCTGGCCGGTGTCAGCACGCGCGGCGCCGGCATCCGCGACTTCATGCCGGACCAGCACCGGATCTTCTTCGCGCTGCTGCCCTATATGTTCCTCGGCACGCGCGATGCCGCGGGCTGGCCGCTCGCCAGCATGCTGACGGGTGCCCCGGGCTTCGTGTCGAGTCCCGATCCGCGGGCCCTGCGCATCGATGCCCTGCCGGCGGCGGAGGACCCGGTGGAACCCTTTGTCGGAGAGGGCGCCGCGGTCGGCCTGCTCGGCCTCGACCTGTCGACGCGCCGCCGCAACCGCGCCAACGGTCGCGTCCGGCGGCGCGACGGGCAGGGTCTCACCGTCGATGTCAGGCAGAGCTTCGGCAATTGCCCGCAATATATCCAGGCGCGGCGCGTCGAGTCCCAGCCGCGCGGCGCGGCACGGGTCGAGACCCTGTCCGGGCTGGCCGGGCCGGCACTGCGGCTGGTCGAGACGGCGGACACGCTGTTCGTCGCCAGCGCCTCCGGCGCGGTCGGTGACGGTGGCGGCGTCGACATCTCGCATCGCGGCGGCCGGCCGGGCTTCGTCCTTGTCGAGGGCGATCGGCTGACCGTGCCTGACTTTTCCGGCAACCGCTATTTCAACACGCTGGGCAATCTCCTCGTCGAGCCGCGGGCGAGCCTGCTCTTCGTCGATTTCGAGCGCGGCGACATGCTGCAGCTGCAGGGGCATACGGCGATCGACTGGACCGGGGACGCCGCGGCGCGGATCGCCGGTGCCGAGCGGCTCTGGCACTTCACGGTCAGCGCCGGCTGGTTCCGGCCCGGCGCCCTGCCGCTGCGCTGGACCTTCGACAGCTACGCGCCGACCACCGAGCGCACCGGCACCTGGCGGGCCTGAGACGGACCGGGCCGGATGGCCCCACCTGCCCAACGGCGCATGGGAGAAGGCAGCAAGGCCGTCTTGTGCTCGTTTTCCAATTGGCTCACTATTGGCCTCAATTGATCCGGCATTGGCCGCCATGGGCACGGCCGGCCGGCGGAGGCGCTCATGGTGATCCAGGACATTTCTTTCATTCCGCTGCAGGCGGCGCTGACCGGCGGCGCCTACGGCATGTCCAAGTCGCTCGCCACCGCCCGCGCGACGACGCTGGTCCGGCTCAAGCTCGACGACGGCACCGAGGGCATCGGCGAGGCCTGGGGCATCCCTCAGGTCAACCTTGCCTATCTGCCGCTGCTGAAGGGCTATCTCATCGGCGCCAACGTGCTCGATGTCGAGCACGTCTATGCCCAGATGCTGGCCAAGCACTATCATTTCGGCACGCAGGGCCCGCTGCTCTGGAGCATTTCGGGCATCGACATGGCCGCCAAGGATGCCGCCGGCAAGCGGCTCGGCCAGCCGGTGCACCGCCTCATCGGTGGCAAGCAGGCGGCGAGCGTCCATGTCTATGCCTCCGGCGGCTATCTCACAGAAAACAGCGCGGCCGATTTCGAGCCGCAGATCGCCGCCATGGCGGAGGCCGGCCACCGCGCGGTGAAGATCAAGATCGGCGTTTCGCCGGCCTCCGACGAGGAGCGCGTCGCCATCGCGCGGCGCCTGCTCGGACCCGACGTCGACATCATGGTCGACATCAATTCGAACTACACGCTCGACCTCGCGCGCGAGAGCATCACGCGCCTTGCGCCCTATCGGATCGATTGGGTCGAGGAGCCGCTGAGCCCGGAGGATCTCTCCGGCTACGAGATCCTGCAGCGCTGGAGCCCGGTGCCGATCGCGACCGGCGAGGCGCTCTACACCGCCTTCGGCTTCAAGCGCCTGATCGACCGGCGCGCGGTCGACATCGTCCAGCCGGACCTCTCGCTCTGCGGCGGCTTCTGGCAGGGCCGGCAGATCGCCCAGCTCGCCATGCTCGATCATCTCAGGCTGTCGCCGCATGTCTGGGGCAGCGGCGTCGGGCTTGCCGCCGCCGTCCATTTCGTCGCGTCCCTGCCGGTCTACCCCCATGCCGGCAATGTGCCGAGGCCGACGCTGGTGGAATACGACCTCGGCACCAATCCGCTGCGCGATACGATCCTGAAGAACCCGCTGAAGCCGACCGATGGACGGATCGCCGTGCCGGATGAGCCGGGCCTCGGCATCGAGATCGACTGGGACGCGGTGGAGCGCCATGCTCTCGCCTGACGCGGCCGCCACGGCCGGGGCCGAACGCCGGCCCGTGCTGGAGATCGATGAGCTCAAGACCTGGTTCCACACCGATGCCGGCATCGTCAAGGCCGTCAACGGCGTGACGCTGTCGGTGGCGCATGGCGAGACGCTGGCGATCGTCGGCGAATCCGGCTCGGGCAAGTCGGTCACCGGCCTGACCGTCATGCGGCTGCTCGGCCGCGGCGGCGGCCGCGCGGCCGGACGGGTCGAGGGCGGCAGCATCCTGTTCCGCGGCCGCGACGGCCGGCCGATCGACCTGGTCGGTGCGTCGGACGCCGAAATGGCGCGCATCCGCGGGCGCGACATCGCGATGATCTTCCAGGATCCGATGTCCAGCCTCAATCCGGTCTTTCCGATCGGCGACCAGATCGCCGAGCCGATCCGCATCCACCAGCGCGTCGATCGGCACCGGGCGCGGCGAATGGCCATCGACCTCCTGCGCGATGTCGGCATCACCGATCCGGAGCGGCGGGTCGATGCCTTCCCGCATCAGCTCTCGGGCGGCATGCGCCAGCGGGTGATGATCGCGATCGCGCTCGCCTGCGACCCGGTGCTGCTCATCGCCGACGAGCCGACCACCGCGCTCGACGTCACCATCCAGGCCCAGATCATCCTGCTCCTGAAGCGGCTCCAGCGCGAGCGCGGCATGGCGCTCGTCTTCGTGACCCACGATCTGAAGCTGGTCGAGGAGATCGCCGATCAGGTCGCCGTCATGTATGCGAGCCAGATCGTCGAGCAGGGCCCCGCCGCCGCGGTGCTGACGGCGCCGCGTCATCCCTATACCCGGGCACTGCTCGCCTGCACGCCGCACGGTGCCGGTCATGGCGCGCGCCTGGTGCCGATCCCAGGCGCGCTGCCGAGCCCCCTGAGCCCGCCCGCGGGGTGCCGGTTCCACCCGCGCTGCGGCCTCGCCATTGCCGCCTGCAAGGCCGAGGTGCCCGTGCTGGAGGCGGTCGGCCCCGACCATGTCGCGCGCTGCCTGCGCTGGCGCGAGGTGACGCCATGACCGTGATCGACGGCACAAACGGCGTATCGGTGGATGCGTCGGCGGACACGCCGCTGCTCGCCGTCGAAGGCCTGACCAAACATTTCGGCGCGGCGCCGGCCGTGCGCGCGGTCGAGGACGTCTCCTTCACCCTGCACAAGGGCAGGGTGCTGGGCGTCGTCGGCGAATCCGGCTCGGGCAAGTCGACCATCGGCCGGCTCGCCCTGCGCCTCATCGAGCCGACCGCCGGCACGGTGCGCTATGCCGGCCAGGATCTCGGCAGCCTCGGCCCGCGCGATCTCCGGCGCTTCCGTCGCCACATGCAGATGATCTTCCAGGACCCGTTCGCGAGCCTCAACCAGCGCATGACCATCGGCGAGGCGCTGGTCGAGCCGATCCGCCTGCACCGTGGCCTCGGCCGCCGCGAGGCGCTCGACGAGGCCGGGCGCCTTCTCGAGCGGGTCGGCCTGACGCGCGAGCATCTGGGCCGCTATCCGCGCGCCTTTTCGGGCGGCCAGCGCCAGCGTGTCGCCATCGCGCGGGCGCTCGCCTCCAATCCGGGTTTCATCGTCGCGGACGAGCCGGTCTCCGCGCTCGACGTATCGATCCAGGCGGAGGTCCTGAACCTGCTCCAGGACCTGCAGCGCGACCTCGGCCTGACGCTGATGTTCATCAGCCACGACCTCTCCGTGGTCGAGCTCATCTCCGACCGGGTCATGGTGCTCTATCTCGGCCGGGTGATGGAGCTCGGCTCCAGCTCGCAGCTGTTTTCGACGCCGGCGCATCCCTATACGGCCGCGCTGATGGATGCCGCGCCGGGCGCCCGCCGCGCCGGCGAGCGCATCGTGCTTTCGGGCGAGATCCCGAGCCCCAGCGCGCCGCCTTCGGGCTGCGTGTTCCGCACCCGCTGCCCCTTCGCCGTCGCCGATTGCGCCGCAACCGTGCCGCCGCTGCGCGAAGTCGCCCCCGATCACTGGAAGGCCTGCATTCGTGACGACCTCGCATTCTGACCCGTCCATGGGAAACGGCCGGCCGCCGGTGGTGCTGGTCGCCGGCGGGCGCGGCTTCGTCGGCTCGCATGTCGTGCGCGCGCTGGTTCATGCCGGCTATCGGCCGGTGCTGTTCGGGCCGGCCATGGCGGAGGACCGGCTCGCCGATCTCGCCGGCCGCTATGACGAGGTGATCGGTTCGGTGGAAGACCGTGCCGGGCTTGCGGCGGCCTTCGCGGCGGCCCGGCCGAAGGCGGTGGTCTCCTGCGTCGCTCACGGCGTCGGCCGGCTCGGCCTGATGCGGTCGGGTGAGACGGAGGCCGACGCGGCCTTCGCGGTCAACGTCTCGGGCCACGGCAGGCTGATCGAGGCGGCCCATGCGGCCGGCGTCGGCCGCATCGTCTGGACCAGCTCCACCGTCGTCTATGGCCCCGCGGAACTCTATGGCGGCCGGCTGGTCGACGAGGACGACCGCGCCGCGCCGACCACGACCTATGGCCTGACCAAGCAGCTCGCCGAGGCGGTCGCGGCATTCCACGGCCGGCGCCACGGGCTCGCCGTGGTCGGGCTCCGGCTGCCGCTGATCCTCGGGCCGGGTCTCTGGTACCAGGGCGCGGCGAGCGCCATTGCCGCGTTGTTCGAGGCCGCGCGCGCCGGCCGGCCGGCGACCATCGCCTTCCACGACGCGGCCGTCGATCTCATGCATGTCACCGATGTCGCGCAGGCGATCGTGACCGTGCTCGGCCACGACGGCGCGCTCGACCCGGTCTATAATCTGAAAGGGTTCGAAGCGAGCCTTCCGGCGCTGATCGCGGCGGTGGAGCGCCGCGTGCCGGCCGCCCGCATCGCCTTCGAGCGCGTCGCGCCCGCGCTGTTGTTCCCGCTCATCGACGGCCGGCGGCTCGCCGCCGCGACCGGATTTGCCGCCCGTTACGATCTCGACGGCCTCGTCGAGGATCTCCTGTCCACCGCAAGCGAGCCCTGAGCCATGATCGATCAACGCCTTGCCGAGCTTGGCATCGTCCTGCCGGACGCCGCCAGCCCCTCGTTCAACTATGTGCCGGTCGTGCTGAACCGGGGCACAGCCTATGTCGCGGGCCAGTTGCCCAAGGTCGACGGCGAGGTGCGCGTGCACGGCAAGGCCGGCGGCGCGGTGTCGCTGGAGGCGGCGCGCGGCGAGGCGCGCATCTGCATCCTGCAGGGCCTTGCCTGCCTCAGGCAGGCGCTGGGTTCGCTCGACCGCGTCGAGCGCGTCCTGAAGGTCACCGGTTTCGTCGCGTCCGCGCCCGGGTTCAACGACCAGCCCAAGGTGCTGGACGCCGCTTCCGACCTCCTCGGCGAGGTCTTCGGCGAGGCCGGCCGGCACGCCCGCTCGGCCGTCGGCGTCGCCGAACTGCCGCGTGATGCCGCGGTCGAGATCGAACTCGTCGTCGCCTATCGCGAATAGCGACGATCACAGCGACGATCCCGGCGGCGGGCCGCCCCGAGCGATCGCGTTCCCTGACGAGAGACGGCCCATCCGGAGGCGAAGAAGCCATGTCCATCTCCGAAAAACATGACGGCATCGACCGGCGCCAGGTCCTGGCCTTCGGCGGCATGGCGCTCGGCGCCGCGGCCTTCGGCATGGCCGGCCTCGGCCCGGCGCGGGCGAGCGACCTCTACGGGCCCAAGGCGACCGGCGCCAAGACCGGCGGCACGCTCAATATGGGCCTGCTCGTCGAGCCGCCCGGCCTCGACCCGTTCCACCAGGCGGCCGATGCCCGCATCCGCCTCACCGTGCTGCTCTACCAGGGGCTGTTCTACGAGAGCCCCGACGGCCAGGCCATGCCGCTGCTGGCCGAGGGCTTCGACCTCTCGGCCGACCGGCTGACCTATACGGTGCGGCTGCGCAAGGGCGTGAAGTTCCACAACGGCCAGCCGATGACCGCAAAGGACGTCGCCTATAGCTACAACTATATCCGCGACCCCAAGAACGGCTCGCCCGGTGCCGGCGACTTCGCCATGATCCAGTCGGTCGAGGCGATCGGCGACGACACGGTCAAGATCGTCATCAGCGCGCCCAATGCGGCGCTGCCGATGACGCTCGGCAACAAATATGGCGGCGTGGTGCCATCGGGCTATTTCGATGCGGCGGACGCCAAGACCAAGCTCAACCAGGTGAGCGTCGGCACCGGCCCGTTCAAGCTCGCCGAGTTCAAGCCCAACAGCAACGCCGCCTTCGTCCGCAATCCGGACTACTGGGAAGCGGGCGTGCCCTATCTCGACAGGATCAACTTCGTCTTCGTGCCGAACGGCGCGAGCCTGCTCGTCGGCCTGCGCAACAAGCGGGTCGACATGGCCACCTTGACCCGCCCGCAAGACGTCAAGCAGGTCGAGGGTGTCGCCGGCATCACCATCGAGCGCAAGCCGTCCTTCAACCAGAAGGCCATCGATCTCGGCGCCGAGCTGAAGCCGCTCGACGACGAGCGGGTGCGCCGGGCGATCGCGCTCGCCGTCGACAAGGAGGAGATCATGCGGGCCTCGATCGGCGGGCTCGGCAAGGTCATCGGCACCATGGTGGCGGGCATGCAGGAGAGCTGGGGCGTGCCGCTCGACAAGCTGCCCAACCAGAAGGTCGATCTCGAGGCGGCGAAGAAGCTGCTCGCCGAGGCCGGCCATGCCGCCGGCTTCGACCTGACGCTCACCACCATCATCGGCTACGACTGGATGGATGCCGCTGCCGTGACCCTGCGCGAGCAGCTCGGCAAGGTCGGCATCCGCCTTGCCATCCAGCGGGTCGAGCTCGGCGTCTGGATCAAGAACTTCCAGTCGAAGCAGATGGGCTTCACCTTCAACGACTGGGCGACGGTGCCCGATCCGAACCTCCTGTTCTACCGCCACTTCCACAAGGCGCCGGAAGGCGCGGATTTCCGCAACTGGCGGAACGAGGAGGCGAGCCGCCTGCTCGACGAGGGGCGGATCGAAAGCGATCAGGCCAGGCGGCGCGAGATCTATGCCCGCTACCAGGTGGCGATGGCCGAGAGCGTGCCGACCATCATGCTGTTCTCGGCCGACCACATCGTCGTGCGCAACGACAAGGTGCGCAACTACGAGCAGCATCCGACCGGCTGGTATTACGGTCTGGCGCGCGCCTGGATCGCTTGATGCCGGCGGCCCAGGGCGCCGGCGCGCCGGGCCGTCGAAGGCCTCGCAGATTGCTGAATGAGAGCGGCCATTTGCGAGACGGAACCATCGGTCATCTGCGATGCCCGTTGGTATGACCCGTTGCCGGCGCATGCAGCGCGCCGGCTTCCTTTCCGCCAACCGTGCCGCCTGGCAAAGGGTCCGATGGCCGCCTATCTCGCAAAACGGCTCGCCGCCTCGATCGTGACCGCGATCCTCGCTTCCGCCGTCATCTTCGTCATGGTGCGCAGCGTGCCGGGCGACGTGGTCGGCCAGATGCTGGGCCAGACCAGCGATCCTGTGGCGGCGCGGGCGCTGCGCGAATTCTTCGGGCTGGACCTGCCGGTCTGGCAGCAATATCTCGGCTGGCTGGCGCGCGTCGCCTCCGCCGATTTCGGCACGAGCTGGGCGCGCGGACAGCCCGTCCTCGGCATGGTGACGGCAGCGCTCGGCGTCACCTTGCAGATCGCCGTGACGACACTGCTCGTCGCCACCGTGATCGGCGTGCCGCTGGGCATCCTCGCCGCCATGTACGAGGGGCGCTGGCCCGACCGCGTCATCCAGACCTTCAACCTGCTCGGCCTGGCGGCGCCGGTGTTCTGGACCGGCCTCATGCTGCTGGTCGGCGTGTCGGCCGCCTTCGACTGGTCGCCGCCGCTGGTCTATGTCGGGCCGACCGAATCGCTCGGCGACAACCTCTCGATCATCGCGCTGCCGATCCTGAGCCTGGCCGTGCTGCAGGCGGCGGCCTACAGCCAGTTCGTCCGACAGAGCGTGGTCTCGGCCTTCGGCCAGGACTATGTCCGCACCGCCATCGCCAAGGGCGTGCCGACCCGCATCGTGTTCTTCAAGCACGTGCTGCGCAACATCGCGATCCCGCTCGTCACCTTCATGGGACTGATCCTGATCCAGATCCTCGGCGGCGCGGTGATCATCGAAAGCCTGTTCGCGCTGCCGGGGCTCGGCCGGCTGCTGCTCTCGGCCATCGAGACGCGCGACTACCCCGTGCTGCAGGCCGGCCTGCTGATCGTCGTCGCCATTGCCATGCTGGTGAACCTTGCCGTCGACCTGCTCTACCGTCTTATCGATCCCCGCGTCCGGCTGAGCTAGGTGCCGTCATGACCAACGCCGCTCCCGCCGTCCCGTCCGCCGCTCCGCGCGGCCGCGTCGCTGCCGCGCTCCGGCGCCTCGGCCGCGAGCCGGACCTGGCCATCGGCCTTGTGCTGATCGGCCTCATCGCGCTGGTCGTCCTGTTTCCAGGTCTCGTCAGCAGCCATTCGCCGCTCACCGTCAACGTCGACAAGGCGATGGAGGCGCCCTCGGCGCTGCATCCCTTCGGCACCGACGATGTCGGCCGCGACGTGCTCGCCCGCGTGGCCCATGGCGCGCGCATCACCCTGTCGATCTGCGCGGGCGCGCTGCTGGCGGCGGCCCTGATCGGCGGCGCCTTCGGCATCGTTTCCGGTTTTGTCGGTGGCCGAGTCGACATGCTGCTGGGGCGGCTGATCGACGTGGTGCTGAGCTTCCCGCCGATCATTCTCGGCGTGATGGTGACGGGCATTCTCGGGCCGAAGACGGTCAATCTCGTCTTCGCACTGACCGTCGTCTACGTCCCGGTCTTCTTCCGCATTGCCCGATCCGGGGCCATGGCCGAGGCGGGGCTCACCTATGTCGAGGCGGCGCGCAGCATCGGCCTGTCCGAACCCTGGATCCTCGCCCGGCACGTGACGCGCAACGTGCTGCCGCTGATCCTCGTCCAGTGCATGGTGCTGTTCCCGCTGGTGCTGCAGATCCAGTCGGCGCTCGGCTTCCTCGGCCTCGGCGTGCAGCCGCCGACGCCCGACTGGGGCGCCATCCTGCAGCAGGGCAAGGACTATATCCTGCTCGCGCCCTGGATGTCGGCCTTTCCGGGGCTTGCCATCCTGGTCACCGCGCTTGCCCTCATGCTGGTCGGCCGCGGCCTGCAGCGCCGCATGGACCAGCGATAGGACGGCCGTCGCGGTTCGGCGCGCGGCGAGGCGCCGCCGCACTCGGCCATGCGACCAGGCTGGCAACGATGCCGATCGGATGCTCATCTATGATCGCGCAGGCCCGTCGCGGAGCGGCACGCCGCATGGCGGGTTTCGGTGAGGAGGACGTCAGGCCAATGGGGCGACGGAGGGCAAAGCTTGGTCGGATCAGCGACATTGATCTTCGGCTGCTGCGGGTGTTTCAGGTGGTGGCCGAGTGCCGCGGGCTCGCTGCCGCCGAGCTGAGACTGGGCATCAGCCGGTCGACCATCTCCACCCATCTGTCCGGCATCGAGGCGCGGCTGGGCGTTCGGCTGTGCGAAAGGGGCAGGGCTGGTTTCGAGCTGACACCGGAGGGCGCCAAGGTCTATCGGGCCACCGCAGCCCTCATGCGCTCGCTGGGCGATTTCCAGGACGAGATCGAGACGCTGCACAATCCCGTCCAGGATTGCCTCAAGGTCGCCCTGCTCGACACCTTCGTCCATTTCGAGGACTGCAGGATCGGCGAGCGGCTCAGGGCGTTTTCCGGAGCCAATCAGGATGTCAAGCTCGACCTCTTCATCATGCATCCGGGCGAGGTCGAAAAGGAGCTGCTCGAGGGCAATCTGGATGTGGCGCTCACCGTGGTGATCGCCTCGTCGCCGGATTTTGAATATTATCCGATGCTGTCGGAGGACAGCTTTCTCTATTGTGGATCGAAGCACGCATTGTTCGCGGTCGACGATGCCTCGATCACCGAAGCCGATCTGCGCGACACCTCCTATGCCTCGAAGCTGTTCGCCAGGAGCCCGGTCTATCTCGGTCAGAGCGCCAACGTCGCGGCCGCGGAAGCCTTCCATGTCGAGGCTATGGCCCACTTCATCCTGTCGGGCCATTATATCGGCTTCCTGCCGGAGCCCTTCGCCCGGCTCTGGACACGCCGGGGGGACATGCGGGCGATCAGGCCCGATCTCTACCGCCAGAACTTCCGCTACGGGCTCGCGGCGCGGCGGAGCCGCCCGCTGCCCGCCGCCGCAAAACGGTTCATTCACTGCATGACGGCGGATCTTGCCAGTCTTGCCTGAAGCTGCCGCCCGGCGAACGGAAAGGCTCCCGGATCTCCGTGCGTCCGCCGTGGCCGAAGGGCTTCGTTCGCCTGCTGCCGGCGAATGTTTGAAAGATCCAGAACATGGCGTGCAGATTTCCTGATCGAACGCTGGGCGGCGTCCTCGTAGCGTGAGCCGGCCACGTGCTGCGGCACGGGCGGAGCGCCACGCCGTCCCGCCCCTCTGTCGCGCGATCGCTCGACCTTGCCTCGGCATGTGGCGCGAAAGGGCTCATCGACCCGGCACGAGGTCGAGCCCAGCCAGGGGGAGGATAGCGGAATGACGGCCATCGCGGCGGAGACACAGTCGGTGCGGCCTGCCGAGGCCGAGCTTCGCAAGGTCACCCTGGCTGCCTTCGTCGGCACGGCGCTCGAATGGTATGATTTCTTCCTGTTCGGCATGACCGCTGTCCTGGTCTTCGCACCGCTCTATTTCGCCAGCGACCAGCCGGTCGTTTCGACGATCCAGTCCTTCCTGGCCTTTGCCGTCGGTCCATTGGCGCGTCCGCTCGGCGGCATCCTCTGGGGGCATGTCGGCGACCGTTACGGTCGGCGGCCAGCACTGATCGGCACCGTCATGCTGATGGGTGTCGCAACGACGCTGATCGGCCTCCTTCCGACCTATGCCAGCATCGGCGTTGCGGCCCCTATCATGCTGGTGGCCCTGCGAGCGCTGCAGGGCGTCGCGGCCGCAGGAGAATGGGGCGGGGCGACCCTGCTGGTTGTCGAGAATGCCGCACCGGAGCGGCGGGGGTTCTACGGCGCCATTCTCAACATGAGCATTCCCGTCGGGACGGTGATGGCGAGCGGCGCCGTCGCTCTGCTCGGAGGCCTTCCGCGCGAGGATTTCCTGAGCTGGGGCTGGCGTATTCCCTATCTCGCTTCCATCGTTCTGATCGGACTGTCCATTTGGCTTCGCTGGAAGATCGCGGAGACCCCGACCTTCCAGGCGCTCGTTGCCACCAAACATACCCAGCATGCACCGATCCGCGAGCTGCTCAGGTTCTCCTGGTTGCGCGTCCTGACCGGCGCTGCCCTCTATTTCTACTCCGCCTCCGGCTTCTTGATCTTCACGACGTTCATGATCAGCTATGCGACCCAGACTCTGGGCCTGCATCCGAGCGTCATCCTGACCGCACTGACGGCCGCGCCGGTCGCACAGTTCATCTCGACCTACATTTCCGCGCGGCTGGCGAACCGGATCGGCGTCGCGCCGACCGTCATCATTGGCTTCGCGATGGCGACGGTGCTGGCCTTCCCGCTGTTCTGGGTGGTCGATACGCGGGATCCGGGCCTCATCATCGGAGGCTACATCGTCTATTTTGCGCTGGTGACGATCGCCTATGGGCCGCTCGGCGTACTTTTGACCCAGATCTTTCCGCCGCATCTGCGCTACAGCGGCTTTGCCATTTCGGTCAATTTTTCCGCCCTGGTCGGCGGCTTCGCTCCGGCCGTCGCGACGCTCGCGCTGGCGGCGTCGAACAATCAGAGCTGGGGGCCGGCTCTGCTGCTGTTCCTCGTCACCCTGGTATCCCTGATCGGCAGCATCGCGGCCTATCGGCTCGTCCTGCCCGATCGCGGCTAGATTGCGAGCGGCGCCCGGTCGCCGAGTGCTCGCCTCATTGGGGCGAGGTCCTTCTTCGAGCATGATCTCCTGGCCGCGGTGGTCTCGCCGCGGCCAGGATCGTTTGTCATCGAGCCTCGCGCAGCGCCGTTGACGGTCGCTCCCCTCCAGCGATGAACATGGATCGGACGGGCGGCAGTGTGGTCGTGACCTCGCCGGCCCGACAGTTTGATATTGCCCAAACATCTCGGGCAAACATCATGATCGATCGACCGCGGCGCGGTCCCTAGCCTGTCCCCATGAGATTTCAGCGCGTTGCGGGCGACCTGTGATGGTCGGAGAGCGACGCTGCGCGGGACGCGGAAGGGGAGAGGTCAATGCCTCATGTCGACCAAGGGTCTCCGACGACGGACGTTGGTGTTTTCCTGCCGATCTTCAGCGGCGGCTGGATCAAGTCGACAGCGTCGCCGCGCCTGCCAGGTTCATATCCGGATAACCTTGCGATCACATTGGCGGCTGAGGCGATGGGCTTCGACTTCGCCATGAGCGCCGCGGTGTGGCGGGGTTATGGCGGCGAATCCGAGGCGGCGAAATATGCGCTGGAATCGATGATGTGCATGGCGGGGCTCGCGCAGGCGACCTCGAGGATCAAGCTGTGGGCGACCGCCCACATGATGATCTGGCCGCCGGTGGTCGTCTCCAAGATGATCGCCACCCTCGATCAGATCGCGCGTGGGCGCATCGGCCTCAACGTCGTCACCGGATCCAAGCCGAACCTCATGAAGCAGATGGGGCTCTGGCAGGACCTCGGCCACGACGAGCGCTATGACCTCGCCGACGAATGGGTCGGCCTGGTCCGGCGCTTGTGGACCGAGGACAGTGTTACATATGCCGGCAAGTTCTACACGACCGATGATTGCCAGATGTTCCCGAAACCCTCGGTGATGCCGCCGCTGATCTGCGCCGGCATGTCGGATCGTGGTTTTCGGTTCACCGCGCAGAACTGCGACGTGGCGTTCCTGTCGGCGCAGGACAATGACAAGTTCTACGGCCGCGCCCTGCGTGCCAAGGAGATCGCGACCGAGCTCGGCAATCCCGGGTTGAGGACGTTCGGGCTGTTTCCGCTCGTTATCGGCAAGACCGACGAGGCGGCACGGGACCGGCTCGCGTCCTACAATGCCGCGGTCGACCGTCAGGCCGTTCTGAACATGATGGACGAATACAACGAGGACAAGGACGTCCGGCGCAACGAAGGCGCGCAGGTCTTCATCCAGCAGGCGCAGCAGCTCAGCGCGGTCATGCCCAACACCATGGCCGGCTCGGCGGAGACGCTGGCGTGGCGGGTTGCAGAAACGGTGCGGCGCGCCAGGCTCGATGGCGTCATGGTCATCCTTGCCGACTATGACGAGGACCTGCGGACCTTCGGGCACGAGATCCTTCCGATGATGGCCGCGCACGGCGTCACCACCCGTGCCGGCGGCGTGGCGGCGGGCCGCCGATGCCGGTTTTGACGCAGCGCGGTTCGCGCTTCGCTGGGACCTTCAGACACAACGAGCCGATCGGAGGCGGGGATGACCGAGGCACGGCATGTGCGGGTGGCCAAGAAGTGGCCGAGCGAGAGGTGGCAGGAGACGTGGGTGCCGGCGGTGAAGGCCGACAACGTCCTCTATGTATCCGGCATCACGGCAACCGATATCGACGGAAGACCGATCGGGTCGGGGGATTTCGCGGCCCAGGCCGAACGTTGCCTCGATAAGCTGTCGGACGTGCTCGGCCGCGTCGGCGGCTCGCTGCAGGATGTCGTGAAGCTGACGACCTACCTCTCGCCCAATGCCGGCCCCGACGCTGCGGCGCAGTATTTCGCCGTTCGCGAGCGCTATTTCGGCCGCGATGGCCCGGCGAGCACCGGCGTGGTCGTCGCGGCGCTGATCCGGCCCGAATATCTCCTGGAGATCGAGGCGATCGCCCATCTGCCCAAATAGAGCGGCGCGCCGGGCCGCATGCCCTGGCATTTCCTTCCCCTGGAGAGACACATGGCTTCCGGAACAGCGCCGCTGATCGTGGGCATCGGCGGTACCATGTCGCCGTCATCATCGACCGAACGGGCGTTGAAGACGGCGCTGGCCGCAGCGGAGCAGCGCGGCGCGGTGACACGCCTGTTCGGATCGGCGCATCTCGCGGCGCTCGAACATTATCGCTCCGGTCGCCTGAACGGCGCCGCCCAGGAACTGATCGATGCGGTGCGGGGCGCGGACGGTGTGATCATTGCCAGCCCCGGCTATCATGGCACGGTCTCGGGCTTGCTCAAGAACGCCATTGACTATCTCGAGGAGACGGCCGGGGACGACAGGCCCTATCTCGACGGTGTTCCCGTCGGATTGATCGCGACCGCTTATGGCTGGCAGGCCTCCGTCAACACGCTGGCGGCGCTGCGGTCGATCGTGCACGCGCTGCGCGGCTGGCCGACGCCGCTCGGCGTTGCCATCAACAGCGCCGGCGCCGGTTCGGCTGGCGAGACCGAAGCGTCCGCTCGCATCGCGAACCTGGTTGGCCAGGTCTGCGGTTTCATCGAGCTTGCCACCCGGGTCGGCCCGACGGCTGCCCGGCGGCATGCCGTGCCGGCCTGAATCGTGTCCGTGACCATGCGCGCTGCCGACCGGCCCATCGCCAAATTGCTGCTTGATCGCTGGTCTCCACGCGCCTTCGATGGCAGCGACCTCTCCAGCGAGGCCATCGAGCGTCTGATTGAAGCGGCGCGCTGGGCCCCCTCGGCCTTCAATCTGCAACCTTGGCGTTTCGGCGTGGTGCGTCGGGACACGCCGTCCTGGAACGAGGCTCTGGGCCTGCTCGTGCCGTTCAACGCGGACTGGGCGAGGTGGGCATCCGCGCTTGTCTTCATCCTGTCGCTGCGCTGCATGCCGGGACAGGATCCAGGCGCGCGGATACCCTCCTACAGCCACAGCTTCGATGCCGGCGCGGCCTGGACCTATCTGGCCCTTCAGGCGACCAGCATGGGCCTGTCCTGTCATGCGATGACCGGCTTCGATGTCGCGCAGGCGGAGCGCTTCGTCGGCGCCACGCGGGACATGCGCATCGAGGCCATCGTCGCCGTTGGTCGCCAGGGCAGACGCGACGATCTTCCGGAGCCGTTGCGCCACAGGGAACACCCCAGTGGGCGGAAGCCGATCGGCGAACTGATGATCGAAATCGCAGCGGCGCCTGCCAAGACCGGCGGCTGATGTCCCTGGCGCGGGAGCGGCCGGAACTCGCCGCCTCAGCACGCGCTGGCCGGCTGCGGCGGTTGCCGGAGGCCGGACTGTCGCCTCAGCTGTCGCCGACCGACATCAGCGTGCGCAGGAGGTAGTTGCGGATCGCCTCACGCGCGGCGACCGCGTCGCGGCTGCGCAGGGCGGCGACGATCTCGGCATTGTCGCGCACGGCGGCTTCGCGCACGGCGCTGATCGGCAGCGGATGGCCGCCGGGCCGGCCCCAGCCGGACTTGCGGCGCGAGGCGATGATGGTTTCGAACATGACGGTCAGGAAGCGATTGCGCGACGCCCTGACGATGGCGAGGTGCATCGCATATTTGGCTTCCTTGAATTCGGTCCAGGTGGCGGCGTTGCGCAGCGCCTCGAGATAGGCCGAGAGCCCGGCGAGATCGGCCTCGCCTGCGCGTTCGGCGACGAGCTCGGCCAGCATGGGCTCGAACATCAGGCGCGCTTCGAGGAGCTCGCCGAGGCTGAAGTCCGGTCCTTCCGGCGCCGCCTCGGTCAGCTTGGCCGCATCGCGCGCCACGAAGGTGCCGCGGCCGACATGGCGCTCGATCAGGCCTTCGCCGACCAGGAGGTTCATCGTCTTGCGCACGGTGTTGCGCGCGGCGCCGAAACGGCTCGCCAGCGCCCGCTCGGTCGGCAGGCGCGTCCCCGAGCGCATCCGTCCCTCGACGATCGAGCTCCGCAGGCTTTGATAAATCGCCTGGCTGTCGGAGTCGGACTTGACCCGCATGCTGGGTTCTTCGGGCGATCTCGTCAGGGTTTCGGGCATGCTTGGTCTGATTTGGTTCCACTGCCGCAAATCACCGATACACCATTTGCTTGGGTTGTTCAAAAGCGGTCGCGGCAGAGCTGCCTGCCGGTCCGAATGATTGGATATTGGCTGTGATTGGATCATATTGGTCGAGGCGCCCCCGGCGCCCGGCGCCATGCTGTCCCGCGCGGGTTTCGCTTGCCCGTGGCCGGCGGCCGGAGCAACGGTGGCAGGCCTCATCGAACGGATATCGGACATGACCTCGCAAGCCCCGCTCTGGTCAGGCCTCTCGGCCGAGGAGCACGAATTCCAGTACAATCCCCAGGCTGCCTTTCCGAACTATGCCGATGCCCAGGCCGGGCGCCAGGCCGCGAGCGCGGCGGCGCGGGCGAGCCTCACCTGCCATGCCGACATTGCCTATGGCGACCATCCGCTGCGCAAGCTCGACATCTATCCGGCAGCGCAAGCCGGGGCACCGGTCCACGTCTTCCTGCACGGCGGCTATTGGCGCGCCCAGGACAAGCAGAATTTCGTCTTCGTCGCGCGCGAGCTGGTGGCGGCCGGCATCACCACGGTCGTGGTGAACTACGAGCTCTGCCCGGCCTCGACGCTCGACGGCGTCGCAGCTTCTGCGGTCGCCGCGGTCGACTGGGTCCGGCGCGAGATCGGCGCCTATGGCGGCGATGCGCGCCGCGTGAGCCTGTCGGGCCATTCGGCGGGCGCGCACCTGACCGCCGAAGTGCTGGCGCACGACTGGGCCGCGGCCGGCGTCGATCCGGCCTTCATCGTCGGCGCCGTCCTGATCAGCGGCATCTACGACCCGCGGCCGGTCATGCGCACCTCGGTCAACGCCGAGGTCAGGCTGACCGAGGAGATCGCGCTGCGCCGCGACGTCGAGCGGCGGCCCGTTGTCGTCCGCTGCCCCGCGACCATCTTTGTCGGCGGGCGCGAACCCTGGCAGTGGATCGACATGAGCTATCGCTATGGCCACCATCTGCATCGCGCGGGCATGAACCCGGAGGTTCATACCCTGCCGCGGTGGGGCCATTTCGACATCCTCAACGAATATCTCGAACCGGGCAGCCCCATTCTCAATGCGGTCATCCGTCACGCCACGCGGGCCTGAGAACGGGCGAGGGAGCCAAGCGATGAGCGGTCAGCACTGGCGGATGACGGTCTATGATCTCACCGCAGGCGAGCCGTCGGTTCTGCCGGCGCGCAGCCATGCCTTCGTCTACGCCGCGCGCGGGACCGCCGAGCTCGGCGCCGCGACGCGGGCGGACGCGGCCGCGGCAGCCAGGATCGCCGAAGGCGAGGGGGCCTTCGCGATGGTCGGCGACCGGGTCGAGACGACCGGAACGGCCTGGCTGTTCGAAATCGCGCCGGCTTCGCTGCGGCTCCGCAGGGAACCTGGGCTCTCGCCCGTGCTGTCGCGCATCGCGGTGATCGATGACGGCCCGCACATCCTGCGCGCCGACCGGGTCGAAGCGGCGGCCGGCGCGGTGACGCCGGCCCATCGCCATCGCGGGCCCGGCATCCGCCGCCTGGAAAGCGGCCTGCTCGAGGCCGAGGTCGGCGACGCGGTCGACCGGATTGCCGCCGGAGCGGCCTGGTTCGAGACCGGGCACGAAACCGTGGTGGGCACCAACATTTCCGGCGGCGCGAACCGTTTCGTCCGCGTCATGCTGCTCCCGGCGGAGCTTGCCGGTGGGCTCAGCTCGTTCGTGGCGGCCTCTCCCGCGGAGGCGGCCAAGCCGCGCGCCGTGGCCCTCACGCTGTTCGGCGAGCAGCCGGTCGGCTGACCGGCCCGGCGCCATCGCACACATTGGCGTGATCGTCCGGCTCCGCCCTGGACAGGGCGATGCACACCCATATATGTAGCTAGCTACAATATGCTATTTACATATTATGGGAAGGCACAGATCAAGGGACCGATGCGATGGACGGCTATGGCGACCCCTACAAGGATTTCATGCGCGATCTCGCCTTCGCCTCGCGCTCCATGCGCACCTGCTTCGACCTGCGCCTGAAGCGGCACGACCTGACCCTCGCGCGCGGCCGCATCCTGCTCTACCTCGCCTCGGCCGAGCGGCCGATGAGCCAGGCCGAACTCACCATGCTGCTGGAGGTCGAGCATTCGACCGCCGTCCGGCTGTTCGATAGCCTCGAGCAGATCGGCTACATCACGCGCCTGCCGTCGGCGTCCGACCGCCGCGCCAAGGACATCGCGCTCACCGAGAAGGGCAGGCCCGTCGCCGCCACGGTGCAGCGCGTCATCGATGAAATGCGCGACGACGTTCTGCGCGGCATCGACCCGGCGGACCTTGCCATTGCCGACCGCGTGCTGAACCAGGTGACGCGCAATCTGACCGGTCTTGCCGCGGCGCAGCCCGAAGCCGAGCCCGTGTCATGACCGATATCGCCAACATGCCCGACGAGGAGCGCCTGCCGGCACCTG
>NZ_JAPSET010000057.1:0-34150 GCF_026847585.1 Phreatobacter sp. AB_2022a
GCCGGGGCTCCCGCCGGACCGGCGATCACCGGCGTGGCCGCAGCCGCGGCGGGCTGCGCGGTGTTTCCCGCCGGCAGGGCCTGCATCAGGAGGCGGAGCGCCTGGCCCTGCCGCTCCACCGTCATGGTGAGGGTGGCGCCGACGGGCAGGGGCTGGGGGGTTCTGACGTCGAGCTCTGCGTCGCCGATCATCAGACGGGCGAGGTTGTCGGCGAGCATGGCGGCGACACGCGCCTCGATCGACTGGCCCGGCTTCAGGCCGAGGCCTTCGATCAGAGCGCGCATGGCGGCGCCATCGCCCGTGGCGTTGGCGGCGACCGGGCCGATGCCCTCGACACTCATTGCGGCTCCATGGGATCCATCCCGGTCGTCAAGGCTAGCGCGCGAAACGGCCGGGTCAACCGCCACGGCCGCCCTGGCACGGTCTCAGCGCGTTGGCGTCGCGCCCGTTTCGATCTCCTTCAGTTTCCGGCGGAGCTCGGCCAGGAGAACAGGATCGGCATCGGCACCGTGCTCGTCGATGAAGGCACGCAAGGCGGTCCGGTAGCCTTCGATGAAGGCGGGATTGGCCGGGCTGACGCGAAGCCGCGCCTCGGCCGTGCGCAGCGGTTCGAGCGCGATCGCCCGGTTGCGCCGAATGCCATAGGCCGAGAGGTCGGTCATGATGGCGAAGTTCCGCTCGAAACCGGGAATGTATTTGGTGACGAAGCGCTCGCCGGGCGGCGGGATGAGGATCTCGTTGCGCACCGGATAGTTGCTGGCCGACAGGGTGTCGAAGGAGGCCGCGATATCCTGGCCGTCGGCGGTCCTCAGCACCACGTCATAGTCCCAGATGTTCTGGTCGTTCAGCGTCGAGGACGTCATCCGCGACTGGATGATCACGCCAGAGCCGATCGTGCCGAAGGCATTCAGGAAGATCGCGTTCAGCATGTGGCCGGTGAACAGGTTGAGCATGCCGACGACCACGGATATCGGGACCAGCGCGTACCAGGCGTTGCGGCCGGTCGCCCGGACAAGCCATCGGCCGGCGGCGATGGCGACCGCGATGATGGCCAGCCAGGCCCAGAACGGGTGGAAGGTGATGACATAGAAGAGCGCGGAGAGAGTTTGCATCGACGCGGTGCGGCACCTTGTTTCGAACGGACCAGTTCCGGCGCTATCCTATCGGAAACGGCATGTCCTTTTGTGAAAGCCGCGCGGTGCCGACAGATCCGGAGGCAATGGCGGCTGCCGGTTGACGTGCCTTTCCTGCTGCCGGGATAGTCGTCGGGCGGCTGGGCGCGGTGCGACGCGCTTCGGGACAGCCGGCGGCGAGGGAGGACTGTCCATGTTGCGTCCGATGCTGGCTACGCCCCTGAGGGCGCTCGCGGTGGCCCTCGGGCTGCAGGCGGCGCCGGCCATGGCGGTGGAGGAGCCGCCGCTCGAAATCACCGCCATGGGATCGTTCCATGTCGGCGGCCGGCTCGCCGAAATATCCGGTCAGCCGCCGCGCGACATCGTGTTCACTCCGGGCGGGCCGCCGGCGCGGGTCGACGTCAACGGCCGCTATCAGGTCGAGCAGATGTATGTGCAGTGGTTCCGCCCGAAGGCCGAACGGGGGCGGGTGCCGCTGCTGCTCTGGCACGGTGGCGGCCTCTCGGGCGTCACCTACGAGACGACGCCCGATGGCCGCGAGGGCTGGCTCAACTGGTTCCTGCGCCGCGGCTGGACCGTGCTCAATTCCGATGCCGTGGAGCGCGGCCGTTCCGGCTGGGCGCCGCCGGAAGTGTGGGGCGCACCGGCCCTGCACCTGCCGGTCGGCAATCCCTTCGAGCGGTTCCGCATCGGCCAGGGACAGGGATCCTACGACAGCGATCCGGCGAAGCGCCAGGTGCTGCCCGGCAACCAGTTCCCGGTGGAAGCCTATGACCAGTTCCCGCTCCAGCTCTCGCCGCGCTGGACGACCACCGATGCGCCGACCATCGCCGCCTATACCGCGCTGGTCGACAAGGTCTGTCCCTGCGTGATCCTGGTGCACAGCCAGGCGGGCCAGTTCGGGTTCCGGGTCGCCCAGGCGCGGCCCGACAAGGTGATGGCGCTGATCGCCGTCGAGCCATCGAGCGTCGGTGATCCCGGCCGCGCCGACGCATTGAGGACCGTGCCGACGCTGATGCTCTACGGCGACTTCATCGACGACGATCCGCGCTGGCCGACGATCCGGCGCACCGGCCTGGATTTCGCCGGGCGCATGCGCGCGGCGGGCGGCCATGTCGACGTCGTCGACCTGCCGGCCCAGGGCATTCGCGGCAACAGCCACATGATCATGATGGACCGCAATTCCGGCGAGGTGGCGCAACTGATCCAGACCTGGCTGCAGCAGAAGGGGCTGTGGCGCCCGTAGGCCGGCGGCCCGCCGTCGCGGACTCAGGGCCGCGCGCCGGAGCGGTGGCGGCGCGTCGGTGCCGGATCGCCCGGGGCCTCGTTGCGGCAGAGCGGCGGCAGCTCGCGCGGCGAATGGCGGCACCAGATGGCGACGACCTTGCAGTCGGAAGTGCCCATCCGTTCGCCACGCCGCCAGAACCGGATCGCGCAGCCGTCGGTCCGGCCAGATCCTTCCTCGGCCGCCAGCCAGTCCGGCGGCATGCCGCTCGCCTGGATCCTGAGGCGGTCCTGGGCGACGGCGAAGCGGGCCTGCACCGGCCGGCCTTCATTGACGCCCGGGCCAAGCGCGTCGCGCCGGATCACCAGGCCTTCGATGAAGCCGGGCGCGGTGATGCACAACCGGAATTCGGTCTTGATCGCGACGAGGTCGGCATACCAGCAGTCGCCGACGCGCAGCCGTTCGTCCGCGGTCGCCGGCAGCACGGCGAGCAGGGCGAGAAGGCCGCCGGCAAGACCGGGCAGCACCCGGGGGAGAGCCTGTTTCGACGCGCGGAGGCCGGACGATGTCTGCACCATGCGTCGAGATCTAGCGCGATAACCGCCTGCTCGCCACCGCCGTGCCGGCCTGCGGCACGGGATCATTTCGGCGGCAGGGAGCGCACGAAGGCGAGCGCCGCTTCGATGAGGCGCCGGCGCAGGGCATCGTCGCCATAAGCTTCGGGGCCGGCGCGCAGCCAGCCGTTCATCTGCCTGCCGCGACTGATCATCGGTGCGACGGCGGGAAGCGCCAGGGCCCAGCCGTCGCGGCCGGGGCCGAGACGCACCAGCATGCCGTCGGCGCGCGCGCCGCACAGCAGGTTGCCGTGCAGGAGCCAGGCCCGGCCGCCGAACATGGCCTTGCCGGTCAGGCCATCGACGCCGGCGAGGTCGCTCGCCATCAGCTCCTCGAGGCCGGGATCGCGCGGCGTGGCGGTTCTCCGCAAGCTGTCCTGCAGGTGATCCTAGGCTTGCGGCCGGAACGACGCGAGCACTTCCGGCCTGGCCGCTCAGATGCTGCCGACGGTCTTCAGGCGCACGCGCGGGTGGACTTCGGCCTGGCTCAGCACCGCCGTCTGCGAGCGGAACCGCTCAACGATCGAGCGCACGAAGGTGCGGATGCCGGGGCTCGTCAGCAGCACCGGCGCCTCGCCCATGCGCGCGGCGTCCTCGAAGGCGTCGCGTACGGCGGTGATGAATTCGGAGAGCTTGGACGGCTGCATGGCGAGCTGGCGGTCGTCGCCCTGGCCGATGATCGATTCGGCGAAGGCCTGTTCCCAGCGCGGCGACAGCGCAATGAGGGCGAGCACCCCGTCGGGACCGGCATATTGGGCGCAGAGCTGCCGCGACAGGCGGGCGCGCACATGCTCGGCGATCTGCGGCGGCGAGCGGGTGAAGGCGACCGCCTCGGCAATGCCTTCGAGGATGGTCGGCAGGTCGCGGATCGAGACGCGCTCGGCGAGCAGAACCTGCAGCACGCGCTGGATGCCGGACATGGTGATCTGGGCCGGCACCAGGTCCTTGACGAGATCGGCCTCGTCCCTGGCCATTTCCTTGACCAGCTTCTGCACCTCGGCATAGCTCAGGAGGTCCGAGGTATTGGCCTTGAGGATCTCGGTGAGGTGGGTCGACAGGACGGTCGCGGCATCGACCACGGTGTAGCCGCGCACGCTCGCCTCCTCCTTCAGGTTGGCGTCGACCCAGGTGGCGGGCAGGCCGAAGGTCGGCTCCGACGTATGCACGCCGGGCAGGTCCACCTGTCCGCCCATCGGGTCCATCACCATGTACTGCGCCGGCCAGACATAGCCCTGGCCCGCCTCCACCTCCTTGACGCGGATGATGTACTGGTTCGGCTGCAGCTGGACATTGTCGAGGATGCGCACCGAGGGCATGACGAAACCCATATCGGTCGCGAGCTGCCGGCGCAGCGCCTTGATCTGGTCGGTCAGCCGGTCCGTGCCGCCCTCGGACTGGACCAGCGGCAGCAGGCCGTAGCCGAGCTCGATCTTCAGGTCGTCGATCTTGAGGATGTTGGCCATCGGCTCCTCGGCCGGCGGCGCGCTCGCGGCGGCCTCTTCGCTCGCCGCCTTCATCTCGGCTTCCGCGGCCCTGCGGCCGGCGGCCTTGGACACCGCATAGGCGGTGTAGCCGGCAAGGCTGGCGAGGCCGAAGAAGGGAATGAAGGGAATGCCCGGCAGGAAGGCCATCAGGCCCATGACGCCGGCGGCGAGGCCGAGCGCCTTCGGGTAGCCGGTGAGCTGGCGGATCATCGCCTGGTCGGCGGAGCCGGTGACGCCGGCCTTCGAGACGAGAAGGCCGGCGGCGGTCGAGATGATCAGCGCCGGGATCTGCGAGACGAGGCCGTCGCCGACGGTGAGGATCGTATAGGTGCGCGCCGCCTCGCCGAACGGCATGCCCTGCTGGGCGACGCCGATGACCAGGCCGGCGACGATGTTGATGAAGGTGATGAGCAGGCCGGCAATGGCGTCGCCCTTGACGAATTTCGAGGCACCGTCCATCGCGCCGTAGAACGAGCTTTCGTCCTCCAGTTCCTTGCGGCGGGACTTGGCGACCTTTTCGTCGATCAGGCCGGCGGAGAGATCGGCGTCGATCGCCATCTGCTTGCCGGGCATGGCGTCCAGGGAGAAGCGGGCCGCGACCTCCGCGATGCGGCCCGAGCCCTTGGTGATGACGACGAAGTTGACGATGACCAGGATGGCGAAGACGATGATGCCGATGACGAAATTGCCGCCCATCACGAAATTGCCGAAGGCCTCGATGACGTGGCCGGCGGCCGCCGTGCCCTCGTGGCCGTGCGACAGGATGAGGCGGGTCGAGGCGAGGTTCAACGCCAGCCGCAGCATGGTCGCGATCAATAGGATCGTCGGGAAGGAGGAGAATTCCAGCGGCTTGTGAATGAACAGGCCGGTCATCAGGATCATCACCGAGGTGATGATCGACACCGCCAGCATGACGTCGAGCAGAAGCGGCGGCAACGGGAAGATCAGGATGACCAGGATGCCGAGCACGCCGGCGGCCATCCACAGATCCGGCCGCGTCAGCCAGCCGCTCATGGCGCCGAGCGACAAGCCCCCCGCGCCGGCGGCCGGCGCCGCCCCCCCTGCCGTCATGTCCGTCATTCGATGCCCCCAGGGCCGAACGATGAACGGCCCTGGGCAAGAATTGCCGAGCCGATGGTTAACCGATGGTTACCGGGCTGTGCGCCAAAGCGTACCCGTATGGGTTGCGGCGAAAATCGTCGGGCCAGTGCGGCAAGAATGCATCACCCCGGGCCGGACGCTTGCCGCTCCCTGCGCGCAATGGCAGTTCTTGGGACGGCCGGGCGGCCGGGAACGCCGGCCGCGCGCAAAGGAGAGACGAGCCATGCCCGACTTCCGCCTGACCGGCGCCGGCGGCACGCCCGGCGGCCTCGTCACCTTCTTCGTCGGCCTCGCCATGACGGTCGCCGGCGCCTACCTGCTGACCACCCAGGTAACGGTGTCGGGCGGGTCCTGGACCCTCGGCGGCTATTCGGCTTTCGGCCTGTCGCTGGTGCCGCTGATGGCCGGCATCGGCATGCTGTTCTTCGACGGCTCGTCGCGCTTCGGCTTCATGCTGATGTTCGCCGGCCTCGTCATCATCCTCGCGGGCATCCTGGCCAACCTCACGATCTATTTCGTGCCGACCAGCCTGTTCAACACGCTGATGATGCTCGGCCTGCTCGCCGGCGGCATCGGCGTGGTGCTGAAATCGCTGCGCTGAGGCGGACGCGGTACAACCGTTAACTCCCTGGTAACCAGCCACCCGGCAATTCTTGCCCACCGACGCGGCGGCTGCCGCTTCGGCATGCAAGGGGCCAGACGCATTTGAACGGTATCCTGGAGTTCGCGAGGAACATCGGCCCGACACGTATTGCGGCCATGGGCGCGGTGGCGCTCGGCCTGGTCGGCTTCTTCATCTACATCATCTTCCGGATGAGCCAGCCGAACATGGCTCTCCTGTTTTCCGACCTGTCGCTGGAGGATTCCGCGCAGGTGGTCAAAGAGCTGGAGCGCCGGCAGGTGCGCTTCCAGATCCGCAACGACGGCGGACAGATCCTGGTGCCGCAGGAGCAGGTCGCCCGCGTCCGCATGCAGCTCGCCGAAGGCGGCCTGCCGCGCGGCGGCGGCGTCGGCTACGAGCTGTTCGACAAGGGCGATGCCCTGTCGTCGACCTCCTTCGTCCAGAACATCAACCATCTGCGCGCGCTGGAAGGCGAGCTGGCCCGCACCATTCGCGGGATCGAGCGCATCCAGTCGGCGCGCGTGCACCTGGTGATGCCCGAGCGGCCGCTGTTCTCGCGCGAGCGGGTCGAGCCCTCGGCATCCATCGTGCTGCGCGTGCGCGGCGGCCTGGAGCCGGCGCAGATCCGTGCGGTCCGCCATCTCGTCGCCTCGGCGGTGCGCGGCCTGTCGCCGCAGCGCATCTCCATCGTCGACGAAGGCGGGCGGCTGCTCGCCGACGGTGCCGGCGATCCCACCGGCGTCGGCGGCACCTCGGCCGACGAGCGGCGCATTGCCCACGAACAGCGCCTGCGCGAGCAGGTCGAGAGCATCATCGCCTCGGTCGTCGGCCCCGGACGGGCGCGCGTCCAGGTCTCCACCGACATGGATTTCAACCGCATCACCCAGACCTCCGACGATTTCGACCCGGAGCGGCGCGTGGTGCGCTCCACCCAGACGCGCGAGGAACAGTCGAGCTCGGCCGAAGGCAATCGCGACGGCCAGGTCTCGGTCGGCAACGAGCTGCCGGGCGCGAACAATACCGGCAACAACAACGCCAACAACCGCGAGGCCAGCCGCAAGTCGGAAGAGATCGTCAATTACGAGATCGCCCGCACGCAGCGCACCGAGGTGGTCGAGGGCGGCCGCATCCGCCGCGTCTCCGTCGCCGTGCTGGTCGACGGCCTCTATGCCCGCGACGGCCAGGGCAATGTCAACTACCAGCCGCGCAGCACCGAGGAACTCGAACGGATCGGGGCGCTCGTCCGCTCGGCCATCGGCTTCGACCAGCGCCGCGGCGATCAGGTCGAGATCGTCAACCTGCGCTTCGCCGAGGCGCCGGCGCTGTCCTCCCTCGAGCCGCCGCGGCCGTGGTGGCAGGTCTACGAGCCGAGCCGCGACGACATCCGCTCGGGCGTCGAGCTCCTGGTCCTGCTGCTCGTCTCCGGCCTCGTCATCCTGTTCGTTGTCCGGCCGCTGCTCAAGCGCATCGTCACGCCCGATCCGCCCGCCAAGCTGCCGGCGCCGCTGCCGGCGCCGCCGCCGCTGGTCGAACCCATGGCGGCGCCGGCCAACCTGCCGGTGGTGGCGCCGCCGCTGGCGCCCTCCGACAACCCGACCATGCGGATGATCGAGATGGCGCAGATCCAGGGCGAAGTGCATGCGGCCTCGCTCGCCAAGGTCGGCGAGCTGGTCGAGAAGAATCCCCACGAAACGGTGTCGATCATCCGTCAGTGGCTGACCGAAGCGGAGGCGAAATGACCACGGCTGCGGCACGCGAAGCCGAATTCGCCTCGGCCCTGGCGGCTCTCTCCGCCGGCGGGCGCGCCTCGACGGAAGCGGCGCGCGCGCTCAGCGGCCCGCAGCGCGCCGGCGTTCTGATGCTCTCGCTCGGCGACAAGGTGTCCTCGCGCATCTGGAAGATGCTCGACGACGACGAGATCCGCCTGCTGTCGATCGCCATGTCGCAGCTCGGTCCGGTCGGGTCGGACGCGGTCGAGGGCCTGCTCCTGGAATTTGTCGGCCGACTCTCGTCGGCCGGCGGCCTGACCGGCAACTACGACGCCACCGAGCGCCTGCTGTCGCAGTTCATGCCGCCCGAACGGGTCTCGCTCCTGATGGAGGAGATCCGCGGACCTGCCGGGCGCAACATGTGGGAGAAGCTCTCCAACGTGCAGGAACAGGTGCTCGCCAACTACCTGAAGAACGAGTACCCGCAGACGGTCGCCGTCGTGCTGTCCAAGATCAAGCCGGAACATGCCGGGCGGGTGCTCGCGATCCTGCCGGAGGAGTTCGCGCTCGACGTGGTCGGCCGCATGCTCAAGATGGAGGCGATCCAGAAGGACGTGCTGGAGCGGATCGAGCAGACGCTGCGCACCGAGTTCATGTCGAACCTGTCGCAGACGAGCCGCCGCGACAGCCACGAAGCCATGGCCGAGATCTTCAACTCGTTCGACCGGCAGACCGAGACGCGCTTCCTGACCGCGCTCGAGGAGCAGAACCGGGAATCGGCCGAGCGCATCAAGAATCTGATGTTCACCTTCGATGACCTCGCCAAGCTCGATTCCGGCTCGGCGCAGACGCTGGTCCGCCAGATCGAGAAGGACAAGCTGGCCGTGGCGCTGAAGGGCGCGACCCAGACCATGCGCGAGTTCTTCCTGAAGCAGATGTCGACGCGCGCGGCGAAGATGCTGCAGGACGACATGCAGGCGCTCGGGCCGATGCGCCTGAAGGACGTCGACGAGGCCCAGGCGACGCTGGTCAATCTCGCCAAGGATCTCGCCGCCAAGGGCGAGATCATGATCACCAAGAACCGCGCCGACGACGAGCTGGTGTTCTAGGGCGATGGCGAAACCGGTCAAATTCCTGTTCGACACCGAATTCGCGGCGGAAGCCAAACAGCAGGCCGAGCCGCGCGTGACGCTCGCCGAGCATCAGGCGCTGGTCGCGCTGGCGCGCCAGGAGAGCCATGCCGCCGGCCTCATCACCGGCGAGGCGCAGGCCATGGCGAGCCTCGAGCGCCAGCGCGCGCTGGCGCTCACCGCCATCGGCGACCGGCTGAGCGTCGCCGCCGAGGCCCTGAAGGGCCTCGAGGGGCGGCTCGAGCAGGAAGCGATCGACATTGCGGTCGCGGTGGCGAGCAAGCTCGCCTCGACCCTCATCGCGCGCGAGCCGCTCGCCGAGATCCGTACCCTCGTCGCCGACTGCTTCGCCAATCTGCGCAGCGTGCCGCATCTGGTGGTGCGCGTGCACGACGATCTGCTGGACGATGCCCGCACCGAGCTCGGCCGGCTGGCCACCGAGCGCGGCTTCGACGGGCGGCTCGTCATTCTGGCCGAGCCGACGATCGCGCCCGGCGACTGCCGCATCGAATGGTCGCACGGCGGCATGGTGCTCGACCGCGCCCAGACCACCAGCGAAATCACCGAGGCGGTGCAGCGCTATCTCGGCGTCGCCGCGCCCGCAGCCCTTGAGGACACGCCATGACCGACACTCCCGAAAACGGCATGCCGCTGCCGGACCTCGAAGGCGATGCCGACGTCGATCTGGTGCCGGGCGAAGCCGGCGCGCCGGCGCATGAGCCGCTGGACGCCGGCAATGCCAAGGGCGCGGCCGATCTGGAAGCGGTGTTCGACGTGCCCGTTCACGTCTCCGCCGTGCTCGGCCGTTCCCGCATGGATGTCGGCGAGCTCCTGAAGCTCGGCCCCGGCACCGTGCTGGAGCTCGACCGCAAGGTCGGCGAGGCGATCGACATCTATGTCAACGATCGCCTGGTCGCGCGCGGCGAGGTGGTGCTCGTCGAGGACAAGCTCGGCGTGACCATGACCGAGATCATCAAGGCCGAACGCTGAAGGGAACCGAACCATGCGCCTCCTCATCGTCGGAACGCTGAAGGGCCAGCTCTCGATCGCCACCAAGATGGCGGTCGACAAGGGCGCGGCCGTCACCAACGCCGAAGACATCGACACCGCCATGCGGGTGATGCGCGCCAAGGGGGCGGATCTCCTGATGGTCGATGTGGCGATCGACGTGCGGGCGCTCGTCAAGGCGCTCGGCGACGAGATGATCGCGGTGCCGGTGGTCGCCTGCGGCACCTCCAACGACGCCCGGGCTGCGGTGGCGGCGATCCACGCGGGGGCCAAGGAATACATCCCGCTGCCGCCGGACCCGGAATTGATCGCCGCGGTTCTCGCGGCCGTCGCCAGCGACAGCCGGCAGTTGATCTATCGCGACGAGGTCATGGCGCGCGTGGTGCAGCTTGCCAATCAGGTGGCCGGCTCCGACGCCTCCATCCTGATCACCGGCGAGAGCGGCACCGGCAAGGAGGTGCTCGCCCGCCACGTCCATGCGAAGTCGAACCGCGCCAAGGCGCCGTTCGTCGCGGTGAACTGCGCCGCGATCCCGGACAATCTCCTGGAAAGCGAGCTGTTCGGCCATGAGAAGGGCGCCTTCACCGGCGCGGTCGCCCGCCGGGTCGGCAAGTTCGAGGAGGCGAACGGCGGCACGCTGCTGCTCGACGAAATCTCGGAGATGGACATCCGCCTCCAGTCGAAGCTGCTGCGCGCCATCCAGGAGCGCGTGATCGACCGGGTCGGCGGCGTCAGGCCGGTGCCGGTCGACATCCGCATTCTCGCCACCTCCAACCGCAACCTCGCCGATGAGGTGCGCAAGGGGACGTTCCGCGAGGACCTGCTCTACCGGCTCAACGTGGTCAATCTGAAGCTGCCGCCGCTGCGCGAGCGGCCGGCCGACATCCTGGAGCTGGCCGGCCATTTCGCCCGCAAATATGCCGAGGCGAACGGCATGCCGCCGCGCGGCCTGTCGCCCGATGCCCGGCGGCAGCTGACGACGGCACGCTGGCCGGGCAATGTCCGCGAGCTGGAGAACACGATCCACCGCGCCGTGCTCCTGTCGTCGGGCACCGAGATCGGCGTCGATGCCATCCGCACGCCCGACGGCACGCGGCTCGACGAGCGGCGCGGCCCGGACGCGGTCGCGGCCCATGCCGCCGATGTCGCCGAGGCGATCACGCGCGGGCTCGTCGGCCGCACGGTCGCCGATGTCGAGCGCGACCTGATCCTCGACACGCTCGGCCATACGCTCGGCAACCGGACCCATGCCGCCAACATTCTCGGCATTTCGATCCGCACCCTGCGCAACAAGCTCAATCAATATGCCGACGAAGGCCACGCCATCACGCCGCCGCCGCAGGGCGAGGCCCGCTACGACGTGCGCTACGGCTGATCCGGCCGGGACGGGCGGCGGCCCCGCCCGGTCGATGCCGGCCGTTCCGCCCGGCCGGCGGGGCTGCCCCGGCCTGGTCTTGCGGGAAAATGCGAACCGGCCGCTTGGGGGACTTCCGCATCGGCGCGCGATGGGCTTTCATGATCGTGCCTATACACGTCCAACAGCCCTGGATCGCTCGAAACCCATGACGCTTCCCGTTTCGCTCGCCGGCCGCCTGCAGCTTCCGGTCATCGGCTCGCCGCTGTTCATCGTCTCCAATCCGGACCTCGTCATCGCCCAGTGCAAGGCCGGCATCGTCGGCTCGTTCCCGGCGCTCAACGCCCGGCCGGGCCCGGTGCTGGAGGACTGGCTGAAGCGGATCATCGACGAGCTCGGCGCCTACGACGAAGCCAACCCGCATGCGCCGTCGGCGCCGTTCGCGGTCAACCAGATCGTGCACAAGTCGAACGACCGTCTCGGCCACGACCTCGATCTCTGCGTCAAATACAAGGTGCCCATCGTCATCACCTCGCTGGGCGCGCGGCCCGAGCTGAACGAGGCGATCCATTCCTATGGCGGCATCACGCTGCACGACGTCATCAACATCACCCATGCGCGCAAGGCGCTGGAAAAGGGCGCGGACGGCCTGATCGCGGTCGCCGCCGGCGCCGGCGGCCATGCCGGCACGACCTCGCCGATCGCGCTGATCCAGGAGATCCGCCAGTTCTTCGACGGCCCGCTGGCGCTGTCGGGCGCTATCGCCACCGGCCGGGCGGTGCTCGCCGCGCAGGCCATGGGGGCGGATCTCGCCTATATCGGTTCTGCCTTCATCGCGACGCAGGAGGCCAATGCCACCGAGGCCTACAAGCAGGCGATCGTCGAGAGCAAGGCGGCCGACATCATCTATTCGAGCCTGTTCACCGGCGTGCACGGCAACTATCTGCGCGCCTCCATCGTCAATGCCGGCCTCGATCCGGACAACCTGCCGAACGGCGATCCCTCGCAGATGGGCTTCGGTTCGGGCGGCTCGTCGAAGAGCAAGGCCTGGCGCGACATCTGGGGCTCGGGGCAGGGCATCGGCGCCATCCAGGCGGTCCAGCCGGCCGGCGAGCTGGTCGCCCGGCTGAAGCGCGAATATGGCGAGGCGCAGGCGGCGCTCGCCGCCGCCTCGCGCTGGCCGCTGCGCGCCGCCGGCTGAGGGCAGGGGCGGCATGCGGCCGGAGGATTTGACGGGGCGGGGCTGATCGCGGCAAGTCCTTGGCCTCATCGTCGCGGCCGTGCGGGCTGTCCCGCCCGCCGGCCACGGCATGGTCCACCCGAGCCAGAGAAGCCCGAGCCGCCATGTCCTTTCCAGCTCCCGCCGACCTCACCATCTGCTTTGCCCATGCCGCCTACCGCATGGGCGAGGCCTTTGCCCGGCGCGGCACCGGCCTCAGGTCCTTCGAGGTGCGCAGCGCCGAGGAGTTCGCAGCGCGCATCGGCGAAGCCGACGTCATCGTCGTTTCGGGCATGTGGCGCAACGCGCCGGTCGAGCGGGCGACCAGGCTGCGCTTCATCCAGTCCATCAGCGCCGGCCTCGACCAGTACAATCTCGCCGATCTGAGGGCGCGCAACATCCGCCTGGCCAGCGCCCAGGGCGTCAATGCCAATGCGGTGGCCGAGCATGCGATGGGCCTCATCCTTGCCCTCACCCGCAAGATCCACACGAGCCGGGACAACCAGACGAAGCGCTTCTGGCGGCCGATGATCGGCGATCCGGCGGCGCGCGAGGACGAGCTCGCCGGCAAGTCGATGCTCATCGTCGGCCTCGGCGGCATCGGCCTGAGGCTCGCCCGCTTCGCCCGCGCCTTCGACATGAAGGTCACCGGGGTGAAGCGCGATCTCTCGGCGCGGATCGACAATGTCGATCAGCTGATCCCGCCCGATCGCCTCGCCGAGGCGATCGCCACGGCCGACATCGTGGCGCTCACCTGCCCGCTGACGCCGGAAACCATCCATCTCATCGATGCCGGCATGCTGGCACGCATGAAGCCCTCGGCGCTGCTGGTCAATTGCGCGCGCGGCAAGGTGGTGGACGAGGAGGCGCTGATCGCGGCGCTCGGCGCGGGGCGCATTGCCGGCGCCGGCCTCGACGTGACCGCCGAGGAGCCGCTGGCGGAAGCGTCGCCGCTCTGGGGCTTCGAGAACGTGCTGATCACGCCGCATGTCGGCGGCGAGACGGCGGCCTATGAGGACCGCGTCGTCGACCTGCTCATCGAGAACCTCGCGCGCCTCGGCCGCGGCGAGGCCACGCTGGCCAATCAGGTGATCTAGTCCGACAATGGGGCCCGCATCCGGCGCCGCCGCGGCGCCGGCGTTTCGGGAGGCCACGATGAGCGGTCTGGACCACCTGGGCATTTCGACCAGCGACTATCGCCGGTCGCGCGCCTTCTACGAGGCGGCGCTCGCGCCGCTCGGCATCAAGCCGATGATGGAGTTCGACGACCCCGGCCGCGAGGTGACCGGCTTCGGCAGCGACCATCCGTTCTTCTGGGTCAGCGTCGGAGGGGCGGCCGGCGGGCGCGTCCACGTCGCCTTCAGGGCCGCGTCCCGCTCGCAGGTCGATGCCTTCCACCAGGCGGCGCTGGCTGCCGGCGGCGCCGACAACGGCGCGCCGGGTCTCCGCGAGCACTATCATCCGGCCTATTACGGCGCCTTCGTGCTGGATCCCGACGGCTACAATATCGAAGCCGTCTGCCACGCGCCGGAATAGGGCGGTCAGCCGGGCAGGGTCACCACGACGGCACCGCGGCGCGTCGCCACCACCGTGTGCTCATACTGCACGGTGGGTGCGAGCGGCGTCGCGTAAAGCGTCCAGTCGTCGTCGCCGTCCTCCGCCCATTCGGCGCCGAGCGACAGGAACGGCTCGACCGTGAAGACCTGGCCCTCGCCGATCCGCCGGCGCTCGGACCGGTCCGGCCAGGTGGCGATCTCCGTCGGCTCCTCGTGCAGGGAATGGCCGACGCCATGGCTCGCGAGGTTGCGCACCAGCGTATAGCCGTGGCGCCGGGCAAAGGTGCCGACCGCTTCGCCGATGCCGGCCAGCGGCTGGCCGCTCGACACCTCGCCGATGCCGGCCCACATGGCCCGACGGCCGTCGCGGCACAGTTTCTGGATCTTCGGCGTGACCGGTGGAACCGGGAAGGAGGCGCCGGTATCGGCGAACAGGCCGTCCTTTTCCGCCGACACGTCGATATTGACGAGGTCGCCGGCCCGGATCACGCGCGGTCCGGGAATGCCGTGGGCGATCTCCTCATTGACGCTGATGCAGGTCGCGCCCGGAAAGCCGTAGGCCATTTCCGGCGCCGGGCGGGCGCCGGCCTGATCCAGCAGGGCGCGGCCGAGCTGGTCCAGCTCCGCGGTGGTCATGCCCGGCTCGATCGCCTTGCCCATGGCTTCCAGCACGCGCGCGACGATACGTCCGATGGCCTGCAACCCGATCAGGTCCTCGTCGCTGGAAATGGTCATGGCTGCGCGCTCCCGTGTGTCCTGGAGGCGCTGCTATAGCAGAAGACGGCGCAACGAGCGCAAGGCCGGCCCCGGGGGGCGGCCTCGCGGGGTGTCGCGGCCGGCCTTGGCCGTCAGGGCACGAGCGTTGCGAGCACGGCCGGCCACTGGCCGTCGGCCCTGGCGATCGCGCCGTCCGGATCGGCGGCGAAGCGCTGGCGGTTGCGCTCGGAATGGAACACGTAGAGGCGGTCCTCGTGGATGCTCCAGACCGAGGGATGGCCGCTCGCCGGATTGCCTTCGCCGACGGCGACGGGGTCGTAGCCGCCGAAGCGCGGCTCGTAGACCGAGGGATCGCGCATGAAGGCGGCGCGGTTGCCCTCGTTCAGGAAGCGCCAGGTAGCGCCGTGCCAGGGCAGTTCATAGTCGCGCAGGCCCTCGCGCGGCGCGCCGTCGGTGAAATAGGCGACCGGGTCGATGCCGTAGAGCGCAAGCCCGGTCATCCGGTCGGTGACGATCCGTTCGGTGGTGGCCGCGCGGCTCGACGACTGGCCGTCGGCCATGGCGATGATCACCGCGAAGCCTGCGTAGAGGCCGGTCACGGCCAGGGTCCAGGCCAGCGGGCGCACGAACTGCCTCATCACCGACATTTTCGTCCTCAAATCTGCAGAAACTCACGAATCGCTGGCCGAGCTTGGCAATTCAGGGTGTGCGTTTGGTTACCGAGAACATCGAAATTATGACCTGGTGACCAAATCGTTACCTTCATCCCCTACCATTTTTTTCCGCAAGGGAGCGCCCGCAGCCACGGGCGCCAGATGCCGCGAGGATGACTCATGCGCAAACTTGAAAAGTTCGATCGGCGGACGATCCTGGCCGGCCTCAGCGCATCCGCGCTGGTCGGGCTCGATCGCCAGGCTTTCGCGCAGCGTTCCTTTCAGTCGGAAACGCCGCAGACCTATTCGGGCAACGAGGTGATCGCCGCCGGCCACCGCTTCTTCGGTGGTGCCGCCCGCGGGCTCGCCAATCTCGTCGAGCGCGCCACCCAGCAATGGGGCCACCCGAGCGCCTATATTCTCGGCCAGGAGGGCGGCGGCGCCTTCTTTGCCGGCCTGCGCTACGGCGAGGGCATGCTCTACACCAAGAGCGGCGCCGACGCGAAAGTGTTCTGGCAGGGGCCCTCGCTCGGCTTCGATTTCGGCGGCGATGGCGCGCGCACCATGATGCTCGGCTATCGGGTCCGCAGCCCCGAGGACCTCTATCGTCGTTTCGGCGGCATCGATGGCTCGGCCTATCTGGTCGGCGGCCTCGGCATGACGGCGCTGGCCGCCGACAACATGATGGTGGTGCCGATCCGAACCGGCGTCGGCGCGCGGCTCGGGGTCAGCGGCGGCTATCTCAAATTCACGCCGTCCGCGACCTGGAACCCGTTCTGACCGCATTGTCGAACGCCTCCGGCGCCGCCCGGAGGCCGATCATTCGGCGGCCGCGGACCTTTCCGCGGCCGTTTTGCCATGGCAGAAGGGGAGCCCGACCCTGACACGCGAACCGGAGTGATGCGGTCGTGACGATCGAGGCCGCCATGATCTTCGCCCTCGGCTTCCTGGTGGCCGCGCTCCTGGCGCTCGGCCTCCTCGGGGCCGTCTGGCGGCGCGCCGTACGGCTGACTACCCGGCGTGTCGAGAATGCGGTGCCGCTGTCGATGGCGGAGATCAAGGCGGACAAGGATCAGCTCCGGGCCGAGTTCGCGGTCGCGGCGCGCCGGCTGGAAATGAGCGCCGAGACGCTGCGCGAGCGGCTGAACGGGCAGACCGCGGACCTCGCGCGCAAGACCGAGACGATCCGCGATCTCAACGCGACGCTGACGGCGCGCGGCGAGACGATCGCCGCGCTCGAGGCGGACAAGGCGAGCCTCGGCGCTGCGCTGGAGGCGGCGCGGGCCGCCGATGCGGAGAAGGCGCAGGCGCTGACCGTCTCGGCGGAGCTCCTTGCAGAGAAGGAGGCCGAGCTCGCGGCGCTCGACAAGGAACTGGCCGAAAAAGTCGCGGAAGGCGACAGCCAGCGCGTCGAGATCGTCGCGCTGCGGACCCAGACGGAAAACCTCCGCGGCCAGGTCGCTCAGCTCGAGAAACGCCTGGCGGAAGCCGAGGCGGATCTCTCGGGCCATCGCCAGTCCTTCGCCGAGACCTCGAACCTGCTCACCGACGAGCGGCGGCGGGCCGGCGATCTCGGCGATGCGATCAAGGCGGCGGAGGCCAGGCTGAAGACCGAGGCGGCGCAGCGCGCGGCGCGCGAGGCGGAGATCGAGACACTGAAGGCTCAGGTCGCGTCCGAGCAGGACCGAGCCCGGCGGGAACAGGAGGCGCGTGACGAAGCCGAGAAGGCGCGGGCGCGCGCCGAGGCGGAGCACGAGGCGCTCAAGACCAAGATGGCGGCACAGGCGATGCGCAGCACCGAGACGGCCAAGGGCCTTCGCGAGACGGCCGAGACGCTGAGGGCGGAAAAGGGGCTGCTCGAGGGATCGCTCGCCCAGGCGCGCGAGGATCGCGAACGCATCCAGCGCGAGCTTGCCGCTCTGAAGCGCGACATCGAGGCCGCCAAGGCGCGCGACGGGCGGGAGACCGCCATGCTGCGCGACCGGGTCAGCGAGGTCGCTGCCGAGGTGGCGCGTGTCGCCCGGCTGCTCGAGGGACCGAATTCGAAGATCGAGCAGATGCTGGCCGCCTATGCCGCGGCCAGGCCGGCCGGCGCGAAAGCCGGCAAGGCGGGCGAGCTCAGCCTTGCCGACCGGATCCTGGCCGTGCAGGCGGAAGCCGGTGCGCGCGCCGGCGAAGCGGCGCAGACCGCGGAATAGGCGCCGCGGCGTCCCGCCCCGGCGCGGGCGCGGTGGGGCCTATCCTTGGTCCGTCACAACCTCTAGTGTCGCGTCGCTTCCGTTCGCACCGGGCCGCCGCCGCGTGCCAGTTCGCGCGAAAGACAGACACCCTCCACCCGGATTCACCGAGCCGCCAGGCACCCGATCCCGGAACCTTTCGCATGATCATCAGCATCGCCACGCAATTCAATCTGCTGGCCCTCAGCGCGGCGATGGAGCTCACCGAGGCCGGCGAGACGGGACGGGGCTTCGCGCGCATGGCGACGGCGGCGGCGGGCCTCGCGCATTACCAGGCGGCTGCGGTCCAGCGCATGGCGGGCGAGATCGATGCGTTGCGCGCGGAGCCCGAGGAGACCTCGGCGACGCTCAACGCCATCGCAGCCATGATCGATGCCGCGCGCAGCTTCGTCAAAGTGGTGGCGATGGTCGGCGAGGAGCTGAAGGCCGGGACCGCCTGACGGCGGTCAGGCTTCGTCCAGGAAGGCCTCGACCATGCGCGCCGTCCGTTCCGGGTCGGTCACCACGAAGAGATGGCCGTCGTCGACGAGCTCCAGCCGCGCATTGGGAATGAGGGTGGCCAGCAGCTTCGCATTGACGACCGGGATCAGCGGATCGTCGGTGCCCGACAGGATCAGCGTCGGCTGCTGCAGCATCCAGAGCCAGGGAACGCTGGTCCAGCCGAGCATGCCGAGCAGCTGCAGCGCATAGCCGTACTGGGTCGAGCCGCGCATGCCGGCCGCATGGCGCTCGATCAGATGCGGGTTCCGGCGGAAGGCACCGCCATAGATCTCGGCCGCGATCGAACGCATATAGTCCCGGTCGAGATAGCGCTTGGGGCTTGCCATCTTCATCAGCACGTTCGGCGCGCCCGGCACCATGATCATGCCGGCCGAGGTCGCGACCAGGACGAGCTTGCGGCAGGCCTTGGGGAACTGGAAGGCGAATTGCTGGGCGAGCCCGCCGCCCCAGGAGACGCCGGAGACGTCGACGCGCTCGTAGCCGAGCTGGACGATCAGGTCGTGGGCGAGGGCGGCCAGCGTCGAGGGGCGATAGGGCAGCAGCGGTGCGGGCGAGCCGCCGATGCCGGGAATGTCGAAGATCAGCGCCTCGCGGTCACCGAGCGCCTCGAAGAAGGGCGCGGCCAGCTCCAGATTGGCGCCGATGCCGTTGAACATCAGAAGGGCGGGCTTGCGCTTGTCGCCCTGCTTGAGCCCGACGCGCAGCAACTGGCCGCCGACATCGACCATGCGGATCTCGAAAGAGGACGGTTCGGCTGCCGCCGCCTGGGCTCTCGTCAAGGCATGCTCCCTGTCTTGCGCGCCGGTGGAAGGAATCATGCGCGGCGCAGGCGGCGTCGAGGCTAGCGCGCATTCCGAGGACCCGCCATGTCCGGCAGCCGGGCGGCGCATCGGCCGTCCGGCGGGGTCATGCGGTCGCGGGCGCTCACGGCTCGAACACATAGGTGCCGGGTGCTGGTCCGATCGCCCGGTGCTTCTTGCTGCCCGGCTGTTTCGGCGCGGCGGTCTCGCCGTTGCCGCGGGCCTTCAGCCAGTCGACCCAGTGGGTCCACCACGAGCCCTCGTGCTTCGTGCCGGTCGCCGTCCAGGCATCGGCATCGGCCGATTTGGCCGGGCCGGCGACGAACCACGCCTTGGGATTGCCGGGCGGGTTCAACAGGCTCTGCAGATGGCCGGAATTGGACAGGACATAGGTGGTGTCTGGTCCATAGATGCGGGCGGTCTGATAGACCGCCTTCCAGGGCGTGATGTGATCGGTGGTGCCGCCGATCACATAGGTGTCGGCCTTCACCTTGCGCATGTCGATCGGCGTGCCGCTGATCGACATCTTGCCGGGATTGACGAAGGGATTGGTGAAGATCAGGTCGAGGAAGTCGCCGTGCAGGCGCGCCGGCAGTCGGGTCGTGTCGGCATTCCAGAACAGGATGTCGAAAGCCGGCGGCTGGTTGCCCATCAGGTAGTTGTTGACCCAGTAGTTCCAGACGAGGTCGTTCGGCCGCATCCAGGCGAACATCTTGGCGAGGTCGTTGCCGTCGAGAATGCCACGCGCCGCCGAGAGCTGCTTGGCGGCGAGGACGGATTCCGGCGTCACCAGCGCGGCGAAATCGGTGTCGGTTCCGGCCTCGGTGTCGAGCACGCAGACGGCCAGGATGATGGCGTTGAGCTTGTCCTGCTTCCGCCCGGCGAGCCAGCCGGCATAGGTCGAGGTGGTGATGCCGCCGGAGCAGGAACCCATGATGTTGATCTTGTCCTGGCCGGTGATCTCGCGCGCCGCGTCGACGGCCTCGTCGAGCGCCTGGATGTAGGTGTCGAGACCCCAGTCGCGCTCGCGCACGGTCGGGTTGCGCCAGGAGATGCAGAACGGCTGGATGCCGTTGGCGAGCAGGAAGCGGATCATGCTCTTGTTGGGCGCGAGGTCGACCGCGTAATATTTGTTGATCTGGGGCGGCACGATGAGCAGCGGCCGCGCCACCACGGTCTCGGTGGTGGGCGTGTAGAGGATCAGCTCCAGCACCTCGTTCTTGAACACCACCGTGCCCGGCGTGTTGGCGAGGTTTTCGCCGACCTTGAACTTCGACATGTCGACCTGGCTCGGCAGGCCGCCATTGCGGGCGAGATCGGTGATGTAGTTCTTCATGCCCTCGACGAGGCTCTTGCCCTTGCTGTCGATGACCTGCTTCAGCGCCTGCGGATTGCCGATCAGCGTGTTGGACGGGGCCATCGCGTCGACGAAGATCGAGGTGACGAGCCGCGCGCGCGCCGCCTCCTTGTCCGGCAGGTCGGTCTTCGCGACCGCCGCGGTGATGGTGTTGGACCAGGCGAGGTAGGACTGCATCAGGCTGCGGTGCAACGGGTTGCCGGTCCATGAGGGATCGGCGAAGCGCTTGTCCTTCGGATCGGGCGCGACCTCCGAGCGGCCGGTGACGATCTTGCCGAGCTCGCCGAGGAAGCCCATCCACTGCTCGGCGAGGATCTGCGGCTGCGCGGCGAGCGCGCCGACGACGGTACGGGCGGCGTCGAACAGATCCTCGGTGCGCACGCCGACGAGCGGGTTGAGCGCGAGCGTGTTCTGCGAGGCCTCCTCGGCGATCTGCTCGGCGAGCGGCCGGATCGTCGGCGCGGTGTCAGTGCCCGCTCCCGGCGATGCCTGCGCCTCGGGTTTCGCCTTGCCCGCGGCGGCGCGCGCGGCGGCCTTCGGCGCAGCGCTCTTCGCTGTCCTGCTCGTCGACTTGGTCGTCGATCCGGTGGTGGATTTCGAGGCCGGAGTGCGGGCCATGCTGGTACTCCCTCGTGAGGTCGGCATGCGCAGAAAAATGCTCGGGCTCAACACGCCGCGTCGTGCATCGCGCGCGTCGTCCGGCGGAGCCCCGAATGGTCGGTCGCGCGACGTGCGCGGCGCACGTCATCGCGATGTGGATCGGTGTCGTGCGCGCGGCGCGCGCGCCGCTTCTCATGGTGCTGCGCAATGGTCGCGCGCCGCGTCGCGCGCGACACGCTGCGCATCGTCGTCGTCACGATGGCGCGCCGTGCGCGCCGGTCGTCTTCGACATCGACATCGACGTCGCGCGTCCGTCGCGCGAAGGTCGATGTCGAACGCTGCGCGCAGTCACGCGCACGATCCTCGCCGAAGAAAAAAACGATGAGCGCGAGGCGTCCGCGCGCGCCGTCCTCGCACGCCCGATCGAGACGGTCTCGAACGTCTTTCGCGAGGCTTGACTCAGGATAGCCGAGATCATGCGCAGGCGCTCCGCGATGTTCTCCGCAGAACCGCGCGCGGCATCTTTCGAATGCATCCAATCTATTGAAATCAGGTGTGAATTTCCGGCGGCCATCAGCGTCGTTCAGCGCGCGGCGTCGATCGTTTGCGAGGTCGCGAACGAGGTCGAGACAAGGCTTTTCCGCCGCGCGATCCACGTCGCTTTTCTCCCCTCGCATTCTTGTCGTTGAGACCAGCTTAGAGCGGCATTGCCGTTGCGTTCAAGGGCCGGCAACTTCGCCGCTCAAGCACAAGGCTTGCGAGAATCACGAGAAATCAGCAGTTTGACTTTCGAGAGGATGCACTTGCGTTCCGTTGCCGTCTCGGCGTTCAATGGTGAGAGCGAGCCCCGCGCCGGGCTCTCCGCCACGGCGCAGGAGAAAAACGGCACAGGGGAAACGACGATGAAGCAGCTCAGTGGCATCGACGCGACGTTCCTCTACATGGAAACGCCCGAGACGCCGATGCACGTAGCGGGGCTCACCGTCTACGAAAAACCGGAAGGTCTGAAGGGCTCGTTCTACGACCACTTCCGCACCTTCTTCGCAAGCCGCGTGCACCTCGTTCCGATCTTCTCCAAGAAGCTCGCGCGGACGGTGCTCGACCTCGATCATCCCGGCTGGGTCGACGCCGGCGACGTCGATCTCGACTATCACATCAAGCACACCCAGCTGCCGAAGCCGGGCAGCTTCGCGCAGCTCGAGGCGATGGTCGGCGACCTGCATTCGGTGGTGCTCGACCGGTCGCGCCCGCTGTGGCAGTTCACTGTCATCGAGGGCTTCGCCGACGGACGCGTCGCGCTCTATTCGAAGGTGCATCATGCGGCCGTCGACGGCGGTGCCGGCATGGTCATCACCAAGGCGCTCTACGACGTGACGCCGACCCCGCGCGAGGTCGAGCCGGCGCCCGCGCCGAGCCCGAAGAAACCGAAACCCGCGCCCGCCGAGCGCGCGCTCGCAAATCTGAACACGCTGGTGGCCAATGCCGTGAGGCAGCACTTCACGGTGCTCGCCGCGGGCGCGCAGATGCTCACGACGGTCGCCGGCATGCTGATGCCGGGCGGCCGCCCCAAGGACGAGAAGGAGGCCGGCGGCGCGCCGGCCCTGCCGAACCTGCTGCCGCCGAAGACCCCGCTCAACGTGACGATCACCGGCCAGCGCTCCTATGCGGCGCGCTCGCTGTCGCTGACCGATGCCAAGACGATCGGCAAGGCCACCGGCGCCAAGATCAACGACGTGGTCATGGCGATCTGCGCGGGCGCGCTCAGGCGCTATCTGATCGATCGCAAGGCGCTGCCGAAGACGCCGCTCGTCGCCTTCGTGCCGATCTCGCTGCGCGAGGCCGGCAATACCGAGATCAACAATCAGGTCTTCGGCATGAGCTGCTCGCTGGCGACCGACGTCGCCGATCCGCTCGAGCGGCTGCTCGCGATCCAGCGGACCGCGACGACCTCGAAGACGATCGCGGGCGCGGCCAAGGACGCCGCGCCGAAAGACTTCACCATGCTCGGCGCGCCCGTGCTGTTGCCGCAGCTGATGCAGCTGTTCGCGAAGTCGGGTCTCGCCGATGTCATCCCGATGGGCGCGAACGTCGTCATCTCCAACACGCAGGGACCACCGTTCCCGCTCTACTGCGCCGGCGCCAAGGTGCTGGCTCTCTATCCCGTGTCGATCCCGGTGCACGGTATCGGTCTCAACCTCACAGTGCAGAGCTATCTGGACAAGCTCGATTTCGGCCTGACCGCCGACCGACGCGCGGTTCCGGATATCGTCAGGCTCGCCGACTATCTCGGTGACGCCCTGGACGAACTGAAGGCGGCCGTGGCGAAAAGGTTCGGTTCACAAACCGCGCCTCAAGCTGCGGCCGTGGTCGCTACAGAGCCCAAGGAGACGGCAATGGCGAAGACTACGGCGAAGACTGCGAAGGCGGGTGCTGCCAAGGAGGCAAAACCCAAGACTGAGGCAAAGGCCAAGGCTCCGGCGAAAGCCGCTGCCGCGAAGGCTCCGGCAAAGGCCGCCGCCGCGAAGGCCCCGGCTGCTGCCAAGGCCAAGGCTCCTGCGAAAGCCGCTGCCGCGAAGGCTCCGGCCGCTGCCAAGGCCAAGGCCCCTGCGAAGGCCAAGGCTCCGGCGAAGGCCGCTGCCGCGAAGGCTCCGGCTGCCGCCAAGGCCAAGGCCCCTGCGAAGGCCAAGGCTCCGGCGAAGGCCGCCGCCGCGAAGGCTCCGGCTGCCGCCAAGGCCAAGGCTCCTGCGAAAGCCGCCGCCGCGAAGGCCCCGGCTGCTGCCAAGGCCAAGGCTCCGGCGAAGGCCGCTGCCAAGCCGAAGGCTCCGGCCAAGGCCAAGGCTCCCGCGAAGGCCGCTGCCGCCGCCCCCAAGTGACCGCTGCCAGGCGCCGAGGGCCGAGAGGTTCACGGCGTCCTGACCTGAGGCGGAAGGTCAGTCACATCGGTTGAGTAGATCCCGACCGGGTCGCAAGACCCGTCGGGAGCTCACCCTGACAACGCCGCGCGTATCAAGGCGACCGGCGGCGAAGAGCGTGTGCTCTTTCGCTGTCCGTCCGCGCTTCCTATGTACCAAGGGGCGATACCGTCAGTCCTGTGGTCGGCGGCCGCAGCGGAAGGCCGGCTTGCCGAGACGGCTACGGAATGATCTTCTTGGATGGTCCAGTCATCCTCGACTCGGATCAAGAAGCGGGCTTCGCGCGAATGCCGCCCCCGCGAAAGAGAGGAAGCGGCATGGCATCAGCATCCCCCCATCTCGCACCGCCGTCGACAGCCCTGCTGCTCCTGGAGGGGCGCGCACTGCCGGAACTGGCCGCCTTCGTCGCGGCCTATCCGCTGATCGCCTCCGCGCCGCGCGGCGACGGCCACCCGGTCCTGGTGCTGCCGGGCCTGATCACGTCGGACCGTTCCACCGGTCCGCTGCGCACCTTCCTCGCCGGCCAGGGCTATGCCGCCCATGGCTGGGAGCTCGGCCGCAACTACGGCCTGCTGCCGGGGTTCGAGCGCCGCATGCTCGACCGGGTGAAGCAGCTCAACGACGAATATGGCCGCAAGGTCAGCCTGGTCGGCTGGAGCCTCGGCGGCATCTATGCCCGCCAGCTTGCCAAGGCATTGCCCGACAGCGTGCGTTCGGTGATCACGCTCGGCAGTCCGTTCGCCGGCTCGCCTCGCGCCACCAATGCCTGGCGGCTTTACGAATTCACCTCCGGCCACAAGGTCGACGATCGCGACAACCACATGGGCGGCGCCATTGCCGCGCCGCCGCCGGTGCCGACGACAGCCATCTACAGCCGCACCGACGGCATCTGCGCCTGGCAGTGCTGCGTCGAGGTCGAAGGCCCGATCACCGAGAATATCGAAGTGCCCGGCAGCCATTGCGGGCTAGGCCACAATCCCGCGGCCGTCTATGCGGTTGCCGATCGCCTCGCGCAGCCGGAAGGAACGTTCACGCCGTTCGACCGCAGCGGCTGGCGCCAGGTCTTCTATCCCGATCCGGCGCGGCCGCACTGAGCGGATGCGCGGGGGACGGCGGACGGATCAGAAAAAAGGGCGGGGCCGCTCGGCTGCTCCCGCCCTTTTCACTCGGCTCGCAGCGCGCGGCGCTATTTCTTGGTGAAGCTCGATTTGATCTCCTCGAAGCTCTCCTTCATGCGGTCCTGAATGATCCGCATGGCGTCCTGATTGGACTTCTGCACGAGCTCTGCGAGATCCTTGGTGTTCTGGATCGCGGCGTCGATCGATCTCTTGGCGAATTCCGACTGGGCGGCCATGGCCTCCTGCGGGCTGCCCGGCAACTTGAAGTTCTGCGCCGCGGACTGGATGTCCCTGATCGCCGCCTCGACGATTTCGCGCTGCTTGGCCGCGAAGGCCGCGGCGCCCTCGGCGGCTGCCTTGCCGCTGGCGCTCAGGGCCTCGAGGTTCTTGCGGTGATGGGCAATGATCTTTTCCATGTCGACGGACGGGATCTTCAGATCCTGACCGAGCTTGGTGAACATCTCCAGGATCGACTGCTGCGTCTGGGTCATGTCGCTTCTCCCGATTGGCCGGTCCCATTCAGCAACGTTTCAGAGGCATGGACGCCCTGTCGATGCTTCACGGACAAAAAGCCTAAGGGCCCGCGCCGGCGGTTTCAAGCGATCTTCAAGAGCACCTCCATCGTGTGAAGGAGCAGGCCGGCGAGGCCGCCGATCAGGGTGCCGTTCAGCCGGATATATTGCAGGTCGCGGCCGATATTGATCTCGATCAGCCGGATCAGCTGCTGCATGTCCCAGGATTTCACCTGCTCGGCGATGAAACGGGAGACGCCGCTCTTCTGCGCCTCGACGAAGGTGGTCAGCGCCACCACGAACCCCTGGTTGATTTCCGCGCCCATGCGCGGGTCGTTCATCAGCTTGCGGCCGAGATCGGTGAGGAAGTTGCCGAGGGCGGCCTCGACCATCGACTGCGGGCCGGCAAGGTCCTTTTCCAGGAACGTGGTGAGGCTCTTCCACAGGTCCTGGGCCAGGCCGCGCAGTTCCTTGCGGGTGAGAAGGTCCTGCTTCAGCTTCTCGGCCTTGGCGGCATAGTCCGGGCTCTCCCGCAGGTTGACGATGAAGCCCTGGACGAAGCGGTCGAACTCGCCGCGCAGCGCATGGTTCGGGTCGGCGCCGACATCGTCGAGGAAGGACAGGGTGGACTTGATGATCTTGCGCAGGAGATAGGCGTCGGCCTTGAACAGGTTGAACAGCGAGGGCAGCTCCTGGCGGATCTTCTCGCGGATGCTCTCCAGCGTCGGCTCGTCGGCGAGCAGCCCCTTCAGCGCCGTGAGCAGTTCGTCGAGCAGCCGCTGATGCCGGCCGTCGTCGGTGATCGAGGTCAGGATCTGGGCGGCGAGGGGAGCGATCTTCAGCGCGTTCAGCTGCTCCATCATGCGCGCCGAGATGAACTCCTTGATACCCGACTGGTCCATGCCGGCGATCGCCTGCGGCAGCAGCTTGAGCCCGAAGCGCGAGAGATTGCCGCTTTTGGCGGGATCGGCGAGCCAGTCGGCGATCAGCCGGGCGAAGTCGACCTCGCGCAGCTTCGCCTCCACCGGCCCCGGCGCCAGGAAATTGACCTCGACGAATTCGCCGAGACTGTCGGCGATGCGGCTCTGGTTCCTCTGGATGATCGCCGTGTGCGGAATGGGCAGGCCGAGCGGATGCTTGAACAGGGCGACGATCGCATACCAGTCGGCGAGGCCGCCGATGGTGGCCGCTTCCGCGAAGGCGGCGACAAACCCCCAGGCGGGGTGGCGATGCTCCAGGAGCTTGGCGACCACCATGAGCGAGACGCTGCCGGCGAGCAGGCTGGTGGCCACGATCTTGACCCGCCTCAGCGCGCCGAGCTTTTCCCGGTCGCGCTCGGTGATGTCCGCACCGGCCATCATGCGTCGGGCAGGAGCGCCTGACGGCGCGGTGTCCGGGAGAGCCATGCACTACCTCCGGCTGGTATCCTCGATGTGAAACGCGCCGCACAGCGATATCGGGCGTGCGATGAATTGCGAAATCATGACACGCGGCGTCGGTTCCGACATAGGCCCGGCACGCCCCGGCGGAAAGGCCGCCGCTGTGCCGCCGGTCCTGGTCCGAATTCCGCCGAGCAGCTTCCAGCGCATCCCATGTCCGCTTTCAAGTGATTGCTATTGCAGGTGTTTTGGCGATATTGCGATGCAATATAAATTCATGTTGCATCGCACAAAAATTCATGCGATAAGCTGTGCATGCCTCGGGCCAATGTCGGACGGGGTGGACCATAGCTCAGACGAGGATGGAGACGACGATGACCGAGAAGACCTCGAAGGCCAAAGCCCAGGCCACCGAAACCAACGCTTTCGCGCCGGTTGCCAAGATCATGGAGACGCTGAAGAGCGCCCAGGAGAAGATCCAGGTTCCGGCTGCTGCCCGTGAATTCGTCAAGCGCAATGCGGAGACCGCCAAGGAGCGGACCGCTGCCGCCGAGAAGGGCGCGCTCGATGCCACCGCTACCGTCGAGAAGGCCCTGGTCGCCGTGGTCGGCGCCGGCGCTTCGGTGTCGCGCGGCCTGATCGATGCCACCATCGCCAATGTCAACCTGACCCTCGGCGGCATCCAGTCGCTGGCCGATGCGTCCTGCCCGAGCGATGCCGCGCAGCGCTACGTCGCCTTCGTCCGCGAGTTCGGCCAGGCCAACATCGTCCGCACCCAGGACGCCTTCAATGCGGTTCGCCAGGCTGCCACCGACAGCGCCAAGGCGCTGCAGGCCGAGGCCGGCAAGCTGGCTTCCTTCGGCAAGACCGCCTGAGCCCGACACGCTCGAAATTGCGACAGACGAAAGGCCCGCCACGCCGGCGGGCCTTTTGCTATTGGGCGATCGGTGCCGTGCCGGTCAATTCGGCGAGCGGTCCGGCCGGCCATCGCGGGACGACGGCTCGCTGTTCTACAGGGCCTTCGACAGCCAGAGAATGAGGTCGTCATCCAGGCATACCGGTTCGCCGGGCCCGGCACGGCGTCCTCGATATGTCACGCCTTCGCCGTCCGGCCGGAACCCGAGCCGCGCGTAGAGCCGCTGAGCATTGCCGTAGTCGGCGTAAAGTCCGACACCGATACCGATGCCGGCCTTGCCGGACGATCTCGCTTTATTCTCCAGTGTCCGAATGAGGGTCGTGGCCACCCCGGATTGCCTGTGGCTGCGCGCGACGCAGAGGTTGTTGATCTCGGGCATGTCGCGCAGGCGGAAAGGGGCGTAATCCGACGCCCATGCGAGGGTGCCGTAGCCGATGGGATGATCGTGCGACCAGGCAATGAGGACCGTGCGCAGCCCGTGCGCCTGCTCGGCGAGGTAGCGGTCCCACAATGCGCGGTCGGAGTTCCAGCCGTTTCCGCCGTCGACGGAGACGACAGCCTCGACATCCGCGGGCGCCAGATCATCGATATGAAACGTCATGCTGCCCAATCCTGGCACCGCCACCCGATGCCCTGCATGGCCTGGATCATGATCCCAGCCTGCCGTGCTAGCATCAAGGCATGCTGCAGTTGGACCATCTCACCGTCGTCGCTCCGGATCTCGTCGAGGGTGTCGCCCATGTCCGGGCCTGCCTTGATCTCGACGTCCCCTTTGGCCAGCGCCACGGCTATATGGGAACCTACAACCATCTCCTTCGGCTCGGCGGCACGACCTATCTGGAGATCGTCGCCATCGACCCGCAGGCCGAGGCGCCGACACGGCCGCGCTGGTTCGGTCTCGACGACCGCGCGAAGGTCAGGGCGGATTGGGACGCGGGCAGGCGCCTGCGGGGCTGGGTGGCAAGGACGGACGACATCGCCGCGCTCATCGCCGGGCATGGCAGCCTGTTCGGCAAGGCCGTGGCGCTCCCGCCCGGCGGTCCGTCCTTCGACTTCGCGATCGCCGATGACGGCAGCCTGCCTCTCGACGGCGCCGTGCCCTGCATCATCGACCGGCGTGGCAGGGCGCGCGACATGACCGGCATCGCCGACCGCGACGCACGGCTGACGTCCTTCGTCCTGGAGCACCCTGAGCCGGCGGCAATCGCGTCCCTCTATCGGCAGCTCGCCATCGATCGGCCGCCGATGATCGCAAGGGGCGCCGGGCCGCGATATCGGGCGCATATCGAAACGCCCCAGGGGGTCAGAGTGCTCGTCTGAGCCGCCGCCCACGCGGCCGGCAAAAAGCCCGCCCGGGGAGGCGGGCTTCCCGCATCGACACCATGTGTGAAATGTCGGCCTCAGCAGCCCGCCAGCGCCAGCGCACGGCTGCGGGCAAAGCCGGGAATGCCGTCGCGCTCGGCGGCGAGCGGCGGCGCGGCCGGGGCCACCTCGATCGTGCCGGCCGTCTCACCCTGGCTGAAGGTGAAGCGTGCCCCGAACTTGCGGGCGAGCGCGCGCATGGCGTGGTTGTCGCTGGACGAGGTGATCCTCAGTCGCGCATAGCCGGCGAGCCGGGCCGCCGTGATCACCGCCGCGAACAGTTCCGAAGCGATGCCCTGACGGCGCCAGTCGGGCTCGACCGAAAAGGCGATGTCGGCCGGCTCGCCGCCGACCGGCGGATGCAGCTCCGCCGTGCCGCGGACATGACCGTCGCGGTCGACCAGTGCGAAAACACGCGTGACGCCGGCAAAGCAGCGTTCGGAATAGCGTGCGATGAAGCTGTCGTCGGCGATCCCGTTGAAACGGTCCCGGCGCCCTTCCGGGTCGAGCCGGGTCAGGTGATCGCGATGCAGCGCTTGCTCCGAACCGCTCAGTTCACGGATGGAGCCGAGCGCTGGGAATGCTCGTGCCATTGTGGCGGTCTCCTCGTGGATAACGAATCCCCGAGGGCGCTCACTTCCCTAGAGCCTTCATATTGTGCGCTGCAGCATACAAGTCAATGCGACGATATGCCCGCACGGGCATGGCCGCCGCGCGACTGCGGCCGGGCGCGGCTCAGGTGCCGGCCCAGACGTCGAGAACATAGCGGTTTTCGCGGCCCATGCGGTCGATCCAGGCTTCGCCCTCGGCGAGCGAAACGTCCTTCTCGTCGCAGTAGATGCCGACCAGCGTGCGCTTGACGTCGGGTTCCATGCGGCTGCCGTCGCCGCAGATGAAGATGATGGCGCCGGCCTCGATCAGCGCTTTCACGGTGTCCCTCTCCGCCCGCACGAGGTCCTGCACATAGGTCCGATTGCCGTCGAGGCGCGAAAAGGCGACCTTCAGATCGACGATGCCGTCGCGTGCATAGGCCTCCAGCTCGTCGCGGTAGATGAAGTCCTGGTCGGGGTGGCGGCAGCCGAAGAACAGCATGGCCGGTCCGATCGCCTGGCCGCTCGCCTTCACCTGGGCCCTCTGGGCCAGGAAGCCGCGGAACGGCGCGAGGCCGGTGCCTGGCCCGATCATGATGATCGGCCGCGCCGGATCGTCGGGCAGGCGGAAGCCGGCCTTGGTCTCGCGCACGGTGGCGTGGATGAGGCTGCCTTCCGGCGAACGGTCGAGATGGTTCGAGCAGATGCCTTCGTAGAGGCCGCGCCCGGATCGGGCCGGGCCGGAGACCACGCCCACCGTGATGCTGCAGCGGTCCGCGGCGACCAGCGGCGAGGACGAGATGGAATAATAGCGCGGCGTCATCATCGGCAGCATTTCGAGATAGCCGGCGAAGCCGAGCTCGCAGGCCGGAAACTCCTCCAGGAGGTCGAGCACCGAGCGGCGTTTCGCCCAGATCTCGCTCTTGTAGCCGCCCGGCTCGCCGTCGCCGGCGAGGGCGGCAAGCCGCGGCCTGGTCATCGGGCAGCGCGTATGGTCGGCGAGCGCCTGCACCTGCTTGCGTGTCGCGACCGTCTGCAGCTCGACGAATTCGGTCAGGAGCTGGCGCACGCCGAGCGGCTCGTCGACCGGCAGGGCGCTGCGCCGCCCGCCCTGGGTCCTCAGCCGGATCTGGGCATCCGGTGCGAAGCCGAAATGACGCTCGGCCCGCTCGACCAGGGCAAGGCCATTGACGGGCACGACGCTCAGGTGGTCGCCGGGCCGGTATTGCGTGCCCGGCGGCAGCGCGATCTCGATATGGCGCGTCGAGCGCTCGGAGGGCGTCGCGCCGGCCTTCGTCTGCAGCTCCCGGTTGGCGAGAACGGTCATGGCCTTGGCGCCGACGGCGGCGACGACCGGATTGCCGCTCGCGCGCGCCAGCGTCTCCACCACATAGAGCGGCTCGGCCGCCGGGCTCTCGCTGAAATCGATGTCGAGGCCCAGCGCCGTGCCGACCGCCGGGAACAGGCCCTCGAACCAGGCCTGGAACTGGCCGTCGAGATCCTCGCGGGCATCGCCTTCGGCGCGTTCGCGGATCCGGCGGGCGCCGAGGGCGGCGAGCCGCTCGTCGAGCTGGCGCGGCACCGACTGGTAGGTCGAGGCCCAGTCGCGGTTGCCGCAGCCGAACACGGCGTAGCTCACCCCTTCGAGCAGCGTGGGGTCGTTCGTCTCGGCAAGCCAGGCCTGGAACCGTGCGGCATTGTCGGGCGGACCGCCATTGTAGGAGGCGCAGGCGATGACGACCGCCCCCTTGGCCGGCAGGTCGCCGACATGGCTGTCGAGCTCGGCGAGGGTGACGTCGAAACCGTTGACCTCGCCGGCCTCCGCGATGGCGCGGGCGATCTCTTCCGTCGCGCCGAGATTGGAGCCGTAGAGCACGGTCAGCGCGGTGCCGTGCTTCGGCCGTGCCGCGGCCGCCGGGACCGCCGCCGTGGTGGCGGCGGCCGGTGCGCCGGAGGCGGCAACCGTCGTCGAGCGCGTCCGGCCGGGGCGCGGCTTGACCTTGATCTTCAGGCCGTCGGGCTTGATCGACAGCGTTTCCTTGATCTTGAGCTGGTATTTGGTGTGATCGAACAGCTGGAAGCGCTGCAGGATCATGCCGAGCACCAGGGTTGCTTCCTGCATCGCGAACTGACGGCCGATGCAGGCCCGCTGGCCGTTGCCGAAGGGCTTGTAGGCATTGGCTGGGCGCGCGGCCTCCGCCTCGCGCGAGAACTGCTCGGGATCGAAGGTTTCGGGATCGTCGCCCCAGACCGCGGGGTCGCGGTGCAGCATCAGGGTGAGCGCGGTGACGAAGGTTCTCGCCTTCAGCGGATAGCGTCCGCCGATCACCTCGTCCTGATAGGGATAGAGGCCGAAGGCCGGCGCCGTCGGCCACAGCCGCAGGGCCTCCTTCAGCACCTGGGCGACATAGGTGAGCTGGTTCACCTGGGCATAGGTCGGCTGCACGCCGATATCGGTACCGAGCACCCGGTCGACCTCGTCATAGGCCTTGGCGAGCACGTCGGGATTGTTCAGCAGGAAATAGATGGCGAACGAGAGGAGGCCGGAGGTCGTCTCGTGGCCGGCGATCAGGAAGGTGTTGATCTGGTAGCGGATGTTCTCGTCCGACAGGCTTTCGCCGGTCTGCTTGTCGACGCCGGCAAGCATGTAGTTCAGGAGGTCGTTCTGGCCGGCCGCCGCACCGCCGCGGCGCCTTTCGCGGATGATGTCGTCGACCAGCTTGTTCATGAAGTCGACATCGTCCTTGAGCTGGCCGAGCCGCTTGCGCAGCAGCACCCCCTCGAAGGGCAGGCCGCGCTGCATCATGCAGGTTTCCAGCGTGCGGGTCAGGGCGTCGATGAAAGGGTGATAGTCGCGCCGGTAGAAGGAATTGAAGCGATAGTCGAAACCGCAGATGCCGATCGTGTCGAGCGCGAGCGCGGTCATGTCGTGGACGACGTCGACCTCGTCGTCGGCATTCAGGCGCTCCCATTTCAGCATGAGCTGGGAGGCGATATCCAGCATCATGGGCAGGTAGTTGACCATGGCGCGCTGGGAGAAGGTCGGCAGCAGGATATTGTGCGCCTTCGCCCAGTTGGGCTCCTGGGTGTCGCCGGTGAACAGGCCGTCGCCGGCAATGGCTCGGATGCGCCGCAGCGAGCCGCGCACCGCCTTGTCGAACCGCTTCTCGTCGCAGAGCTCGTCGATCAGGGCCGCGCCCGACACGACGATGAGCGGCGTGCCCATCATGTCGAGGCCGAAGATCGGCCCGTGCTCGCGGGTGAGCTGCATCAGGCTCTGCAGCGGCGTCTCGCTCGACACGGTCAGCATGTTGCCGACCACCGGCTTCTTCGGCGGATGCGGAATCGGAGCCAGTGATGCGGCTTCGGTCATGGATGAGCGCCCCTCGTCTTTTTTGGCATTGAGGGGCCCGGCCGAGGCTCTGTCAACCGGCATCACGGACCGGCCGCTCCCACCCTTCGGCCCGGCGCGAACGCGCAGGACACGGCGCGCGGCGCGGAACCTTGTTCAGCGCGGCGCAGAACGTGTTCAGCGCGAGGAGACCGGCCGCACCGGTCGGTGCGGCGGCGGCAGCGGCGCTGCCGCGCGGGGCTCGTCGCCCCAGCCGCCGGCCGGCATCGCCACGCGCACGGCGGCCTCCGGTTCGGCCTTGACCTGGAAGGTTTCCACCGCAAGGCGTGCCGCCACCATGGTCTGCTGGTCCAGGCGGGCGGCGACCTCGTCGCGCTTCTTGGCGGCATCCTGGTCGCCGCCGAGCGCGGCGAGGGCGAACCATTTGTAGCTCTCGGCGAGGCTCTGATCGACGCCGAGGCCGCGCGCATAGAGGATGCCGAGATTGAACTGGCTGTCGGTGACACCGTGTTCGGCCGCCCGACGGAACCACTGCGCGGCCGTCCGGTAATCCGGACGTTCCGACAGCGCGCCCTGGGCGAACATGACGGCGAGGTTGTGCATCGCCTTGCCGTTGCCGGCGGCCGCGGCCTTCTCGTAGAGCCCGCGGGCGCGGTTGAGATCCCGGGTCACCCCGGTGCCCTTCTCGTAGAGGCTGCCCAGCCGGTACTGGGCGGGCGCCAGGCCGGCATCGGCGGCACGCTGATACCAGCTGGCCGCTTCGGTCGCGCTCACCTGGACGCCGCGGCCTTCGAGGTAGCGCGTGCCGAGCTCGAAGGCGGCCGCCGGGTTGCCGCCTTCGGCAGCGCTCTTCAGGGCGGCGGGAATGGTCGCCGGCCGCTCGCCGGCACGGCCGACCGCCTGCCAGCCGGAGGAGGAGACCGAGGTGCCGGGCAGGCCGATCCGCGGCGGGCTGGCGATCGAGCCGGTCGTCGCCGGGGCGCTGCTGT
>NZ_JAPSET010000058.1:0-31475 GCF_026847585.1 Phreatobacter sp. AB_2022a
GGCGCCGGCAGGGCCGCGACGGCCATGGCGTCGCGCGGGACGAAATCGAGCTCCACCGGCTCGCGCGCGAAGACGATCGTGACCGGCTCGCCGTCATTGCCGGTCATGGCTTCGTCGAGCGCGGCCTCGCGGGTCGGGAACAGGCAGCCATAGCCGCCGTCGAAGCTCTGCAGCACCCAGAGCCCGGCGGCATTGCGGCCGCAGACGAGCTGCAGCGGTTCCGATGGCTGTCGAAGGATTGCGATCATGCCCATGGCCATCTCCCCCGGTCCGGGGCGATGGTCGAAAGGCTAGTCCCGCCGGCCGTAAGGGCGCGATGGGAAAGCCCGGGCGGGTGATAAGGAGGGTATAAGGACGGCGGATTGCGGCGCCTGGCAGGGCGGAGGCCGTGGTTCGAGGTCGCTTTCGGCTCCCGCCTCACCCTGAGGCCTGGAGATGAACGGCAGCGGGGTTGCTCGTGAAGCCCTGAGCACGGCACTTCATGGCCGCGCTCGATGCCATGCCTTTCCAATCCGCATGGTAAGACGCTCGCTCTCTTGGGCGAGCCTCGAACCACGGCCGACCGTGATGCAGGACGCGGCAAGCCCTAGCCGAGCGGGCGCGCCATCAGCCGGGCCGCGACCTCGTAGCTGGCAAGCTTGGCGGCGAGTTGCGGCGCGTCGACGACATGGAAGCCTTGGCGCCGCCAGAACCCTTCCGAGCCGTTCACGGCGACCAGCGACAGGCTGGAAAAGCCGTTCGCTGCGGCATGAGCGGCGAGCGCCGCGACGACGGTTCCGGCGGCGCCGCTGCCGCGCGCCGCAGGCAGGAGCGCGACATCGTGGATGTAGTAGGTGCTGGGCACGGCCGGCAGCGCGCCGAGCAGCGTGTTGAGCGCCGGCAGCGATCCCGCCGTCCAGGGATGGCTGAGGCAATAGCCGGCCGCCGTTCCCGCGCGCTCCAGGATCCGGCAGCCCGCCGGATAGAGCGCGAGCCGCTCGACATAGACGGCATCGTCCTCGGGGAAGGCCGCGTGCACCTCGGCCGCGATGGCGGTAGCCGCCGCAATGTCGTCGGGCCGCATCAGCCGCCACTGGAACAGGCTCGTCATGACGTTCAGCTCCGCTGCTGCAGGGCGAGCTGGAGGCCGAGGCCGACATAGAGGCCACCGATCACCTTGCCCTGCCAGCGGCCGATCGTCCGATTGCGGCCGATCCAGGCGGCGGCGGGCGCCGCGGCCAGCGCCAGCAGCGTCGTGTAGCTGATGCTCATGGCGACGAAGATCGCGCCGAGCACGACGAGCTGCAGGCTCGGCGCGCCGCGCTCGACATGGACGAATTGCGGCAGGAACGACAGGAAGAACAGCGCCGTCTTCGGGTTGAGCAGCTCGGTCACCACCGCCTGGCGAAAGGCGCTCCGGTCCGGCACACGCGCGACGTCAGGCAGGTCGAGCGCGCCGCCATGCTCGCGCCAGGCGCGGTAGCCGAGATAGACGAGATAGGCGGCGCCGCAATATTTGACGACGTCGAAGGCGAGCGCCGAGGTCATCAGGATGGCGGAGAGGCCGAGCACCGCCATCAGCGTGTGGACGATGTCGCCGACCGCAATGCCGAGGCCGGTGGCGATGCCGGCCCGTGCTCCACCCTTGATGCTGCGCGCGAGCGTCAGCAGCACCGCCGGGCCGGGCACGAGGAACAGCGCCAGCACGACCACCATATAGGTGCCGATCTCGACGAGGCTGAACATGGGCTGCTCCGGGTGGGCGGTGGCGGATGGCGAACAGGGAGTGGCGGATGATCGACCGCCGTGCAAGCCTTCGCCTCGCTACTCGCTACTCGCTACTCGCTACTCGCTACTCGCCTTCACACCCGCTTCCAGGCGCGCTCCACGGCGGCGGGGCGCGTGGCGAAGGTCTTGGCGCCGGCGCGGGTGACCGCCCGCTCCAGCCGGATATGGCGGGCGCCGATGCGCGCGAGCTTGTGGCCGGGCGCGGCCTCCCGGCGCAGCCGCTGGGCGAGCAGGTCGAGATCGCGGATCGAGCCCATCAGCTCGCCGAGCCGGTCGAGCTTGCCGGGTTTGGGATGGGCGCCCTTCGGGCGGACCGGGGCGAGCGCCTCGACGAGATGCAGGCAGTCCTTGATGCGCTTGCGCGCCTCGTGCAGCGGCTCCGCCTCGGGCCGGGCCTCATAGGCGCGGAAGGCCTTGCGCGCCGCCCGGTAGGAGCGCCTGACCGCCTTGGCGAGGAACCGCTTCGGCGCGCGGTCGAGCGGCAGGCGGACGATCGCCTTGCCCTGGCGCTGCAGGGCCCGGCCGAGCGCGGCGAGGTCGACGAGGCCCGACTGGCTCGCTGCCGGCCCGTTGGCGCCGCTGGCGCCCACCGCGCGCGCGGCCTCGTCCAGCGCATGGGCGTCGCGCAGCGGCGCGAGCGCGTGGGCGAAGGCCCGCAGCAGGGCGTTTTCGCGGGCGATCTCGGTGCGGGCGAGCGGCCTGAGCGCGCGCAGCAGGCTGCGCGCGCGCTTGATGTGGCGGCGGGCCTGATGCACCGCCTTGACGTGGTCTGGCTCGGACGCGATCAGCCGGCCGGCGGCGCGGGCATGCGCCGCCGCCATGGTCGCGAGGTCATGCGCTTCGGCGTCAGGCTTCACGCAGCGACCCCGGTGCCGATCGGGCAGGAGACGCCGGTGCCGCCGAGCCCGCAATAGCCGCGCGGATTTTTCGCGAGATATTGCTGGTGGTAGTCCTCGGCGAAATAGAAGGCCGGCGCGTCCAGGATCTCGGTGGTGATCGGCCCGAAGCCGCGCTGGCCGAGCGCTTGCGCATAGGCCGCCTTGGACGCGGCCGCCGCGGCGCGCTGCGCCTCGCTCGTCACATAGATGCCGGAACGGTACTGCGTGCCGACATCGTTGCCCTGGCGCATGCCCTGGGTCGGGTCGTGGCTCTCCCAGAACGTCTTCAGCACCGTCTCGGTCGAGACCTGCGCGGGGTCATAGACCACCAGCACCACCTCGTTGTGGCCGGTCAGTCCCGAGCAGACCTCCTCGTAGGTCGGGTTCGGGGTCGTGCCGGCGGCATAGCCGACGGCCGTCACCCAGACGCCCGGCAGTTCCCAGAACTTGCGCTCGGCGCCCCAGAAGCAGCCGAGGCCGACGATGATGGTCTCGTGGCCGGCCGGATAGGGGCCCTTCAGCGGCCGGCCGTTGATGAAATGACGCTCGGCGGTGGGGATCGGCGTCGCGCGGCCGGGCAGAGCCTCGCCGGCGGAGGGCAGGGACAGCTTCTTGAACGAAAACATGGCCAACCTCTCAGGGTGAAACGTCTCGGCGGCACGAGCCGCCATCGTCGGTGAGGATTTCGTATGGCGCGGGCCCAACGTTACGCGAGCCGGCGCCGGGAGTGAACAGGGCGCATGGCAGGCCCGCTCAGCGCCGGCCGATCACCCCGATCTGCGGCTCGCGGCGGCGGCCCGCGATCATCAGCAGCCCGCCGAGGCCGAGCCCGACGAGCGCGGTGGGCAGCACCAGAAGGTTGAGCATGACCGGATCCCAGAGCCAGGGGAAGCCGGCCTTTTCCAGCGCGGGCTGCACGGCGTTGAGGCTGGCCGGCTGCAGGGTGCGCCAGGTTTCGCCGATCACCGTATAGATCAGCCGGCTGCCGGCGATCGACTTGGTGCCGTCGATGACCAGCGCCACGAAACCGACGGCCACCAGAACGAAGCCGAGCGCGCGGGCGATGAAGCGGATCATGACCGTCGATCTATCCTCTCCCGGTACCAGATAACCAGCGTGGCCGCCCGCCGCAAGGCTGGCGAGGATGGGCCCGTTCCGCGTCAGCGCCCTGCGAGCGGCGCTCCGCTGGCGAAGAACAGGAGCGTCACCAGCCCGAACAGCGGCAGCAGGATGCAGGCCGACCAGGCCATGTAGCCGAAGAAGGAGGGCATGCGGACGCCCATCGACTTGGCGATGGCATAGACCATGAAGTTCGGCGCATTGCCGATATAGCTGTTGGCGCCCATGAACACCGCGCCGGTCGAAATGGCGGCGAGCGTGGTGGCAAGTGGCCCCATCAGCCGCGCCGGATCGCCGCCGGCGAGCTCGAAGAAGACGAGATAGGTCGGGGCATTGTCGAGGAACGAGGAGAGGAGGCCGGTGAGCCAGAAATACATGACGTTGTCGGGCGTGCCGTCGGCGCGCGAAACGAGGGCGACCAGTGGCGCGGCGGCGCCGCCGCGGCCGGCCGCGAGGATCGCCAGGACCGGCACGATGCAGACGAAGATGCCGGCGAAGAGCTTGGCGACCTCGATCACCGGGCCCCAGTTGAAGCCGTTGAGCCGGCGGTTCTCCGGGCTTGCGAGGCGCAGCGAGGCGAGCCCGGCGCCGAGCATGACGAGATTGGACACGATGTCCTCGAGCGCGAGGTGGATGCCGGCGACCGGCACGGCGATCCCCGAGCGCCAGGAGGCGCGCAAGAGGATCGCCGCCACCACCAGCGCGATCAGGCCGAGCATGCCGAGGCCGCGCACGCCGACCCGCGAATCCGGCGTCGGGTCTGGCCTGGTCCGGCCCTCGCGGGCATAGAGCACAGCGTCGAGCGCGGCGAACAGGGCGAGCAGCACGCCGACGACGAAGATCGTCTCGGTGGCGAGCGCGCGCGTCGTCCAGAAGAAGTCGACGCCCTTCAGGAAGCCGACGAACAGCGGCGGATCGCCGAGCGGGGTCAGCGCGCCGCCGCAGTTCGACACGATGAAGATGAAGAATACGACGACATGGACATTGTGCACGCGGTCGTCATTGGCGCGGATGATCGGCCGGATCAGGATCATCGAGGCGCCGGTGGTGCCGACGAGGCTCGCCAGCACCGCGCCGATGGCGAGGATCAGCGTGTTGACGCCGGGCGCGCCGTGGATGTTGCCGGTCACGACGATGCCGCCGGCGATCGCATAGAGCGCGAAGATCAGGATGATGAAGGGCAGGTATTCGGCGAGCAGCGCATGGGCGAGGGCCGTGAGCGCCGGTGCGAAGGGAAAGCTCAGGAACAGCGGCACGACCACCAGCGCCGCCCAGAAGGCGGCGATCTTGCCGTAGTGGTGTTCCCAGAGATGAGGATAGAAGACCGGGCCGGTGGCGATCGAGAGCAGCAGGCCGCAGAAGGGCAGGCCCCAGGCAAGGCCCATGGTCCCGCCGGCAAGGCCTTCGGCGGCGGCCGCCGGCCCGGCGAGCCCGACGGAAAAAAGCGCGGTCACGGCGGCAAGGGCCGCGGCCTTCGATATCGGATGCATCGTTTTCTCGTCCCCCGCGGCCCGTGGCGCCCGCGCGCCAACCCCGCCCGGGCGTTTCAGGTTCTAGCCGCGCCGGGCCCGTCGCGCCAAGCTTCGCCGGCGCCATCAAGATCGATTGAGGACTTCGGCGTTCCGGTCATTGCCGAGCGAGGCCTGATCCGCTAAAGACGTGTCGCGACGTGCTGCGTCGCCGGCATGCACCCATAGCTCAGCTGGATAGAGCGTTGCCCTCCGAAGGCAAAGGTCTCAGGTTCGAATCCTGATGGGTGCGCCATCCTGCTTCTCGTGTCCGACTCGGACAGATGGGTAACAGATTGTACCTAAGACATGGGTGACACTCTCGGCCCGAACGGGTTGTCGAGTGGCTGCAGGGTTTTCTGTTGCAAATCGTAAGAGCCGCGGCCGTCGCTCATGAAGCCGACGAGCCAGATGGCCAACGACGTTGGCGCTATCCAAAGTCGGAGAGGCCGTCACTGAGGCCCGCTTTGCGAAGTCCGTCGAGGAAATGATCGCGATCGAGAGGGTCCCTATACCTGTTGGCGCGCTTCCGGACGAGGTCGAGCGTATTTGAGGGCTGCGCTTCGCCGTTCTCACTCAATTCCAAACACCGCTCGCGAATGAATGTGCGCGCCTCGATACCTGCTTCGTTCGCTCGACCGGTTTGCGCGTAGCACGCGGCAAGCAGCGCGTGCGACCAGCGGTCGCTCGATCGGGCTTCCTTGAGAACATTGATTGCCTCGTCGTATTCGCGAGCGGAATAGAGGGCCAACGCGTGATACCAGTGGTAGATATTGGGCGGAAACGGGTTGAGTCGTTTGGCCGCCTTGATCCAGCTCAGCGCGTCTCGCCAACGCGCCCAGTAAACGAGGATGTTTGCAAAAGCGGCGACGACATCAGCGTCGTTCGGATTGAGCGCGAGAGCACGTTTAAAGTGGGTTTCGGCCTCCTGATCTCGGTTTTGCAGGAAAAGAAGCTGAGCGAAGACGCTGTGCGACCAAGCGTCGTGCTCGTCCAGATCAAGGGCGATTTCGATCTCGCGCCGAGCCTCGTCCAGCGGCGATGCGGCAGGTGATTCCAGAAACGCGGCGCAGACCGCGGTCCAGGCCATATTGGCGTGAGCGCGAGCATAGGCGGGATCGATATCCACCGCCGTCTTGAAGTAGGCTCGCGCCTCCTTCATGCTCCTGACGGTCAATTGACGCCATTTCTCGTTTCCAAGCAGGACGAGATCGTAAGCCGTAATGTTGGATGTCTGTTTGCCCCGCGCGATCTCGCGGCCGGCGTCCTCAAGCCGGCCCGGCAGCGCCGCAACGACCTTGCCGACGATTTCGTCCTGAATCGCGAATATGTCTTCGATCTCGCGGTCGTATCGCTCCGTCCACAAGGTGAAGCCGCTCGCGGCATCCAGAAGCTGGACGGTCACCCGCACGCGCGTTCCGATCCTGCGTGCGCTCCCTTCGGCGACATATCGCACGCCGAGCCGGTGGCCGACCTCCCTGATATCGGCAGATCTGGCCCGGTAAGCGAAACTGGAATGGCGGGCCATGACGAACAGCGACCGGAACCGCGACAATTCCGTGATGATGTCTTCCGTGATCCCATCGGAAAAGTAGTTCTGCGCGGGATCGCCGCTCAAGTTCAGGAACGGCAGCACGGCGATCGACGGTCGGTCGGAAGCCACTGACGGGAGCAGTGCCTGTCGGCTGCCATCGGACAAGACGGTGGCCGGTGGGCCGACATAGCGGTAGCCGCGCCGCGGCAGCGTCTCGATCCACTCATGGCCGCCTTCGGCGGTTGCGAACACCCGGCGCAGAGCCGCCATCTGAACGGTCAGATTGCTTTCCTCGATCGCCAGCCCAGGCCAGGCCGCCTCCATCAAGGCGTCCTTGGAAACCGGTTTGCCCGCCTTCTCCAGCAGCACTCGAAGGAGCGCGACCGCCCGCCTCCCGAGAGCAACCGGCTCGGCGTCGCGAAACAGCGTGTCAGCGTCTGCTTCAAGACGAAATGGGCCAAACTGGTAGAGCGTCGCCATCGTCCAGATGACAGCATTTTTGGAGCTTTTTGCAACTTTTTCCGATCGGATTCAGGACGTCGCGGCGTGCCGCGAGATGATGGCATCGGCATTGATTGCGGGGAGCAAGTCAGATGGAGCGATGGCAGCCACATGACGGCATGATGGGCAGGTCGAACGCGGCAGCTCGGCCCGTCTCACAGCTACAGCTCAAGGGGGAGGTGGTCCTTGAAGGGGCCGCCGGCTATGACGAGGCGCGCCGGGTCTGGAATGGCGCCATCGACAAACGGCCGGCCATGATCGCCTACTGCACGGATGCCGGCGATGTGGTTGAGGCCGTGACGTTCGCGAGATCGCAGGCCTGCCCGGTTGCGGTTCGCAGCGGAGGCCACAACGTTGCCGGCCTGTCGGTCTGTGACGGCGGCATGGTCATCGATCTGTCGCGGATGAAACGGATCGATGTCGATCCGCTCCGTCGCATCGCGCGGGCGGAGGCTGGCCTCAATCTGGGTGAGTTCGATCGCGCCACGCAGGCGCATGGTCTGGCCACCACTATGGGCATCAACAGCGACACCGGCATCGCCGGGCTCACGCTTGGCGGCGGCTTCGGCAAACTTGGGCGCAAATACGGGCTGACCTGCGATAATCTGATTGCCGCGGAAATCGTGACAGCCGACGGCGATATCCTAAGGGTCAGTGCGACGGACCACCCCGACCTGTTCTGGGGCCTGAGAGGCGGCGGTGGCAATTTCGGCATCGCGACCGCGTTCGAGTACCAGTTGCACCCGATCGGCACATCGCTAGTCGTCGCGTCGGCACTCCATCCCTACGATGGCGCGCGCGCGGCCATGCGCTTCTACGATGAGTTTGCTCGCGGCGCCCCCGACGAAGCGAACGTCGATGCTGCCCTCGTGACGCTACCGTCAGGCGAGCGATTCTTCAGTGTGACTGGTTGCTATGTCGGCTCGCATCATGACGGCGAACGCACCCTTTCCCCGATCGTCAAGTTCGGCTCGCCTGTAGAGACGAGCCTGGCGAGCGTTCCATATCTTGAGATTCAATCACGCGGCGATGCCCTGTTTCCGCGCGGCCGCCGCTATTACTGGAAGGCGCAGTACTTGCGCGAGATCGGCACGGGTGTGATCGATGCCGTCCTCGATGCCTATGCCGGAGCCCCCAATAACTCGTCGTTGCTGGTTTTCCAGCACGTCGGCGGTGCGATCGCGCGTGTTCCGGTATCGGCCTCGCCCTACGCAAACCGCGACGCGGCGTTCGACTGCTTTCCGGTCGCGATCTGGGACGATCCCGCTGACGACGAAGCGAACATGCGCTGGGCGCGTGAGTTGTGGAGCTCTGTCAATCCGTATTCGACCGGCGGCGTCTATGCAAATAATCTCGGAGATGAGGGCGAGGGCCGTATTCGCGATGCGTATGGTGAAAATTACGCACGCCTTGTTGCGCTCAAGAGCAAATACGATCCGACCAATTTCTTTCGCCTGAATCAGAATATCAGGCCGACGGCCTAGCCATCGTGTCGGAGGACATCCCGGATGCGAAGCCGCTGGACCATCCTCGCGGTTCTGTTCATCGCGCGCGCCGCCATCGCCTTCCAGTTTCAAAGCGTCGCAGCCGTCGCGCCGCAGTTCGTCCGGGATTTCGCTCCAAGCCTAGCCGACATCGGCGTTCTGATCGGCCTCTATTTCGCGCCCGGGGTCGCGCTGGCCGTGCCCGGCGGCGCGATCGGCCGCCGCTACGGTGACAAGCCGACGGTGCTCGCCGGACTTCTGATGATGCTGGCCGGCGAACTGCTGATGACCGTGTCATCGGTCTGGAGCATGCAGATCGCGGGCCGACTGATTGCTGGGATCGGCGGTATTCTCCTGAACGTTCTGATGACCAAGATGGTCGCGGACTGGTTTGCCGGCCGCGGGCTCGCCACCGCGATGGCGATTTTCATCAACTCATGGCCGGCTGGCGTCGCGGTCGCTCTCATGGTGTTGCCGGCGCTCGGGGGCGCGTTTGGGCTTCACGCCGTCCATCTTGTGGTCGCCGGGCTGATCCTGATCGGTTTTGGCCTCATCGCCTCGGTCTATCGTCCGCCGGACGCTTCCGAGGAAGTCAATGGCGAGTGTGGCAACCTGACCGCCGTCGCCATCTGCGGCGTGCTGGCCGCCGGGTCGATCTGGTGCCTCTACAATATCGGCCTTGCGATGATCTTCAGTTTCGGTCCGTCGATGCTTGTCGAGCGCGGTTGGTCCAGCGGCGCGGCCGGATCGATCATCAGCATCGTGCTTTGGCTGGCGGCGCTTTCCGTCCCATTCGGCGGTTTCCTCGCTGATCGGAGCAAGCGCGGCGAGGCCATCCTGGTGTCGGGCTGCATCGCCTTCGCCCTCCTGGCGCTCCTGCTGTCGCGAAGTGGCGCGGTGCTCCCCGTCGTCATCGTTCTTGGAATGATCTGCGGCTTGCCCGCCGGTGCGATCATGAGCCTGCCCGCGCGTGTGCTCGAGCAGAAGACGCGGTCGATGGGCATGGGACTTTTCTACGCGATATACTACGCAGGCATGCTGGCCGGCTCGGCGGTCGGGGGAATGCTCTCAACCTCGGTTGGCTCCGCGCGCGCCGCGCTCGATTTCGGCGCCACCGCGCTCCTGGTTTGTCCTGTCGTCCTCTGGCTCTTCCACCGTATCGTTGCCGGTCGGAATCAACCAGTCTCCTCATCGCCTTGAAGCATGCGCAGACGGGCGTCCTGCGAGATCGCGACTGTGCGGCCGCGCTGCAATCGCTGATGAACCCGCTCACGATGGTGTGCCGTCCGTCCGAGTCGACCGTCAATTGGATTGAGGTTGAGAAAGAAAGCGCTGGCGTGCGCGATACACCCAGCGCACAGCTTGTTGTGGGGATCCGGTGAGCGCGACCCCGCCGCTTGCGGCACAGATCGGCGATCGAAACGTCAGCCTCCTGTTCCTTCGAGATCGCGATGATCTGCCCTCACGGGAAGCGGCTACGCTTCATGTTCTGGTCCTCGCGAGAGCCCGGAATGGACTTCAAGCGGGATCGGAATTGAGGATCAGCGTCGGTCCCGACGTCCACCCTTCGGTGAAGCGGGACAGCGACAGCCCGGACCAGGGTCGCTCGCTCAGGAGAGGACTGTCGGCCCCGGATGCCGCGCCGGATGGACAAAGACCAGTCCGTCCTGTTCGCCGTCGGCCACGCTGTATCGGCCTCCGGCGGTGCGGTTCCGCCCGGCGCGCTTGGCGGCATAGAGGAATTGGTCCGCCCGTTCGAAAGCCGCCTCGATCGGCTCCCCGTCCATCGTCAGGGTCACGCCGAAACTCGCGGTGAACACGCCGTGAGCGCCGCTCTGCGTCCACCGTTCCGTCTCGAACTGCCGCCGCATGGCGTCCGCGGCGGCGATGGCCTCCTCGAGCGGGCTATCGGCAAGCAGCACGCCGAATTCCTCGCCGCCGAGGCGGATGACGCAACCATGCTCGCCGGCGCAGGCCTGCAGCAGCGAACCGAAGCGCATGATGACGAGGTCGCCGAAGGAATGGCCGAAGCGGTCGTTGATCGACTTGAAATGGTCGATATCGGCCAGGATGACGGCGGTCGACGGGCCCATGAACTGCCTGCCCCGGGGCGAAGCCAGGAGCGAGTCCAGGCCTCGTCGGTTGAGCAGGTTGGTCAAGGGATCGGTGTCGGCGGTCCTGCGGTATTTTTCGATGGCATCGAGACTGGTGGCGATCATCACCGCGAAGGCCAGGACGATGCTGCCGATGAGGCCGGTATATTGGACGAGGTTGCCCAGAACCGACGTGCGCCACGCGCCGACCTTCTCGCCGGCATTGGGGGCTGCCATGTAAAGCAGGCATTGCAACGTCAGCAGGGCCGCGAAGAGCAGAAATGTCCATGACAGCAGCCGGTCTGCCTTGGTCGTGGCGACCTTGGAGAAGCGGATGGTCCCGATCCACAGGGTGACGGCGCAGCAGGCCTGAACAAAAATCGTCTCCCAGCGGACGCTCTTCAGCAAGGTCAGCGCGACGATGATCATGGCCGTGCAGACGACAACGATGCCGACATCAAAACGAAGGCTGCTCCTGATGTTGAGCCGGTCATTCAAGGCGCGGCATGCGAGAATGACGCTGATCAGGATGAAATTGTCCTCGGCGATCTGCTTGAAGGGGCTCGTCCACTCCAGCTCGATCAGCATCAGCGCATAGCCGCCGGCGAGGAAGCACAAAGAATAGCCCCAGCGGGCGGTCGAAAATCCCAGAAACCTGATGCCGATGAACGCCAGCCCGCACATCATGATGCCGGCGGGTACGATCCAGTCGATGGGCGTTATGGGCATGACGTGACCGGACTGTCCGGGAACTTTGCGGGATGACCCGGAGGAATAGGGACTGTCATTCCATAACGGGTGGCACTTAACGGTTTGTCCGATGGCCCGGGGCGGCCGCCCGGCCGCCATGGCGCGTTCAAGGCCAGCCATTCCGCCGCGGATAGCCTGGCTGGGTGCCCGAAGGCAATTCCGAGGCTTGTCGGCAGCGGCCGGCCTCGCCATCCCCGGCCGCCGCGCCTGGCGCAGCGGCGCAGGAGGCGCGCGCTGGATGCCGGCTCTCACGAACGGGATGCGGTCCGGCGGCCGCGACCGCAGGTCGCGACGGCACCGGCTCCTCCGGCACATGACACCTGTGATCCGCCGAACCGGAAAATGCCCGCCGCGAGATCAACGCCGCCACCGTCTGCAGCTCCGGCATGATCGTAATCGCTTGGTCGTGAACCAATCCGTGGTCTATCGTCCCTGGCAAACGGCTCGCGAGCGAAAGTCGACGATTGATCGTCGGGTTTCTTCCGCGTGTTCTATTCGATATTCGGATCATTCATTTATGGAGTAGAGCATGGGAGAGAGTGTGCGGAATGATGCTTCTGCTTCGGTCGTCTCTCGGAAGGAGTTGTTTCAAGATCATTCCCAGCACGCCGACGTGGTGAAAATCGCCGCCGCGCTGGTCTGCGTCGCCGTCATCGTCGCCGGGCTCTTTTATGGCCGCAGCGTGCTGATCCCGCTGGCGATAGCCTTCCTGATCGGCTTTGCGCTCAATCCGGTCGTCGTCTGGTTCGAACGGATCGGCCTGCCGCACGTGCTCGCCGTCATCCTCGTGATCACGACGGCCCTCGCGATTCTCGGCGGTTTCGGCCTGCTGCTGGGATCCCAGGTTCGGAGCCTCAGCCAGGATCTCCCGACTTATCAATCGACGATCCGAACCAAGATCGCGGATCTGCGCACGCAGTTTGGCGGCCCCGGCATTTTCGACGGCGCGCTGGCGACCGTCGATACCGTGCAAAGAGAAGTTCAGACCGCGGAGCCTTCCTCCGCGGACAGCAGCAGGCCCCAGCGCGTCGAGCTCGTCCCGGCGTCGAAGTCGCCGTTCCAGACCGCCTTCGAATGGCTGATCCCCTCGCTCGAGCCGATCGCGACGGCCGGCATCGTTTTCGTCTTCGTCTGCCTGGTCCTGCTGGATCGGAGGGATCTGCGCGATCGGCTGCTTCGCATGCTCGGCGGCAACCTGCATCGATCGACGGACGCGATGGAGGAGGCCGGCAGCCGGATCAGCAAATATCTTCTTATGCAGCTGATGGTGAACGTCAGCTACGGCGTGCCGATCGGGCTGGGTCTCTGGTTCATCGGCGTTCCCGGAGCGCTCCTGTGGGGCACGGTCGCGGCCGTCATGCGGTTCGTCCCGTATGTGGGGCCGATGATCTCGGCGATCTTCCCGATCGCGCTGGCTTTTGCCGTCGATCCCGGCTGGAACATGGTGATCTGGACCGTCGCTCTGATCCTGGTGCTGGAGCTCGTCAGCAACAATGTGGTCGAGCCGCTCCTCTACGGTTCCAGCACGGGGCTGTCGGCCATGTCCTTGATGGTGTCGGCCATGTTCTGGACGGCGCTCTGGGGACCGCTGGGTCTGGTCCTGTCCACCCCATTGACCGTCTGCCTGCTCGTCGTCGGGCGCAATCTGCCCCAGCTCCGGTTCCTCGACACGCTCCTTGGATCGACGCCGGCATTGAATCTGCCGACGCGGATCTATCAGAGATTGCTGGCCGACGACCCGGACGAGGCGATCGCGATCGTCAATGAAGAGATCGCGACGACCTCGGTCCGCGATTTCTACAACACCGCCGGCATCGAGGTTCTGCGCCTCGCGGGCGAAGACCATCTGCGCCATGCGACCGCCGAACACCGCTTGCGCGTGGCCAACGGAATGGATGCCCTGCTCGACGACCTCAGGGAACAATATGCCGCGCCGGATCGCGCGGGTGCCCCGCCGCGCGTGACATGCATCGGTGGCAAATGGCAGATCGATTCCGTTTCCGCGGAGATGCTTGCCCATGCCCTTTCGCTCGACGGCGTCCCGGCGGATTTCCGCTCGGCAGGGGTCGTGACGGCGAGCTATCTGGACAAGCTGGACCTGGAGCAGGACGGCATTGTCTGCGTGACCTACTTCAGTGCGGAGCCGGAGAAGGCGGCGAAGCATTTCTGCCGTCGTCTGCGCCACAGATGGCCCGGGCTGCGCATCGTGCTGGCGCTCTGGAACGCTCCGGCCGAGCTTCTGGAGGCTGATCCGCGCCAGCGCCTCGGCGCCGATGAAGTCGTCGCGTCGGTCGAGGAAGGGGTTCGCAGGATTCACCGGATGGCGGCGCCCGACGAGGCGCTCGCGGCCCAGAAGGCGCAGGCCCCGGAAAACGACGACGAGCGCGTTCGGGCGCTCGGCCTTTCCGGCGTGCTCGACGGCCGGGCCCGCGAGGAGCTGGATGGACTCGCGAGGCGAGCCGCCGAGGCGTTCGACGTCGGTTTCGCGGTGATCTCCGCGATCGACGCCGATCGGGAGTTCATCATCGGGCAAAGCCGCAATCTGCCGGGAACGCTGACCGCCGACGGGACCGACATGATCACCATGCCTCGCGAGGAGGCGGTCTGTGATCACGTCGTGTCGAGCGGCGAGACGCTGGTGGTGCCGGATACGAAGCGCGATCCCCGGTTCGCCGACCATCCGGCCATAGCGCTCTGGAACACGCGGTTCTATGCGGGCGCGCCCTTGCGCACGGAGCAGGGACACGTGTTCGGCGCCCTCTGCCTGCTGGACACCAGGCCACGGGACCTGGCGAAGGACGAAGAGGACCTGCTCAATGCTCTCGCCGCGGATGTCGTCGCCGCGATCGCGGGACAGGAGGGCGGGAACGCTCTGCGTTCCAAGCTTTCGTCGAAAGGGTCGGCATCTCTCGGCCAATCCGTGCCGGAATGAGGGTCGGTGCACCGATCGCGGCGTGATGTCATCGGTCGGCTGCCCGGGCCTCGGGCCCGAGCGGTGGCCGCTTCGCCGATCGCTCCCGCACTTCGGCACGGCGGGCTTCCAAGGCTTGCAAACCGGCGGCCGGGCGGGATCGCCTTTCGCCGAGAGCCCGCCAGCGCGGGACGTTGGCCGCATATCGCGCGGCGCATCGAGCTCGTCCACGTCCCGGCCGGCTTCGCGGGTGGAGTCCGGCCTGCGGCGACAGCGCAGTCATAAGGATTTACTAAGCTTTTCCGCCACTGATACTCAAAAGTGTCCAGCGTCTGATGATTCGCGGAAGAGGAGTGGGGCGGTTGGACAATAACAGTGCAGAAATGGAAATTGCCGCTCGCCGCTTCGACAGGTCTATCGGCAGTGCGCTGAAGGCGGCGCTGCTGAGTTCCACCAGCCGCCATTGCGCCGGCCTGGCCGTCGTCATGACGGTGCTCCTGCCCTTCGGGGCGGCGCTCGCGCAATGCGCGCCGCCGCCGGCAGCGGTCAGCCTCTCCTCGGGCAGTTGCGAAGACCCGGCCTTCACCGCGCGCGAGAGCGCGGGCACGGTGATCGACGTTTCCGGCAGCGGCAGCTACCGCGCCACCTCCACCCATCTCCTGGTGACCGGCAGCGGTTATGGTGCGCAGGCGACGGCAGGCGGAACGATCGTCCTGACGGGCACGCCGGACAGCGCCACGCTCAGCGAGATCACGACCAATGGCGTGGGCAGCCACGGGCTCAACGCCGAAGGCGGCGGCCTGATCACCGCCGACAACACGGCGATCCACACCAACGATGCCGGAGCCTACGGCGTCAGGGCGGTCGGGACCGGCAGCAGCGTTCTGCTGATCGACAGCGCGGTGAGCACCTCCGGCAACGGCGCGTATGGCGTCTATGCGGCCGGCGGCGGGATCGTCTCGCTCACCCGCAGCGATATCCAGACCTCCGGCACAGGCGCTTCGGCCGTGTTCGCGGCCGCCGGCGGCTCGATCGTCCTGAACAATCTGAGCACCTTCAGCACAGGCGCAAGCGATGCCTTCGGCGCCGTCGCTTCGGGCGCCGGCAGCAGTCTCGTCCTGAACCGGGTCTACGTGAACGTCTCTAGCAACGGCAGCGCCGGCCTGTTCGCCGACGGCGGTGGAACGATCGTGCTCAATGGCGGGGCGGTCGCCACCGGCGACTATGACGGCGGCACCATCATCGCCGCCACGCCCGGCATCCTCGCCCGCGGCGGCGGCAGCAGGATCGAGGTCAGCAACGGCGCGACATCCGCCACCTATGGCGCGAACAGCCCGGGCGTCTGGGCCGATGCGGGGGCGCGGATCGACTTTGCCGGCTACGGCATCTTCACCTATCAGCCCAATTCCGCCGGCGCGCGCGCGGATGCCGGCAGCACGGTCACCCTGACCGGCACCATCGTCCGCACCACCGGCCCGTCCAGCGCCGGCCTGCTTGCCGGCGGCGGAAGCACGATCATCGTGAGGAACACCGAGGTCAGCACCGGCTACCGGGTGACCACCGGCGATCCGCCGGTCCTGCAGTTCCCGAGCGCCGAGATCGGCCGGGAAGCGCATGGCGCGGATGTGTCGGGTGCCGGCAGCCGGCTGCTGGCCGACAATGTCAAGGTCACGACCGGCGGCGACGGCGCCGTCGGCGTCAGGGTCAGCCAGGGCGGCACGGCGATGATGGCCGGCGGCAGCATCGCGACCCGGGGCGCCGAGACGCCTGCCGCCGGCGCCGCCGACGGCGCCCGGGCGACGGATGCCGGCAGTGGCATCATCCTGACCGGCACCACGATCAGCACCGCCAACATCCGTGCGGCGGGACTGCACGCGATGGCTGGCGGCACGATCGCGGGCACGGACGTCACCATCGCCACGCAGGGGCAGGGCGCCGTCGGCGCCCGGGCCGAGGATGCCGGCAGCGCCGTAGCCCTGATCCGTGGCAGCATCACCACCGCCGGTGCAGGCGCCGCGGGCGTCCAGGCCGGCAGCGGCGGCGCCGTGGAGATTGCCGGAGGCTCGGTGGCCACCACGGGCAGCGCCGCGCATGGCATCGCCGCCGTCGACAGCGGCACGCTCGCCGTCGCGGGCACCGCGGTGACCGTGAGCGGCGCCGGCGCCGCCGCGATCCACCTCGCCGGCGCCGCGCCGAGCACCGTGTCGGTCATCGGCGGCAGCCTCGCCGCCGCGAGCGGTGCGATCGTCCTGGCCGAAGGCAGCACCGGCACTGTCTCGATCAGCGGCGGCACCACGATCAGTCCGGCCGTCGTCAATGGGCGGCTGCTGCTGGCGCAGGTGACCGAGGATGGCGCAGGCCATGCGGCCAACCTCACGCTGAACGTGTCCGGCATGCCGGCGCTTGCCGGCGACATCGTCGTCGATCCTTCGACCCTCGCCTACAATCTCGCCGGCAGCCGCTGGGCGGGCAATCTCGTGCTCGTCGGCCCGGGCAATACCGCGAGCGCAAGCCTGACTGCGTCGCAATGGACCGGCGACCTGCTGGCCGATGCCGGCAACACCGCGCGCGTCGCGCTGGCGGATGGCAGCCGCTGGACCGGCCTCGCGCGAAACGCGACCACCGTCGGCATCGACGCCGGCAGCGCCTGGGTCGTGACCGGGGATTCCAACGCGACCGGCGCCGTCACCAATGCCGGCCTGATCCAGTTCCTCGCGCGTGACGCGGCCTATACCGTGCTTTCGGTCGGCAGCTATGCCGGCAGCAATGGCCGGATCGGCTTCAACACCTATCTCGGTGCAGACAACGCGCCGACCAACGTCCTGGTGGTGAATGGCGGCGCCGCCACCGGCAGCACGGCGGTGCTGATCACCAATACCGGCGGCCCGGGTGCGCTGACCACCGCCGACGGCATCCGGCTGGTGCAGGTGACGGGCGGCGGCACCACCGCCGCCGGGGCCTTCACGCTCGGCCACCGCGTCGCCGCGGGGGCCTATGAATACCAGCTTTTCCGCGGCGGCAGCACCGATCCGAACGACTGGTTCCTGCGCTCCCACCTGATTCCGAGCGCCACGGACCCGACCAGCCCGCCCCCGCCCCCGCCGCCGAGCGAGCCGGTGATCCCGCTCTATCGCCCGGAAGTGGCGCTCTATGCGCCGATCCCTGCGGTCGGCCGGCAGATCGCGCTTGCGACCCTCGGCACCCTGCACGAGCGTGTCGGCGAGGAAGAGAACATCCGCGGCCTGCCGACCCGCGGCCATGCCAGCGGCGTCTGGGGCCGCATCATCGGCGAACGCACCGGCAGCCGCTGGGACGGCACGGTCGGCAGCCGCGCCGCGGCCGACCTCATCGGCCTGCAGGCCGGCATCGACCTCATCCGGACCGAGCCCTATGCCGGTGGCCATCGCGACCATTTCGGCGTCTACGGCGCCTATGCCGACTACAGCGCATCCTCGGTCTCCGGTTTCGCCCTCGGCGTCCAGAACCTGCGCGTTGGCAAGCTGTCCATGGCCGGCTCTTCGGCCGGCGCCTACTGGACCCATTTCGGTCCCGGCGGCTGGTATGTCGACGCCGTTTTCCAGGGCACCTGGTACACCGTCAACGCGCGCTCGGACTACGGCACCGGACTTTCCACCAAGGCCACCGGCTACACGGCTTCGCTGGAAGCCGGCTACCCGATCCGCTTCGGCGCGGGCAACCGCTGGCAGATCGAGCCGCAGGTGCAGATCATCTCCCAGGGCATCGCGGTGGATCGCTCCGGTGACGCCTATTCCAGCGTGAGCTGGAGCGAGGGCCATGCCTGGACCGGACGGCTCGGGGCCCGGCTGCAATATACCGACCAGGACGCGCGGGGCACGCTCTGGCAGCCCTTCGCGCGGGTCAATCTCTGGCACGCCTTCTCCGGCAGCGACGGCGCGGTCTTCGGCCAGTCCTCGCCCACCATCGAGACCCGCTTCGGCGGCACCGCGCTCGAGGTCGGTGGCGGCGTCACCGCGCGGGTCAACCAGACGCTGAGCTTCTACGGGCAGGCCAGCTACCGCTGGTCGCTCGATGGCCGCAGCCGCCAGACCGCCGCCACCGGCACCTTCGGCGTCCGGCTCAACTGGTGACGTCTCTTGCCGGCGCCGCGCGCGCCGGCCGTCCACGCGACGCTCCGGACCTGGCCTCCACGTCGTACGAGTGCGCCCGGTCCGGCTCAGTCGCCGGCGCGTGTCCGCCGGATCAGCTCGAAGACGCCGGAAATGTCTTCGTCCGCGGTTCCCGGACCGAGCCGCCTGCGGAAGAGATCCAGCATTGGTGCGAGCAGATCGGTGGCGACGCCCTGCTCGCTGATGGCGGTCAGGATATTGCCGAGGGAGGCGGTCTGCATGCCGAGACCGGACACCACGCCGACGCGATGGTCGCCGCTGTCGATCTTCTCGGCATAGCCGGGCAGTTCGCCCATCATGGCGGTCATCCAGGGGACGAGGAGCTTCAGGAACTCGCCTGCGCCGATGCCTTCGGAATCGACCAGCGCGGTGGCCTGGAAGAAGCCGGCGAACAGCCCGTACATGCCGCTGAGGAGCGCCAGATCGTGCAGCGAAGCGAGCCCGGCATCCGCGCCGAGATAGCGCGCCGTGCCGAGCCCTTCGAGCGTTGCGGCATGCGCGTCGAAGGTCGTCTTCGACCCGCTGTAGAGAATGAGCGCATGCTCGCCGCCGATCATCGGCGGCGTCGCCATGATGCCGCCGTCGAGATAGGCGGCCTCCAGTCCGGCGGCATGTTCGGCCGCGGCGCGCGCCTGTGCCGGCGTGCCGTTGGTGAGGTTGACCAGCGTCCGCCCGGCGAGCGCCGGCGCCGCATCGTCGATCACGGCGGCCGCGGCCGCATAGTCCAGCACGCACAGCACGGCGATGTCGCTGGCGGCGACGGCCTCGGCGGCCGAAGCGGCCTCGCGCGCACCCTTGGCGGCGAGCGCCATGGCCTTGCCGCGCGTGCGGTTCCAGACCGTGACGGCGTGTCCCTGTGTCAGAAGGCGGGCGGCGAGCGCCTGTCCCATGGCCCCGAGGCCGAGGATCGCGATGGTAGCCATGTCCGTGTGCATCTTTCCTGGTTCGCAAGGCCCGCCGGCCTTGCCGACGACGGTGACCAGGAGATGCGGTGTTGGACGCCGGGCCTGTAGCGGGTTATCCGTGGACCTATCGTCCACAGACCGGAACGATGTGCCGCCGAAATGCTGAATCTCAACGACCTCCTCGTTTTCGTTCAGGTGGTGAACCACGGCGGCTTCGCTGCGGCCGGCCGCGCCCTCGGCCTGCCGAAATCGACGCTCAGCAAGAGGCTCTCCGAGCTGGAAAGGGCGGTCGGCGTGCGCCTGATCCAGCGAACCTCGCGCAGCTTCGCCGTCACCGCGGTCGGCCGGGATTTTCATCGCCACGCCGCGGCCATGCTGATCGAGGCCGAGGCCGCGGAGAATGTCGTCAAGGGCCATCTGGCTGAGCCGAGCGGAACGGTGCGGATCACGGCCTCGCTGCCGATCGCCCAGTTCCGCCTGGCGCCGCTGCTGCCGCGCCTTGCGGCCGCCTATCCGAAGGTCCGCATCATGCTCGACGTTTCCGACCGGTTCGTCGACATCGTGCAGGACGGCTTCGACATCGCCATCCGGAACCACTTCGCGCCTTTGCCCGATACCGATCTCGTGCAGCGCCGCATCCATGACGACCCCGCCTGGCTGGTCGCATCGGCGGGTTATGCCGCGGCGAAAGGTATGCCATCGGAGCCCGGCGATCTCGACGGCTGCGACGGCCTCGTGGCCTCACCCTCGGATCGGACCTGGACCCTGCGCGACGAAGCGGGCGCGGTGGCCGAGATCGCGCCGTCGCCGCGCTATGTCGCCAACGAGACCGTAGCGCTGCGGGAGGCGGCGCGGGCCGGGCTCGGCGTGGCCTGCCTGGCGAGCGGCTTCTGCGCGCCGCTGATCGCATCCGGCGCGCTGGTCCGCCTGCTGCCGGGCTGGACCGCGCGCGGGGTGACGACGACCCTGCTGATGCCGCATCGCCGCGGCCAGCTGCCCGCCGTCCGGGTGGTTGCCGACCGGCTCATCGACGATCTCTCGCAGTCGCCGTTCGGCGCGGAGCCCGTGCACCTCGGCTGAGGATCCGCGGCGCGTCCGGCAATCCGGGCGCCGACGCGGTTGCCAAAAGTCCGCCGCGCCGCTAGTGGATCGCGCCATGTCATTGTCTGAGCTTGTGCCCGCCACATAGGCGGCTCGGGGATATCGATCCCGCTTGCTGCCCGAACACGCGATGGGATGCGGTTCCATCGCGCGATGTGTTGCGCCTGCCATGCGCGTCGGAGCGATGCGTCCCCGGCATGGTCGGCGAAAGCGGGCTTACCTTCACAATGAACATCTCGAAGGCCGAACAGCGCGTGCTGCACGCGCTGGCGCAGGGCGGGCGCATCCAGCACCGCCGCGACGCAGACACCGGCAGCATCCGCGAGGTCGACTGCTTCACGCGCGAGGGCTGGCGGCTCGCCGATTGCACCCTGGCGATCTTCGGATCGCTCCGGCGCAAGCGGCTGATCGCCAGCCGGGACGGCGCGCCCTACCGCATCACGCGGCACGGCTTGCGGTCGCTGCGCGCGCAGATGGACAACCGCTGAGGCGGGGCGCAAGCGCTCCGCTCTGGCGTCATCATGCCCGCCCCCCGGGGCAGTGCCTTGGGGGGTGCGGCGCAGCCGGCGCGGACAAGGCGGATTGGAAAATATTCCATTTCGAGCATTCCAAACTTTTCCAATCGTTTCCGTTTTCCCGAAGACTGGTCTTCGATATCCCCTTTGCTTTCACGCACGAGATAAGCCGAACAGGATCCCAAGTCTTCGCTCGCGACGACGAGTGCAGGCCGGCTGTCGCAGGGGAGGTTTCCATGACCGATCTGGCAGAGGCCCTCGCCCGGGCGCCGGCCGCGGCTCCCGCCATGCCGCTTGCCGCGGTCACCCAGCGCATCTGGCTGGAGTGCAAGCGCGCGCCGGAAAGCTCCGCCTATAGTGTGCCGCTCGTCTACCGGCTGCATCCGGACGTCGATCCGCAGCGGCTGGAACGGGCGCTGCGCGCGGCGGTGGACGCCCATCCTGCACTGCGCTCGGTGGTCAAGGAGGTGGACGGCAGGCCGGTCCAGGTCGTCGGCGAGACGCCGGCCGAGGTGCTGGGGCGGTCGGCGAGCTGGGAATGGGCCGTCACCGAACCGTTCGACCTGGAAAATGGTCCGCTGTTCCGCTTCGTGCTGTGCGGCGACGTCCTCGTCGTCAATGGCAGCCACGTGATCCTCGACGGCAGCGCGCTGCTGCTGCTGCTCGAGGAGGTGAGCGCGCGCTATCACGGCGAGGCCGTGCCCGAGCCGGGGCCGGGGCCCGAAGCCTGGCTTGCGCAGGAAGCCGCCTATCGCGGCAGCGCGGCGCAGGCGGCGGACAGGGCCTATTGGGCCGCGACGCTGGCCGGCTCCGACTTCCGTGCCGGCCTGCCGACCCGGCGCGAGACCTATCGCGGCGAGGGCGACGGCAATCTCTATTTCTCCTTGCGCCTGCCCGAGATGAAGGTGAGCCCCTTCGTTACCACGCTCGCGCTCATCCAGGCGCTGATCCACCGCTATACCGAGCAGGAGACGGTGGCGGTGCTCTATCCGACCGACCTGCGCGGCCGCGATTTCGCGCGTTCTCTCGGCTCCTTTGTCAATTCGCTCATCGCCACCGCGCATTTCACGCCCGAGCTCTCCTTCGCCCGGCTCGTGGCCGCGGTGCAGGAGCAGCGGCGCGCCACCCGCGCGCATGACCGGCTGCCGTTCCAGGACGTCATCGCGGGCCTGCGCAAGGCGCGCCCCGGGGACGCGATCCAGCTGCCCAACGTCTCGGTGTCCTGGGCCAACCCGCGCGGGCCCTTCGCGCTCGGAACGGCGCAGCCGATCGAGACCCTGGATTGCCAGACGGACCTCCTGTTCCTCGCTTTCGCCGAGGGCGACCGGCTCGACGTGCGCATCCAGTACAGCGCCCGCCAGTTCACCCGGCGCTTCGTCGAGGAACTCGCGGCCCATCTCGCCGTGCTGGCCGAACGCGTCGCCGCCGAGCCTGACGCGCCGCTCGCAAAGCTCATGCTGGCGACCCCCGTGGAGGTCGAGCGCATCGCGCGGGACTGGACCCCGGCGCCCGCGCCGCGCACCGATCTCCAGCTGCTCCACGAGGCCTTTTCCGACTGGGCGGCGCGGCAGCCGGAGGCGCCGGCCCTGCTCACCCGCGAGCGGGTGATCAGCTATGGCGAGATGGAGCGGCTGACCAATCGCATCGCCCACGGCCTGCGCCGCCGCGGCGTCGGCCCGAACCGGCTGGTGGCGGTGATGATGGAGAAGGGATGGGAGCAGGCGGTCGCCTGCATGGCCATCCTCAAGGCGGGGGGCGGCTACCTGCCGATCAATGCCGCCTGGCCGGCCGAGCGCATGGACGCCGTCATCGCGCAGGGCGACGTCGCGGTGGTGCTGTCGCAGGCCCGCGTCGTCGATCGCCTCGGCCGTCCCGGCCTTGCCGTGGACGAGGAGGCCCTCTGGGCGGCCGAGCCGGAGACGCGCCTGGCACCCGTCAACGATCTCGGTGACATCTGCTACGTGCTCTTCACCTCCGGCTCGACCGGCAGGCCGAAGGGCGTGACGCTGACCCATTTCAGTGTGATGAACACCCTGCGCAACGCCAATGAGGAGCACCGCGTCGGGCCCGGCGACCGGTCGCTTCAGCTGTCCGATTTCGCCTTCGACCTCTCGGTCTACGACATTTTCGGCATGCTTTCGGCCGGCGCCGGCGTGGTCATACCCGACGAGAGCCGCCACTTGGAGCCGCTGCACTGGGTGGAGATCGCGCGCCAGCATCGGGCGAGCATCTGGACCAGCGTGCCCATGTATGTGGAGATGTGGGCGCAGTCGGGCGAGCCGCTGCCGACGATGCGCGTCTTCATGATGGGTGGCGACAAGATCCCGGTCGACCTGCCCGACCGCATCCGCCCGCTCGCCCCCGGGGCCGCGCTCTGGAGCGTCGGCGGACCGACCGAGACCTCGATCATTTCCAACTGGTACCGCATCGGCGCGGTGGACCCGATCTGGACCACCATTCCTTATGGCCGGGCCATGCTGAACCAGACGATGCTGGTGCTCGACCAGGGCCTCAATCCGTGCCCGCCCTTCATGCCCGGCCGGATCTTCATGGGCGGCGTCTGCCTCGCGCGCGGCTATTGGAAGGATGCCGAGAAGACCGATGCCGCCTTCATCACCTATCCCGCCACCGGCGAGCGCATCTATTACACCGGCGATCTCGGCCGCTGGCTGCCGGACGGGCAGGTGGAGTTCCTCGGCCGCGCCGACTTCCAGGTGAAGATCAACGGCTTCCGCATCGAGCTCGGCGAGATCGAGGGGGCGATCCAGGCCTTGCCGGGCGTGACCGCGGCCATCGTCGACGGCCAGGAGCAGCCGGACCGCAAGGGCAAGTTCCTGGTCGCCTATGTCGTCTCGGAGGCACCGCTCGACGCGGCCGCGATGCGCGCGGCGCTGCAGGACCGGCTGCCCTATTACATGATTCCGCGCGTCTTCGCGCCGCTCGACCGCATTCCGCTCTCGGCCAATGGCAAGGTCGACCGCAAGGCACTGCCCCGGGTGGACGTCGCCCGCACCGCGGACGACCTGCCCTATGTCGCGCCGCGCACGCCGATCGAGGCCGCGCTGGTCGATGTCTGGCAGTTCGTGCTGGAGCACGAGCCGATCGGCATCCACGACAATTTCTACGCGCTCGGTGGCGATTCCCTGCTCGCCGTGCTCCTCGGCATCCGCGCCCGGGAAGCGGGCGTGCCCTTCGATGCTGCGATGCTCCAGCGAACGCCAACCATCGCCGAACTCGCCCGGAGCCTCGCGCCAGCCCGCAAGGCCGAGGCGGCCGCGGCGGTCGGCGACGTGCCACTCTCGCCCATGCAGCGTTATTATTTCTCCTGGGCGACCGAGCGGCCGCGGCAGTTCAACGTCTCCGCCGTGTTCCGCTGCGCGGTGGAGCCGGAACGGTTGCGCGGCGCGCTCGGCCGGCTCGTCGCCCATCACGACGCCCTGCGGCTGCGCTTCGACGGTGGCCGGCAGTTCTATGCCGAGGACGGATTGGAGGTGCCGCTCGACTGCGCCGCCATTCCGCTGGCCGAGGTCGGTGCCCGGGCGGCGGCGATGCAGGAAACCCTCGACATCGCGCGCGGGCCGATCATGCGCGCGGCGCTGTTCTCGACCGAAGCCGGCCAGCGCCTCGTGCTGATCTGCCATCACCTGGTGACCGACGGCCTCTCCTGGGGCGCGCTGGTCTCGGACCTGCAGCGTGCCTATCGCGGCGAGGCGCTGCCGCCCTCCGGCGGCTCCTACAAGGCCTGGGTGGAAGGGCTCATCGCCTACGCCGCGAGCCCGGAGGCCGAGGCCGAGCTGCCCTTCTGGCTCGCCCAGCAGGGCCCGACCTTCGCCGCCGACAATGAGCGGCCCGGGGCCCGCCAGCGCGACCTCGTGACCTTCGAGCTCCCGATGCTGGACGTGGTGCCGCCCCAGGCCTATGAGCGCGTCGCGGCCGCGCTCGTCGAAGCGACCGGCCAGGACCGGCTGATGCTGCATGTGGTTGGCCATGGCCGCGAAGCGGCGGTGGCGGATGTCGATCCGACGCGCCTCTGCGGCTGGTTCACCACCCATACGCCGGTCGTCCTCTCGGGAGGCCTGAACGAGGTCGCCGGCCAGTTGCGCGCGCTGCCGAACCACGGCATCGCCCATGGCGCGCTCCGCGCCTATCACCCGCGCGGCGCCGAGCTTGCGGGCCAGGACCAGGTCAGGATCCTCTACAATTTCTTCGGCGAGACCTGGGACAGCAGCTTCCGCGGCGCCGTCTTCGACAAGCCGGAAGACGAGCTGCTTTATCTCTCGAACCACGCCTATGCCGACAACCCGGCCGATTTCCGGCTCTATCTGGTGGCCATCGTCAGCGAGGGCCGGCTGAAGGTCCGCTTCCAATATTCCGCGGTCAATTACCAGGCCGCAGCGATCCGGGGCCTTGCCGAGCGGATGCGGGAAAGCCTTCGCAGGCATGCCCGTGAACCGGTCGGTCCGCCGGCATGACGGCGCTCTATCTGCTCATCCTCGTCGATTCCATCAGCGCCACGGTCCTCATTCCCTTGCTGGGGCCGCTCCTGATCGACCAGGCGACCCTGGTCTTCCTCCCCGGCGCCGCGCTGCCGCTGCGCAATTTCGTCAGCGGCCTGCTGGTCGCGACCTATGTCCTCCTCATGCTCTACATGGCGCCGGTGCTCGGCCGCCTGTCCGATCAGTGGGGGCGCCGGCCCGTTCTGCTGCTCTGCGCGAGCGGCTTGCTGGTCGGCAATGTGCTCGCCGGCCTTGCGATCGACGCCGGCAGCCTCGCGCTCCTGTTCCTCGGGCGGGTCATCGGCGGCGCGACCGCCGCGGCGCAGTCCACCGCCCAGGCGGCGCTGGTCGATCGCGGCGGCAACAAGGCCAGGCTTCTCAGCTACAGCCTTCTGTTCTCCTCGCTCGGCTTCGTGCTGGGCCCGGTGCTGGCGACCGGCCTCTCCCCGTTCTCCTTCGCGGCGCCGCTGCATCTGTGCACGTTTCTGACCGTCGTCGCGCTCGTGCTCCTCTATCGCGACCGCGACCGAGAGGCCCCGGTGGCGGCGCGGCGGATCGACTGGTCGGCCATCTCGCTCTGGGAAGGGGTGACGTGCTTTCGCGACGCGGCGGGCGATGCCGCGGTGCGCGGCCTTCTCGGCGGCTTCATCCTGATGCAGGTCGCCTGGGGCGGCTTCTTCGTCTTCGTCTCGGTCTATCTCATGGAGGCACCGCGGCTCGACCTGACCCTCTCGGAGGTCGGCCTGTTCATGGCGATCATCGGCATCGGCTTCTGCCTCTCCAACGGCCTCGTCCAGCCCATGCTCGCCGAGCGCTTCGCCATGCGCACCCTGGCGGTGACAGGCCTCGGCCTCAACGCCGCGACCATGGTGCTCTGCCTCATCGCCACCTCGGCCGTTCAGGCCTATGCCGCCGGGCTTCTCGCCGGCATCACCATCAACATCGCCTATCCCTCCATCGTCACCATGCTCTCCGACCGCGTGCCGCCCGAACGCCAGGGCTGGATCCTCGGCATGGTCGGCTCGGCCGCCGCCATGGGCTGGGCGATCTCGTCGGTCGTGTCAGGCGCGCTGGGCGGGCTCGGGCATGCGCTGCCGATCGGGCTCGCTGCGGTGCTGATGGGGGGAGCGGCGGTGGGGATGATGGTGGCGGGGGGAATGGATTTCCGCAGGGTGCACGGCAATGCGAATGAATAGACGCCCGGGGTAGGCAAGGCGGCCGTGAGCAAGGCCTCTCTCATCTGGGTGGCCACCGGGGAGCGACGTGCTCCGCAGCTCCGGTGAAGCGCCGCCGCATTGGCCTGTCATGCCGGCCCCGACCCCCCCTTGACCTTCCAGCCACCGGAACCCCTAGCGTCCGCCGACATCATCGAGCGGTGACGTCCTGTGCGCCGCTTTTGTCAGCGGCGAGGTGGGCCCATGAGAACAACGACAGGTGTCGTCCTGGCTGCGGCGGTGGCGCTCGGCCTCGGCGCCGCGCTCCTTCATTTCAAGGCTATGCCGGCTTCCGCCAGCCGGGCATGGGCCTCGGGCGGGGCGGACGCGGCTGCAGCCGCGCCGCCTCCGCCCCGGGTGCCCGTGGCAGAGGTCGTGACGCGGGTGATCGCCGCTTCGCAGGAGCTGACCGGCGTCGTCGCGGCGGTCAGGACGGTCGAGCTGCGGTCGCGCATCGGCGGCGCGATCGAGGCGGTGAGCGTGCCGGAGGGCGGCCTCGTCGAACGCGGCCAGCTGCTGTTCCAGATCGACCCGAAGCCGTTCGAGGTGGCGCTGCAGACGGCGGAGGCGCAACTGCAACGCGCCGAGGTGCTGCTCGCCCAGGCCGAGACCGACCTGAACCGCTCGCAGCGGCTGGTGCCGAGCGGGGCGATCGCCGCCAAGACCTTCGACGATGCGGTGGCGCGCCGGCGCGAACGGCAGGCGCAGGTGCTGGAGGCGAAGGCGGCGGTGGCCGCCGCCCGGCTCGACCTCTCCTATACCCGCGTCACCGCGCCGATCGCCGGCCGGGTCGATCGCGTGCTGGTCACCGAGGGCAATCTCGTCACCGGCGCGACAGGGGCTGCGACGCTGCTCACCACCATCGTCTCGGTCGATCCGGTCTATGTCGACTTCGACATCGATGAGCCGGCTTATCTGGGCTTCCTCAACGGCGCCCGGGCCGGCGCCGCCCTGCCGGTCGCCGTCGGGCTCGCCACCGATGCCGGGCATCCCCATGCCGGCACGCTGCACTTCCTCGGCAACCGGGTCGACCGCGGCACCGGCACGATCCGCGCCCGCGCCATCCTGCCCAATGCGCAGGACCTGCTGACGCCGGGCCTGTTCGCGCGGGTGAAGCTTGCCACCAGCGCGCCGCGCGAGACCGTGCTGATCGACGACCAGGCGGTCGGCGCCGACCAGGGCCGGCGCTACGTCCTGGTGCTCGGCGCCGGCGACAAGGTCGAATACCGCCCCGTTGAGCTCGGGCCGATGAGTGCGGGCCTGCGTGTCGTCACGCGCGGCCTCGATCCCGGCGAGACCATCATCCTCAAGGGCCTCGTCAGGCCCGGCATGCAGGTGATGCCGGAGCGCATCGCCATGGCGCCCGACCAGCGCACCGCCGCGGGTGCCGCCGCCGGCGGACGGCAGGAGGCGCGTCGATGAACCTGCCGCGTTTCTTCATCAACCGGCCGATCTTCGCCATCGTGCTCTCGGCGCTCATGCTGATCGCCGGCGGGCTCGCCCTGCTCCGCCTGCCCTTGAGCGAATATCCCTCGGTCACCCCGCCGACCGTCCAGGTGACGGCGAGCTATCCCGGCGCCAATCCGGAGGTGATCGCGGAAACCGTCGCGTCCCCGCTCGAACAGTCGATCAACGGCGTCGAGGGCATGCTCTACATGAGCGCTCAAGCCGCGACAGACGGACGCATGACGCTGACCGTCACCTTCGCCCAGGGCACCGACCCCGACATGGCCCAGATCCAGGTGCAGAACCGGGTGTCGCGCGCCCTGCCGCGCCTGCCCGAGGAGGTGCAGCGCATCGGCGTCGTCACCCAGAAGACCTCGCCCGACATCCTCATGGTCGTGCATCTCGTCTCGCCGGACCGGCGCTACGACCCGCTCTACATTTCCAATTTCGCCAACCTCCAGGTGCGCGACACGCTGGCGCGCCTCACCGGCGTCGGCGACGTCATCGTCTGGGGCGCCGGCGAATATGCCATGCGCGTCTGGCTCGACCCGGCCAAGGTCGCCGCCCGCGGCCTCACCGCGAGCGACGTGGTCGCCGCCATCCGCGAGCAGAACGTCCAGGTCGCCGCCGGCTCGGTCGGCCAGCAGCCCTCGCCCGCGGCGAGCTACCAGGTGACAGTGAGCACGCCCGGCCGGCTCGTCAGCGAGGAGGAGTTCGGCCACATCGTCGTCAAGACCGGCGCGGAGGGCCAGGTGGTGCGCCTCGGCGATGTCGCGCGCATCAGCCTCGGCGCCGACGCCTATGCCTTGCGCAGCCTTCTGAACGGCGAGCCGGCGGTGGCCCTGCAGATCATCCAGCGGCCGGGCGCCAATGCGCTCGACGTCTCCGCGGCCGTGCGCGCCGAGATGGAGCGGCTGAGCCGGGACTTCCCGCAAGGCCTCGAATACCGCATCGCCTACGACCCGACCGTCTTCGTGCGCGCCTCGCTCGCCGCCGTCGTCGCGACGCTGCTGGAGGCGATCGTGCTCGTCGTCATCGTCGTCGTCATGTTCCTGCAGACCTGGCGCGCCTCGATCATCCCGCTCGCCGCCGTGCCCATCTCGCTCATCGGCACGCTGGCGGTGATGCATCTGATGGGCTTCTCGCTCAACACGCTGTCGCTGTTCGGCCTCGTCCTGTCGATCGGCATCGTGGTCGACGACGCCATCGTCGTGGTCGAGAATGTCGAGCGCCATATCGGCCTCGGCGAGGAGCCGCGGGAGGCCGCGCGCAAGGCGATGGACGAGGTGACCGCGCCGATCATCGCGATCACCTCGGTATTGGCGGCGGTCTTCATCCCCTCGGCCTTCCTCTCGGGCCTGCAGGGCGAGTTCTACCGGCAGTTCGCGGTGACGATCGCCATCTCCACCGTGCTCTCGGCGATCAATTCGCTGACCCTGTCACCGGCGCTCGCCGGCATGCTGCTGAAGCCGCACCACGGCGGTGCCGGGCGCGACCGGCTGACCCGTCTCATCGATGTGCTGTTCGGCTGGTTCTTCCGCCGGTTCAACCGCTTCTTCGACCGGGCGTCCAGCGCCTATGTCGGCGCGGCGCGGCGCGCCATCCGCATCAGCGCCCTCGTGCTCGTCGCCTATGCCGGGCTCCTCGGCGCGACCTATCTCGGCTTCCGCGCCATCCCCTCCGGCTTCGTGCCGGCCCAGGACAAATATTACCTCGTCGGCATCGCCCAGCTGTCGCCGGGCGCTTCGCTCGACCGCACCGAGGCGGTGGTGAAGGAGATGTCCAGGATCGCGCTCGCCGAGCGCGGCGTCGAAAGCGTCGTCGCCTTTCCCGGCCTCTCGGTGAACGGCTTCGTCAACCTGCCGAACGCGGCGGTCGTCTTCGCCATGCTCGATCCCTTCGATCAGCGGCGCGATCCCTCGCTCTCGGCCCATGCCATCGCCGGCCGGCTGATGGGCAAGTTCGGCCAGATCCCCGACGGCTTCGTCGGCATGTTCCCGCCGCCGCCCGTGCCGGGCCTCGGCACGACCGGCGGCTTCAAGCTGCAGATCGAGGATCGCGGCGGCCTCGGCCTCGCGGCGCTCGCCCGCGTCCAGGGCGAGGTCATGTCCAGGGCCATGCAGGCGCCGGAACTCGCCGGCATGATGGCAAGCTTCCAGGTCAATGCGCCGCAGGTCAGGGTCGATCTCGACCGCGTCAAGGCGAAGATCCAGGGCGTGCCGCTGACGCGCGTCTTCGAGACGCTGCAGGTCAATCTCGGCTCGCTCTACGCCAACGACTTCAACCGTTTCGGCCGCACCTACCGGGTCATCGTCCAGGCCGATGCGCCGTTCCGCGCCGAGGTCGACGACATCGCCCGCCTGAAGGTGCGCAATGTGGCCGGCGAAATGGTGCCGCTCGCCGCGCTCGCCAGCGTCACGGCCAGTGCCGGGCCGGACCGGGTGATGCATTACAACGGCTACCCGTCGGTCGACATCACCGGCGGGCCGGCGCCCGGCTTCTCCTCGGGCCAGGCGACGGCGGCGATCGAAAAGATCCTGCGCGAGACGCTGCCGCCGGGCTTGGCCTTCGAATGGACCGACCTCACCTATCAGGAGAAGCTGGCCGGCAATACCGCGATGATCGTCTTCCCGCTCGCCGTGTTGCTCGCCTTCCTCATCCTCGCGGCCCAGTACAACAGCTGGTCGCTGCCCTTCGCCGTGCTGCTGATCGCGCCGCTCGCGCTGCTCTCGGCGATATCAGGCGTCTGGTTCGCGGGCGGCGACAACAACATCTTCACCCAGATCGCCTTCGTCGTGCTTGTCGGCCTCGCCGCCAAGAACGCCATCCTGATCGTCGAGTTCGCCCATGAGGAGGAGCGGAAGGGCGCAGAGCCGCTCGCCGCGGTGCTGGAAGCCGCGCGGCTGCGCTTGCGCCCCATCCTGATGACCTCGCTCGCCTTCATCGCCGGCGTCGTGCCGCTGGTGATCGCTTCCGGCGCCGGCGCCGAGATGCGCCAGGCCATGGGGATTGCGGTCTTCGCCGGCATGCTCGGCGTCACGCTGTTCGGCCTGATCCTGACGCCGGTCTTCTACGTGGTCGTGCGGCGCCTCGTCCTGCGGCGTG
>NZ_JAPSET010000059.1:0-30288 GCF_026847585.1 Phreatobacter sp. AB_2022a
CGCGCCCGCCGAACCCATGTCCGGCCTGCCGCCGCTGCCGCCGCCGGCCGAGATCGGGCCCGCGCCCGGCCTCAGGCGCTGACCGCGGCACCGACGCCCTTCCAAGGACCGGTCCGGTCGCCTATATTCAGTCCTGCCGGGGCAACCCGGCTATGGCAATAAACGGCCATCGCAATAAGCCTATCGGACCCGGGGGCAGTACCCGGCGCCTCCACCACCAGCCCCGTGCCGGGCGGGGCTGGTGATGGGGGCGAAACAGGATCGACGAGGGTGTAAAGGGTGTTCTTTTGCTCGGCATGGTTCCGCCGTTATCGGGCCGTCTCAATAGTTGCCAACGACAACTATGCTCCGGTCGCCGTTGCCGCGTAATGCGGTAAAGGTACCGAAATCAAAGTCCTTGCGGGTAGCACTGTAAGGCGGGGTTCGGAGGCACCTGGCAACAGAAGCCTCCACTTCCCGCCGCCCGCCGTGCCGATCGAGGGCCATTCAGCCGGGTTTTGGGGCGGGACCATGGACGTTGCCGCGCTTGTGCGTTTATACGATGGGCCAGACATCCATGATCGAACAGACCCATGCCGACTGATCTTATCCGCTACGACCTTCTCGCTCAGGATGCGATGCTCGGCGTCGTGCGGCGGGTTCTGACCGACGCCGCTCGCGAGGGCCTGCCCGGCGATCACCATTTTTACATCACCTTCGACACGCGGGCGCCGGGGGTCCGGCTCTCGAACCGGATGCGCGAAAAATATCCACAGGAAATGACTGTTGTTCTGCAGCATCAATTCTGGGATCTCGCGGTGACCGAGCACACGTTCGAGGTGGGGCTTTCCTTCGGCGGCATTCCCGAGCGGCTCCTGGTGCCGTTCGAGGCGATCAAGGGCTTTTTCGACCCGTCCGTCCAGTTCGGCCTGCAGTTCGACGTGGCTGGCGTGCCTTCGGAAGCGGCGGTTCCGACCGGCCGGGATTCGGCCGCCGACGAGCCCGAACCCGTTGCGCCCGCTACGGCAGGCAAGTCGCGCGGGGCGGCCCGGGGTGCGGCGTCGGAACCCGACGAGGCGGCCCCCACCGCAGCCCAGCAGGCCGAGGAACCGGCTGCCGAGGGCAAGGCGGCCAAGGACAATGCGGCCAAGGCCGGAAGCGCCAACCAGGGCGGCGCCGAAGTCGTCAGCTTGGACAAGTTTCGCAAGAAATAGTCAGGCGCGGCGGAGCGCCGCGAAGACATCGAAACGTTTGGAACCAGCCGCGCGGCAGCGCGTTCGTTTAAGTTTGAATCAAATTTTAATCATTGCCTTCAAGGCGTCTTGAGCCAAGCCCAACCTTACGGTTGGGAAAGTGCCTTCAGGTGTTGCTGGCGGTATCGCAGGAAGGTTTCTTTGCCGTGGTTCGACGGATAAGAAAGGTTCCGCGGCTAAGGAGCACGCCGGGTGACACCATTCCGGCGATCCGAGCGACCGCCCGGCAAAGAAGCCGGCGCGGCTCCGTGAATGTCCGGCGCGAGCATGGAACTGGGTCATGGGTGATGTGGTCAATCTCAGGCGCGCGCGCAAGCAGAAGGCGCGGGCCGCGGAAGAAGTGAAGGCCGACGCCAATCGATTGCGCTTCGGCGCGACCGCTGCCGATCGGCGTGTGGAACGGGCACGGGCCGACCTCGAGGCGCGACGCCTCGACGGGCACAAGCGATCGGAGTGACGGCGCCCATGAAAAGTCATGTCGTCAAGCGCTCGATCGTTGTCGAGGGGCATAAGACCAGCGTCAGCCTGGAAGACGAATTCTGGACCGCGGTAAAGGAAATCGCGGCCGAGCGGCGAGAAACCTTGTCGGATCTGGTCGGCCATATCGACGGCGATCGGACCCACGGAAATCTGTCTTCGTCGATCCGGCTTTTTGTCCTGCAATACTACCGATCGCGCCACGTGAGACCCGCCTGACGAATCTGTCCGGCCTCCTGTCTGATCCAGAAAATTCGTTGTTGCGTGAGAAATCCGGCGCTTGTTTTCCGCCGGTCACCGTGATGTCATCCGCCCGCAAAAGCACCTTCCCTTCATGGGAAATGTCTGGGGGGCCTGGAGCGGGGACACATGCCTGAAACCGACGTAGAAGCGACTGCGGAGACTCGTGGTCTGATCAAGAGCCCGCAGGACTTCATGGCGGGCCTCTTTCTCGTGGCCTTCGGGCTGTTCTGTCTGTGGGCCTCCTCCAACCTGTCGGGTGGACGCGGCGCCAATCTGGGCCCGGGCTCGTTCCCCCGCGGCCTCTCCTTCATGCTGATGGGCGTCGGCGCCATCGTGCTCGTCCAGGCCTTCACCACGGTCGGGCCGAAGCTCGAGGCCTGGTCGATCCGCGGCCCGGTCTTCGTGCTCGGCGCCGTGCTGCTGTTCGCGCTCACGGTCAGACCGCTCGGCCTCATCATTGCCGGGCCGCTCGCGCTGATGGTCTCGGCCTTCGCGGCCAAGGACACGCGCTGGCTGCCGAACATCATCTTTGCGGTGCTGATGACCGCTTTCTGCATCCTGTTGTTCAAGATTGCGCTGCGGCTGCCGATCCCGGTCGCCCCTTGGGCGAACTGGTGAGAGGCATTTCATGGACATGTTCGCGAACCTGGCGCTGGGGTTCGGCGTCGCACTGACGCTGAAAAACATCGCGCTCTGCTTTCTCGGCTGCATGATCGGCACGCTGGTCGGCGTGCTGCCGGGCGTCGGTCCGATCGCCACCATCGCCATGCTGCTGCCGATCACCTTCGGCCTCGATCCGGTCGGCGCGCTGATCATGCTCGCCGGCATCTATTACGGCGCGCAGTACGGCGGCTCGACCACGGCGATCCTCGTCAACATTCCCGGTGAGGCCACCTCGGTCGTCACCGTTCTCGACGGCCACCAGATGGCGCGCAATGGCCGCGCCGGCGTCGCGCTCGGCATTTCGGCCATCGGCTCGTTCTTCGCCGGCACGGTCGCGACCATCATCATCGCCGGCCTCGCCGCGCCGCTCACCCGCGTCGCGCTGCTGTTCGGTCCTGCGGAATATTTCTCGCTGATGGTCATGGGCCTGATCTTCGCCGTCGTGCTGGCGCGCGGCTCGGTGATCAAGGCCATCGCGATGGTGCTCTGCGGCCTGATGCTGTCGACGGTCGGCCAGGACCTGGAGACCGGCGCCGACCGCATGACCTTCCGCTGGGCGGAACTGTCCGACGGCCTCGATTTCGCGGCCATCGCCATGGGCATGTTCGGCTTTGCCGAGATCCTGCGCAATCTGGAAAATCCGGAGACGCGCGACGTCCTGAGGAACCGGATCGGCCGCCTGCTGCCGGGCTGGCAGGACATCAAGGACTCGGCCGCGCCGGTGCTGCGCGGCACCGCCATCGGCTCCGCGCTCGGCATCCTGCCGGGCAACGGCGCCGTGCTCGGTCCCTTCGCCAGCTATACGGTGGAAAAGAAGATCGCCAAGGATCCGTCGCGCTTCGGCAAGGGCGCCATCGAAGGCGTCGCGGGACCGGAAAGCGCCAACAATGCCGGCGCGCAGACGTCCTTCATCCCGCTGCTGACCCTCGGCATCCCGCCCAACGCGGTGATGGCGCTGATGGTCGGCGCCATGACCATCCATGGCATCGTGCCGGGGCCGCAGGTCATGGAAAAGCGTCCGGACCTGTTCTGGGGCATGATCGCCTCCATGTGGATCGGCAACCTCATGCTGCTGATCATCAACATGCCGCTCATCGGCCTGTGGGTGAAGCTCCTGAAGGTGCCTTACAACATGCTGTTCCCGGCGATCCTGATGTTCTGTTCGATCGGCATCTATTCGATCAACAACAATCCGTTCGACGTGTGCATCACCGCCTTCTTCGGCTTTGTCGGCTATGCCCTGATCAAGATGGGCTTCGAGGTGGCGCCTCTGCTGCTCGGCTTCGTGCTCGGCAAGCTGATGGAGGAATATCTGCGCCGCTCCATCCTGATGTCGCGCGGCGACTGGTCGGTCTTCGTCGATTTCGCCAACCGGCCGATCTCCGCCGGCCTGATCGTGATCGCCGTGCTGCTGGTCATCGTCTCGTTCCTGCCGGCGATCACCAAGAGCCGCGACCAGGTCTTCACCGAGTGATGCATCCCTCCGGCGTGGTTGCCGCGCCGGCGACAGTTGCCAGAACAACGGGATCGGCCTGGCCGGTCCCGTTTTCATTTGCGCGCCCCGGTCGCTGCCGCGGCGCCCGGCAGCCCTGCCTTGCATCGGCGCGCCGCAGCCGGGCGATTGATGACACGGCGATGACAACCGCCTGTGCCGCCATGCATTTTTGGCGCTTTTCAGCCGCAACAAGGCGATGACGCTCGGGGTTCGCGGTGCTAGCGTTGAGGGATGCGCGGTGCCGGTCGGGCCGCGCGGCCACACGGGCGAGAGGGAGCACCGATGAGCGACTGGCTGGCAGACGTGAAGAAATATGCGCCGAAGGCGAATGAGGATGCCGTGGCGGGCATCGTCAAGTATCTCGGCATTGCCCTGCGCAACCGGGACTCCTCCCTGGTCTCCTTCACCGATGCGAAAGAGGTCGATCGGGTGAAGCAGAATTTCGCGGTCAAGAAGCTCGGCCTGACCGACGAGAAGGCGATCGACGCCGCCCTTGGCCAGATTCATGACGCCATGAAGGCCGACAAGACCAAGAACCGCGTGACCGTCTATTACCTGCTCGCCGACCACTTCAAGAAGCTCGACATGTTCGTCAAGAAGTGAGCCGGCCGGCGCAAGCCCGATCGGAACGCCGTCCGTTCGGGCGGCGTTTTCGTGTCGGGCATCGCGGCGCCGACAGATCTGCAGGGCGACGGTGCCGCTGCCATGCGGCGGCGGTTCGGCGTATAATGCGAGGGACAGATTCGATCGAGCACCGTGAGAGGTTCCGTTGCGCCAGTACCTCGACCTCCTGAGCCATGTGATCGAGCGCGGCACCGACCGGGGCGACCGCACCGGCACGGGCACGCGCTCGGTGTTCGGCTATCAGATGCGCTTCGACCTCGCCGAGGGCTTCCCGGTCCTCACCACCAAGAAGCTGCACCTGAAGTCGATCATCCATGAACTGCTCTGGTTCCTGGCCGGCGACACCAACATCAAATATCTGAACGACAACGGCGTCACCATCTGGGACGAGTGGGCCGATCCGCAAGGCGATCTCGGGCCCGTCTACGGCAAGCAGTGGCGGTCCTGGCCTGACGGTCACGGCGGCACGATCGATCAGATCAGCCATCTCATCCGCGAGATCCGCACCAATCCCTATTCGCGCCGTCTTGTCGTCTCGGCCTGGAATCCGGCCGAAGTCGACGCAATGGCGCTGCCGCCGTGCCATTGCCTGTTCCAGTTCTACGTCGCCGATGGCCGGCTCTCCTGCCAGCTCTACCAGCGCTCGGCCGACATCTTCCTCGGCGTGCCTTTCAACATCGCGTCCTATGCGCTCCTGACCATGATGGTGGCGCAGGTGACCAACCTCAAGCCGGGCGATTTCGTGCACACGCTGGGCGATGCCCACCTCTATTCCAACCATTTCGAGCAGGCGCGCGAGCAGCTCGGCCGCACCCCCAAGCCGCTGCCGACCATGTGGATCAATCCCGAGGTGAAGGACCTGTTCGGCTTCCGTTTCCAGGATTTCCGGCTGGAAAACTATGTCGCCGACGCCACCATCAAAGCGCCGATCGCGGTGTGATGTCGGATCTGTCGGAACTCCAGCGCCGCGCCGCGGGCATCACCCGCCGCTATGAGGCGGCCTTCGGGATCGCGCCGGGCGAGGACTGGATCGTCTTCAAGCTGCAGGAAGAGCTGGGCGAGCTGACGCAGGCCTATCTTGCCGCCACCGGCCGTTCGCGCCATCGCGTGGAGGCCGCGGGCAGCCCGGAGCGCCTCGGCCAGGAGATCGCCGACGTCGTCGGCTTCGCCCTGGCGCTGGCCGAACGGCTCGGCATCGATGCCGGCGCGGCCCTCGAAGCCAAATGGCTGCGTTACGAGGCCGAGCCATGACGCCCATCGTCATGGTAGCGGCGGTGGCCGCAAACGGTGTCATCGGCCGCGACAACGCCCTGTTGTGGCGCCTGAAATCGGACATGGCGAGCTTCAGGGCGGCTACTCTCGGCAAGCCTGTCGTCATGGGGCGCAAGACCTTCGAAAGCCTCGGGCGGCCGCTGCCGCGGCGGCTCAACATCGTGATCTCCCGGCAGGCCGGCCTTGCGCTGGCCCGCGCGGTGGTCACCGGCAGCCTGGAAGCGGGCCTCCGGATCGCCCGTGCCGAAGCGCTCCGCTCCGGCATCGGCGAGATCGCGGTCATCGGCGGGGCCGAGATCTACGGCCAGGCCATGCCCCATGCGACGCGTCTCCTGATCACCCATGTCGACGCCGCGCCCGAAGGCGACAGCATCTTTCCGGCGATCGACTCCGCGGTCTGGCAGGGCCGCGACATTTCCGCCCATGCCGCGGGGCCCGATGACGACCATGCCTTTCGCGTCGTCGAATATCGCCGCCGCGCCTGACCGCGCCTGACCGTTAACCCGCACCGCCGCGGGCCCGCCGGGGCTGTGGATCGCCGTCTCCGGCCGGTCCGCCATTCACCTTGCGGGCCGAAATGCGGCAATGAGGTTCGTGCCATCGCGTTGAAAGGCAAGGACGGCTCTTCTATATCCGAAGGCCAGCAAGGCGCCTGGCGCGCCGTCCGGCTCTCTTGGCGAGGACTTTTTCATGCCGTGGAACAATCAAGGCGGCGGCGGCCCTTGGGGCGGCGGCGGAGGCGGCAGCGGCCCGAAAGGGCCCTGGGGGCAGGGACCCCAGGGCGGCGGCGGTCAGCCCCCCGACCTCGAGGACCTCTTCCGCAAGAGCCAGGAGCGCCTGAAGAGCGTGCTGCCCGGCGGCGGCGGCAATATCGGAGCCAAGGGCATCGCACTCATCGTCGTGCTCGGCCTCGTCGTCTATGCGTTGACCGGCTTCTACACCGTCAGCCAGAACGAGATCGGCGTGAACACCGTGTTCGGCCGCCACACCGGCAATTCGGCGCCCGGCCTCAACTGGAACCCGCCGGCGCCGTTCGGCGCGGTCTACCGCGTGCCGGTCACCGACGTGCGCCGCACCGAGGTTGGCTATCGCTCGGGCGGCGGTCCGCGCGGCGGCAACCGCGACGTGCTCGAGGAAAGCCTGATGCTGACGGGCGACGAGAACATCGTCGACATCGACCTGGAAGTGCAGTGGGACGTCAACGCGGCCAATGTCGCCGATTTCGTGTTCCAGATGCAGAACCCCGAAGGCACGGTCAAATCGGTCGCCGAGAGCGCGCTGCGCGAGGCGATCGGCCGGCGCAACATCCAGCCGATCCTGACCACCGACCAGTCGGCCATCGCCGGCGAGGTCCGCACCATCATGCAGAAGACGCTGGACGACTATAAGTCGGGCGTGAACATCCGCGTGGTCCAGCTTTTGTCGGCGCTGCCGCCGCAGCAGGTGCGTGGCGCCTTCCTGGACGTCAACGCCGCCCAGCAGGACCAGAACCGGGTGCAGAACGAGGCACGCATCCATGCGAGCCAGGTGGTGCCCGAGGCGCGTGGCCGCGCGTCCCAGACGCTGCAGGAGGCCGAGGCCTATCGCGACCGCGTCGTCGCCGAGGCCAACGGCCAGGCGAGCCGCTTCAGCCAGATCTACGAGCAGTACCGCAACGCCCCCGAGGTGACGCGCGAGCGCATGTATCTGGAAACCATGGAACGGATCTTCGGCGGTACCGACAAGGTCATCATCGACCAGTCGGGCGGCAACGGCGTCCAGCCGTTCCTGCCGCTCGATCAGCTCACCCGTCGCCCGCAGGCCGGCACGACCCAGGGGACGACGCGATGAATTCCACCGCCAAACTGGTTCTCGGCATTCTCGCGGCGGCCGCCCTCTTCGCCCTGGCCAATGCCTTCTTCGTCGTGCAGCAGACGCAGCACGCCATCGTGCTGCGCTTCGGCGAGGTGGTCCGCCAGCCGATCAGCCAGCCCGGGCTCTATTTCAAGCTGCCCGTGGTCGACAATGTCGTGACGCTGGACAAGCGCACGCTCGATCTCGACCTGCCGGTGCAGTCGGTGCTGACCACCGACCGGCAGAATCTCGACGTCGACGCCTTCGCCCGCTACCGCATCACGCAGCCGCTGCGCTTCTTCCAGACCGTGCGCACCGTGCCGAACGCCAATACCCGCCTGACCAGCTTCGTGAACTCCTCGATGCGCAACATCATCGCGGGGACCACCATGTCGGCGCTGATCCGCACCGATCGCGGCGCGCTGATGAACCGGATCCAGGACGAGGTGAACCGCGAGGCCGGCACGCTCGGCGTCGAGATCATCGACCTGCGCCTGACCCGGGTCGACCTGCCGCAGGTGAACCAGGAAGCCGTGTTCAACCGCATGCAGACCGAGCGGCGGCAGGAAGCGGCCGACCTGCGCGCCACCGGCGCCCAGCAGGCGGTCACGATCCGCGCTCGCGCGGACCGCGAGGTGGTCGGCATCCTGGCCGAGGCCAACCGGCGGGCGGAGGAACTGCGGGGTGCCGGCGATGCCGAACGCAACCGCATCTTTGCCGAAGCCTATGGCCGCGACCCCGCCTTCTTCTCCTTCTATCGCACCATGCAGGCCTACGAGCAGAGCCTGAAACAGGGCGATACCAGGATGATCCTCTCGCCGAACTCGGAGTTCTTCCGCTTCTTCGGCGATGCGAGCGGACGGCCCGCCGGACCGGCCGCCCGCCCGGCGCCGGCTCCTGCCCGGGCGCCGGAAGCACCGGCCCCGAGCCGCTGACGGGAGTTTGAGAACATGAGGCCGCCGCGATCCGATCGCGGCGGCCTTTCTCGATCGCGCCGGGACAAGCCCTGCCATGAAAGACTTCCTGACCGCCCTCGGCCTCGTCCTCGTCATCGAGGGCATCCTGCTCGCCGCGGTTCCGATGCGGGTGCGCCAGGCGCTCGAAATCATGCGCGTGACGCCGCTTCAGCAGCTGCGCATCATCGGCCTCGTCTCGGCGGTCCTCGGCCTCGGCGTCATCTGGTGGATGCGCGGCTGACACAGAGCTGACCGCGCTCGACAAAAGACCGGATTGACAAGCGGCCCCCCAGGCTTGAAGGGAGGGGCAGCTTCGCTACACCGCGCGAGACTTGAAGACATATCATGGCCCAGTTCACGCTTCCGAAGAACTCCAAGATCACCGAGGGCAAGGCCTGGCCGAAGCCCGCCGGCGCCAATCGTCTCAGCGAATTCAAGATCTACCGCTGGAATCCGGACGACGGGGCCAATCCGCGCATCGACACCTACTACGTCGACCGCGACGATTGCGGACCGATGGTTCTCGACGGCCTCATCTGGATCAAGAACAAGGTCGACCCGACGCTCACCTTCCGCCGCTCCTGCCGCGAGGGCATCTGCGGTTCGTGCGCGATGAACATCGACGGCACCAATACGCTCGCCTGCACCAAGGGCATGGACGAGGTCAAGGCCGGCGCGGTGAAGATCTATCCGCTGCCGCACATGCCCGTGGTCAAGGACCTGGTGCCGGATCTGACGCGCTTCTACACCCAGCACGCCTCGATCGAGCCCTGGCTGAAGACGACGACCGCGAAGCCGGAAAAGGAATGGCGCCAGTCGCGCGAGGACCGCGAGAAGCTCGACGGCCTCTATGAGTGCATCCTGTGCGCCTGCTGCTCGACCTCCTGTCCGAGCTACTGGTGGAACGGCGACCGCTATCTCGGCCCGGCGATCCTGCTGCAGGCCTATCGCTGGCTGATCGACTCGCGCGACGAGGCGACCGGCGAACGCCTCGACAATCTCGAGGATCCGTTCCGCCTCTATCGCTGCCACACCATCATGAACTGCTCGAAGGCCTGCCCGAAGGGCCTCAATCCGGCCAAGGCCATCGCCGAAATCAAGAAGATGATGGTGGCGCGGCAGATCTGACCCGCGCCAGATCCGGCCGGCGCCGCCTGCCTGTCGAGGCGCGCCGCGGGGGCCTGCCACCCTGCCGCGCTTCCGCCACGGAAACACCGCGGCCGCTCCCGCTTGTCTCCCTGCGGCAGCCCTGGCCCTCGCGTGAGTTTGAGCCTCCATTCATCGGAGGTTCATCCATGACCGCAGGATCAAGGCTGATCCGGTCTCCCCTGTTCAAGCTCCTCGCCATCGGCCTCCTGACGGCGCTGATGGTCGTGCCGCTGCTGGTCGTCTCGGCCCTGCGTGGCGAACGCTCCCAGCGGGCCGCCGAGGTGGCCACTGAAGTTGCCGGCGCCTGGGCCGGCGAGCAGACCATTGTCGGGCCGATCCTGCTGCTGCCCTATGTCGGCCGCGACGGCGACAGCCTCGGCCAGCGCACGGTGCGGCGGGTGCTCGCCGTGCTGCCCGACAGGCTCAGGCAGTCCGGCGACGTCAATGTCGAGCAGCGCCGCCGCGGCATCTTCGAGGTTCCTGTCTTCCGCGGCGAAATCGACATCGAGGCGGGCTTCGGGGCGGTCGACGTGACCAGGTCGGATCCGGCGGCGATCGCGCCGGTCTGGGACGAGGCGGCGGTCGTCTTCTACGTTTCCGACCCGCGCGGCCTGGAGCGCGAGGTCAGCGTGCGCATCGGCGCGGCCTCGGCGGCGCTCGAGCCCGGCAGCGGCCCCGCAAGCCTCCAGGTGCCCACATTGCAGGCGCCGGTGCGCGGCATCGACGGCACGGCGCCGTTCACGGTCGCCACCCGTTTCGCGCTGAAGGGATCGCGGGCGCTTTCCGTTGTGCCGGTCGGCCGCGCCTCGGAGATCGCCCTCAGGTCGAACTGGGGCCATCCGAGCTTCTTCGGCACCACGCTGCCGGCCGAGCGGGAGGTGGGCGAGGCCGGCTTCACGGCGCGCTGGTCGGTGCCCCACTACGGCCGGACGGCGGCGCAGGCGCTTGCCGCCGATCCGGCCCTGCTGGCCAGGCTCTCGACCCTCCGGGCAGGGGTCAGGCTGTTCCAGCCGGTCGACGTCTACCACCTGGTCGAGCGCGCGCTGAAATATGGCGTGCTGGTCATCGGCGCCGCCTTCCTCGCGGTCTTCCTCCTGGAAGTGCTTTCGGTCCGCGCCTTCCATCCCGTGCAATATCTGATGGTCGGCGCGGCCCTGGCGATCTTCTATCTCCTGCTGCTGTCCTTTGCCGAACATGTCGGCTTCGCCCGCGCCTATCTCCTCGCCAGCACCGCCGTCATCGGTCTCGTCTCGCTTTATGTCGGGCTCGTCTTCGGCCGGCTGAGGGAGGGGCTCATGGTGGCGGCCGAGCTCGGCGCGTCCTACGGCCTGCTCTATGTCGTGCTGCGGTCGGAGGACTATGCGCTGGTGACCGGAGCGGTGGTGATCTTCGCCGCGCTCGCCGTGCTCATGCTGGCGACGGTGAGGACCGACTGGGCGGCCATCGTGGCCCGGCCGGTCGAGAAAAAACCGGCTGCCATGTCCTGAAGGATCGGTTAACGATAAATCCGGCATTCTCGCGTATGTCGTGCCACCGCCATCGAAGCGCCGCAGCTTGCGTCGACGGTGGCGGTGTCGCGTCCTGCGTCGACATCGGATTCGGGAACATTTCATGCTGACGCGCCCCGTCGCCCTTCTTCTCGCTTCGGCTGCGCTGGCCGGTTGTACGTCCTCGCGTTTCGACGGTTTCTCTTCCTCTTCCATGCCGCCGAGCGGCTCGGAGCGCATCGACGGCTCGTTCGGCTCGCGCCAGCAGGCGATGCCGCCGCCCCAGCGGCGCCCTTCGCCCGCCGACGAGGACGTCATTGCCGGCGGCCAGCCGGCGCCCGATTCGAGCGTTGCCACCGAAGATATCCCGCCGCCTCCCGGGGCGAGCCGTGCCACCTCCGACATCGGTCCCTCGGCGATCGATCCGGCCGTGCGGCCCTCGGCTCCGACGGGCCCTTCGGGCGAGCCGCGCATCATGGTGGAAGACCCGCCGCCGCGTGGCAGCCCCGCGCCGGGGCCAGTCGCAGCCCTGCCGCGCCAGGAAACGCCGCGCGCCGCCGCGCCGTCGGCCACCGCCATTGCCGGCACCTGGACGGTGACCGATGCCGGCGACCGCTGCCGGATCACGCTCACCTCGACCCCGCTGTTCGAATTCTATCGCGCCAATCCGCAGAGCTGCCGGGCGCCCTCGCTCGCCCGCATCAACGCCTGGGAGCAGCGCGGTTCGGAGGTCGTGCTGCTGCAGCCGGGCGGCCGCGTCGCCGCGCGCCTCTTCCCGCAGGCCTCGGGTGGCTATTCCGGGGCGACCGCCAGCGGCGCCCAGGTCACGATGTCGCGCTGACGGTCGAAGCGCCCCGCAAGCCCATGTCAGGCCCGCGGAGCGTCGATCGGCGCCCGCCGGGCGTCAGGCGCCCGGCGTCTCGCCGTCCCGGTGCTCGGCACGGAAGCCGGTGCGGGCGCGCTTCAGGAGATTGAGCTGGGCATCCAGCACTGTCGCGGCGACGGAGGAGCCATCGCGCCAGGCCTCGCGCCAGAGCGAGACCGCATTGGCCGGCTCGGTGGCGATATCGGCGAAGACGTCGCCGGACGCATAGGTGATCTTGCCGTCGAAACGGGCCGCGAGCCGCTGCATGCCCCGGTTGGCCGGCAGGCAGGTCATGATCAGGCTGCGGACGCCGCGGTTGCGGGCGGTCAGCAGCAGGCGGCCGAACAGGGCGGTGCCGACGCCGGTCTGGCGCCAGGCGTCCTCGACCGTGATCGCCACCTCGCCGGCATTGTCCTCGATCAGGCGGAGCTCGGCGGCGCCGCGCAGCACGCCCTCGACCAGGAAGCCGTGCACGAGTGCATCGGGGCCGAGGGCCGTTTCGGCATAGCCTGCAATCGTCTCGTCGGAGACGCCGGCGGCAAAACGACAATTGCGGGCCTCGGTGTCGAGCCGCAGGAAATGGCAGCGCAGCAGCGCTGTTTCCCACGGCATCAACTTGCGGATGACGCCGGAAGCGATCAACTCGTCGGTCATTCCCTGCTCCTTTGCCCGCCAGGACTGGGCGGCGCGTGGCGTGGAACCCTCGAATTCCCAAGAAATGGCCGTCTCCCCGACAGGCTTCCTTGGCACGAGGCGTACCCGGGAGCCAGCACTATTGACGCGCCGCAGCATGACAAGGGCGCAACGGCGGCCGCCTTGCGGCGGCAAGCCGAACGCCCGATGAACGGCACGCAAAAACGAAAACCCCGGCCATGGGCCGGGGTTCCATCAAGCCAGGGCGGCGATGCAGGCTTATTTCTTCAGCGCGACGCCGAGATTGCCGAAGCGCTGGTTGAAGCGCGACAGGCGGCCGCCACGGTCCATCAGCTGCTGCGAGCCGCCGGTCCAGGCCGGATGCGACTTCGGGTCGATATCGAGCTGCAGCGTGTCGCCCGGCTTGCCGTAGGTCGAGCGGGTCGTGTACTCGGTGCCATCGGTCATGACGACCTTGATGGTGTGATAATCAGGATGAATGCCGGTCTTCATGGGTCGTCCTCAAAGGGCGCCGGATCGGTCAAACGCCGGCACACGGGTCGTCCTGTGACGAGAAGCCGCGCTCATACGCGAAGTTTGCCGGGTTTTCAAGCCTTGGCGGGCAGCCCATGAGTTCGGCGCGGGAAAAGGTTGGGAAGAAGCATGAGCATTGCCGCAGCGTCGAATGATCGGCCGGGTGACAGCGCGCCCGCTGGGCGCCGCCGCCTGCGGCCGCTCATGGCCCTCGTGCCCTATGCGCTGCGCTATCCCGGCCTCCTGGCCGGTGCCGCCGTCGCCCTCGTCGTCGCCTCGCTGGCAACGCTTGTCGTGCCGCTGGCGATCCGCCGGATGATCGATTTCGGCTTTTCGGCCGAGGGCATGATCTCGCAGTATTTCGCCATGCTGGTCGGCGTCGCCCTGGTGCTGGCGATCGCCTCGGCCTCGCGCTTCTATCTCGTCACCACGATCGGCGAACGGGTGGTGGCGGATATCCGCGCCGCCGTGTTCAGCCATCTGGCGAAGCTCTCGCCGAGCTTCTTCGACACCGCCAAGACGGGGGAGGTGATCTCGCGGCTGACCGCCGACACCACCCAGATCAAGTCGGCGGTCGGCGTCTCCGTCTCCATCGCGCTGCGCAACCTCATCATGTTCGTCGGCGCGCTGGCGATGATGGTGGTCACGAGCCCGAGGCTGTCGCTCTATGCGGTCGCCGCCATCCCGATCCTGGTGTTGCCGCTGGTCGCCTTCGGCCGCGACGTGCGCCGCCGCTCGCGCCTGGCCCAGGACCGGCTCGCCGATGCCTCGGCCTATGCCAACGAGAATATCCAGGCGGTGCGGACGATGCAGGCCTTCACCGCCGAACGCACCGTCACCGGCCGCTTCGTCGCCGCGGCCGAGGAAGCCTTCACCACCGCGCGCGACGCCAACCGGGCCCGCGCCATCCTGACGGCAGTGGTGATCTTCCTGGTTTTCTCGAGTGTCGTCGCCATTCTCTGGGCCGGCGCCCAGGAGGTGCTGGCCGGCACCATGTCGAGCGGCCGCCTGTCGCAATTCGTGCTCTATGCCGTCTTCGCCGCCGGCGCCCTGTCGGAACTGTCGCAGGTCTGGAGCGACATCAGTCAGGCCGCCGGCGCCGCCGAGCGGCTGGTCGAGATCCTGGCCGTGGAGCCGGAGGTCAAGGCGCCGGCCCGGCCGCTCGCCCTGCCGGAGCCGGCCCGCGGCGAGGTCAGCTTCGTCGCGGTCCGCTTCGCCTATCCGGTGCGGCCGGAGGCCCGGGTGCTGGACGAGGTCAGCTTCGAGGTGAAGCGCGGCGAGAAGGTCGCCATTGTCGGCCCGTCGGGAGCCGGCAAGTCGACGCTGTTCTCCCTGCTGCTGCGCTTCTACGATCCGGCCGGCGGCGTGGTCCGTTTCGACGGCGTGCCGATCGCCGAGGTGGACCCGGAAGCCTTGCGCCGGCGGATCGCGCTGGTGCCGCAGGACGTCGCGATCTTCGCCGCGAGCGTTGCAGACAACATCCGCTACGGCCGGCCCGAGGCCGACGATGCCGCTGTCGTCGAGGCCGCCCGGCTCGCCTTCGCCGACGAGTTCATCGCCCGTCTGCCGGAGGGCTATGCCAGCCAGATCGGCGAGCGCGGCGTGACGCTGTCCGGCGGCCAGCGCCAGCGTATCGCGATCGCCCGTGCCATTCTGCGCGATGCGCCGCTGCTGCTGCTCGACGAGGCGACATCGGCGCTCGACGCCGAAAGCGAAACCATGGTGCAGAAGGCCCTGGAGCGGCTCATGGAAGGGCGCACCACGCTGGTCATCGCCCATCGCCTGGCGACGGTGCTGAACTGCGACCGCATCCTGGTCATGGACGAGGGGCGGATCGTCGAGGAAGGCAGCCATGCCGAGCTCGTCGCGCGGGGCGGGCTCTATGCCCGGCTCGCCGAACTGCAGTTCAACGGCAGCCGCGCGCCGTGACGCCATCCGCCGGCATTACCGCGCGGGTGTCCACGTCATGATGTCGATGGCCGCGCCCTGGCCGTTGATCCGGCCGCCGGTCCTGACGAAACCCTCGCGCCGGTAGAAGGCGATCGCCCGGCCATTGTCGGCATTGACGTCCAGCGACAGGCCGTTGGGCGACAGCCGGCGCGCCTCGGCCATCAGGGCCGCGCCGGCGCCGCCGCCCTGGAAGGCGAGGCCCACCAGCATCTGGTCGATCCAGCCGCCTGCCGGGTCGACGGTGACGAGGCCGGCGAGATCGGACCCGACGAAGGCGAGCGGCACGGCGACGCCGTCCTCGACGAATGCCGTGATGCGGTCGGTGAACCAGCCGCGCCGGCGGTCGAAATCGATGGCGGGATAGGTGGCGGCCCAGGTGGCGACCCAGAGATCGGTCATGGCCGGCAGGCGGGCCGGGTCGAAGGCCGTCACCGTGACGGCGGGCCGTGCCGCGCTCACCGGTCGGTCAGCCTGACTTCGATGCGCCGGTTGCGGGCCAGCGCCTCCGGGCTGTCGCCGGGCTCGATCGGCTGGAATTCGCCGAAGCCGGCGGCCATCAGCCGCTGCGGCGGAATGCCCTTGCCGATCAGATATTGCACCACCGCGATGGCGCGGGCCGCCGACAGGTCCCAGTTGGAGGCGAAGCGGCCGCCGCTGATCGGCCGGGCGTCGGTATGACCGTCGATCCTGAGCACCCAGGGAATATCCTGCGGAATATCGCGCGCGACCTGGGTCAGCGCATCGGCGAGCTTGTCGAGCTCGGCCCGGCCGCCGGGTTCCAGCACGGCCTGGCTGGAGGCGAAGAACACTTCCGAGCCGAAGACGAAGCGGTCGCCGACGACACGCACGTCCGGCCGCTCGGCCAGGATCTCGCGCAGCCGGCCGAAGAATTCCGAACGATAGCGCGACAGTTCCTGTACGCGCTGGGCCAGCGCCAGGTTCAGCCGGCGGCCGAGGTCGGAAATGCGGGTCTGCGAGTCGCGGTCGCGCGCCTCGCTTGCGGCCAGCGCATTTTCGAGCGCGGCGAACTGGCGGCGCAGGGCGGCGATCTGCTGGTTGAGCAGCTCGACCTGGGCGAGAGCGGCTTCCGCCGCCCGGCGCTGGGCCGTCGCCTCCCCCTCCAGCGCCAGCGCGCGATTGGTCGCCGACCCCGCCTGGCTCTGCGCCTCCTCGGCCTGGCTCTGCAGGCGACGCCGCTCCTGCTCGGTCGTGCCGAGGGTCGCGCTGATCGCCGCGAGATTGTCCTGCAGGCCCTGGCGCTGGCCGCGCTCGAGCTGCAGGAGGTCGCTGAGTTCGGCGATCTGGCGGTTGAGGCGCGCCATCGCATCGTCCTTGCCGACGATCTCGCGCGACAGGAAATACTGCGCCAGCATGAATACCGACAGCATGAAGATGATGGCGAGCAGGAAGGTCGACAGGGCGTCGACGAAACCCGGCCAGTAGTCGATGCCGCGTTCGCCGCGGCGCGAGCGCGACAGGGCCATGTCAGACCGGTCCTGCGCGTTCGCGCAGCAGCTGTTCCAGCAGCTTACGAACCTGTTTCTGGTCGTCCGACTGCGCCTCGACCCAGTCGCGGATCATCTGCTGCTCGGTGCGCATATGGGTGACGAGGCCCTGGATGCCCTCGGCGAGATTGGCGAGCGCGGCGCTGCTGCGCTGCCCGCCCTGGCCCTCGGCGAGGGTCTCGCGCAGGCGCTCGAAGGCGTTTTCGAGGTCGGCCATGCCGAGGCCGGTGCCTTCGCCGCCGGCGGCGCCGGCCATGTCCTGGACGGTCGAGGACAGCCAGTCCTCCACCTCGGTGTAGAAGCGGTTCTGCGCCTGGCTCGCCTGCAGGTCGAGGAAGCCGAGAACCAGCGAGCCGGAGAGGCCGAACAGCGAGGACGAGAAGGCGATGCCCATGCCGCCGAGGGGCTCGGCGAGGCCCCGCTTCATGTCCTCGAAGATGGTGCCGAGCTCGCCCTGCGTCGACAGGCCGTTGATCACCCGGCCGACCGAGGTGACCGTCTCGATCAGGCCCCAGAAGGTGCCGAGCAGGCCGAGAAAGACGAGGAGGCCGGTGAGGTAGCGCGACAGCTCGCGGCCCTCGTCGAGCCGCGTTGCGAGCGAATCGAGCAGACTGCGCATGGTCAGCGTCGAAATGCTCATGCGGCCGACCCGTTCGCCGAGCATGGTCGCCATCGGCGCCAGCAGCACCGGCGGACGCGCCACCGTCAGGCCGGGGTCGGCGAGGCGGAAGGAATTGACCCAGCGGACCTCGGGAAACAGCCGGATCACCTGGCGGAAGCTCAGCAGGATGCCGATCAGCGCCACCGCCACGATCACGCCATTGAGGCCGGGATTGGCCATGAAGGCGAGCTTGACCTCGCGCTGCAGCACCACCGCGACCAGCACGACGAGCACGAGGAAGACCAGCATGCGGAACAGGAAGATCCGCGGGGAGGTGACCTTGAAGGGATCGATTTCGCGGGCCATCGGCATTCGTCGGAAAGTTGTGAGGCTGCGGAAGGCTAACGCGATTTTCCCGTCGGGACCATGGGCAGCAGCGATTCTATGAGACGCAGCCGCTATGGCGGTCATATGACGCAGCGATGTCCGTCCCGCCGCGCTGATGCAGGTCTGATCAAAGCTCTCGTTGCAGCTCCAGGCCCGGCGCGGCCGGCTCCCGCCGCCGCAGGGCCGCGGCGAAGCGCAGCGCCACGGCCAGCGCCACCAGTGCGACCGGCAGGCCGTACCAGGCGCTCGCCGGGATCCGCTTGGCGTTGGTGACGATGAAGCTGACCGCGAGAAAATGGCTGCCGGTCCAGTGCAGCGCACGCCAGGCGCGCGGGCCGAGCCAGGCGGCGCTGCGGTCGAAGGAGGTTGCGGCCATGGCTGCGATGACGAGATAGGCAAGCCCGCCGGAGACGATGCTGCCGGCCGTGGTGAGCTGCCAGAACAGTGCCGGGTCACGGCCGGCGAGCTGGACGATGGCGGCGAGATGGATGAGGTGGGAGACGGCAAAGGCGAGGCCGAGCTGGCGCCTGTTGCGCCGGAGCCAGCGGGTCGGTGCGGCCGGTGCGAGCCGCAGCAGAGCCGACGCGGCAAAGGCGGCGAGGAACAGGACGAGCGAGGTGCGGGCGGTCAGCCGGATCACCGCACGCAAGCCTGCCGTGTCGCCGCCGGCTAGGCCATAGGCCAGGCCTGCGCCGGCCAGCAGCAGTGCGGAGATGAGGCCGAGAAGCGGCCAGCCATGGGGTAGTCCGGGAACGAGCTTGAGCATTCCGCGCCTCCTGAAAGGTCGGTCTGTGAAACGGGGGATGTTGCGAGGAGAGGGGTGGTTCAGTCCGCCATCAGCGCTTCGACCCGCCGGAGCTGGCGCCTCAGCGCCTGGACCTGCGCCATCAGCCAGAGCAGCAGGCTGCATTCGGCGAGGCTGCCGGCCGTGATCGCAAGCGTGAGCGGGTCCGGCGCGCCGGCCGCCGCGACACGCGCCAGGCCGGCGCCGATCGAGGCGCCGAGCGCCGCCAGCGTCGCGGCCGCCACCAGCGCGACCGCGCGGACACCGCCGGCATCGCGGCCGGTCCGCCGGCGCAGCGACAGCCAGCCGCCGCAGCCGATGGCGAGCGCCGCGACGAAGCCGTAGCGATCGATCAGCGGCGCAAGGGAGCCGATGCCGTCGGCACCGGCCTCGGCGAGGCCGAGCGTGCGCAGCCGCATGGCGAGAAAGGTGGCGAGGAAGGTGGTCAGGAGGGTGAGCCACAGCCGGTCGGCGCGCCGGCCGAGCATATCATGGGCAAAGCTTGCGGCGATCGCCCGGTGCGGGCCCATGCGGGCGATCGCCCGGTGCTCGGCGGCCTCCGGCGGCAGGCCGGCCTGCGCCGCCACGGCCTCCGCCAGATGGTCGGCGCATTCCGCCCGGACCCGCCGTGCCAGCCGACGGTCGAAATCGAGATCCCGTTCGAGGGCGTCGAGATAGCGTTCGATCAGGCCGGCCATGGCTTGCCTCCCGCGACCAGGGCCTGGACGGCTCGGGCGAAGCGCTGCCAGCCGTCGCGCCGCTCGAGGAGGGCGGTGCGGCCCGCATCGGTCAGCGCATAGACCCGCCGGCGCCGGCCGCCGGCTGGCGTCACCCAGCTGCTGTGCAGAAGCCCGGCGCCTTCCAGGCGGTGCAGAGCCGGATAGACCGTGCCCTCCGGCAGGTCGAACGTGTCGTTGCTGCGCTGCCTGATGGCCTCGATGATGGCATAGCCATGGGCCGGCCCCGCCTCCAGCGCGGCGAGCACGATGGTGTCGAGGTGACCTTTGAGCATTTCCGGTTCCATACCTAGCGACGCTATACCTCGCGTCACTAGGTATCAAGACCGGATGTGCGGGGGACGCTACACAGGGACGTGATCAGCCGGCCGGGTCGGCCTTGGCGCGGGCCTTGCGCGGCGCGCGCCCGGTCTTGGCTGCTCCGGTCCTGGCCGCCGTGGCCTTGACGCGCGGTGCCTTCTGCGCGGGGCTCCGCGCGGCCGCCGTGCGGCGCGGGCCGCTGTCGTCGCTCGGCTCCGGCGGGCTGGTCGGCAGGACCACGGCGGGGGTTTCGTCCTCGACCTGGCTCGCCCGCTTGGCCAGTGGCCGGGGCGGCAGCAATTCGGCCTCGTTGACCACCTTCTTGGCCAGGAACACGGCCGCGTCGAGCTTGTAGAAGCTGCGCGTGCGGTAGAATTTGAGGGCGTGGTTGTTGTTCTCGGCGACTTCCAGCACGAGATGCGTGCAGCCACGCAGCCGCGCCAGATGTTCCAGCTGATCCAGCACGAAGGAGCCGAGGCCGCGGCCCTGGTAGTCGGGATGCACGGCCAGCTCCTCGACAAAGAGCGGCCGCATCTCGCGCATCCGGAAATAGCGCTCGTTCATCCAGTTGTCGGTGCCGACGATGGTCAGGGCGCATTCGGCATAGCCGACGATCTGCTCCTTGCCGTGCGCCGTCACCACGAACAGGAGCTGCTCGATGCCCTTTTCCTCGTAGACCTCGAGGAAGCGCTTCTTCGACCGCGGCCGCTGATATTCCACCGTGGTGCGGTTCACCTCGCGGAAGACGTGCTTGAGGAATTCCCAGGTGCGGTTGAGATCGCGGCGGTGCAGCCGTCGGATCCTCACTTCCGGTTCGGCCTCGGCGGCGGTGGTATCGGCAGTCGTGGACATGGTCATGATGCTGCGTTCGGGCCTTGCAAGGCGCGCATCATCCAGGTTTTTTGCGCTTTAGGCAAAGCTGCGCGCCGGAACGGGCCGCGCGCCGCGATCCATGAGCCTGGCGCATAGCGGTTCCGGCACCGCGCCGCTCTTGCCGCCCGCGCATGGCCAGTGCAAGCCTTTCGGAGACGATCCCTGGGGAGCACTGCATGGCCGCTGATCTGTCGCTGATCGAGAAGAGCGCAACCGACATCCTGAAACTTCTGAAGAAAGACGAGGTCAGCCCGCTCGATCTTCTCGACACGCTGGAAGCGCGGATTGCCGCCGTCGACGGCAAGGTCAACGCATTGCCGACGCTGTGCTTCGACCGGGCCCGCAAACATGCCAGGGCGCTGATGAAGCGGCCGAAGGAGGGCCGTGGGCTGCTGATGGGCATGCCGGTGCCGATCAAGGATCTGACCGACGTCGAAGGCGTGCTCTCGACGCAGGGCTCGCCGATTTTCGCCGACCATGTGCCGACCACGTCGAATATTCTCGTGGAAAACCTCGAGGCGCGCGGCGGCATCGTCTACGCCAAATCCAACACCCCGGAATTCGGCGCCGGCGCCAACACGTTCAACGAGGTGTTCGGCCGCACGCTGAACCCCTACAACACCAAGCTCTCGGCCGCCGGCTCGTCCGGGGGCGCAGCCGTGGCGCTCGCCACTGGCCAGGCCTGGCTCGCGCATGGTTCGGACATGGGCGGTTCGCTGCGCAATCCGGCGAGCTTCTGCGGCATTGTCGGCATGCGCCCTTCGCCCGGCCGCGTCGCCACCACGCCGGGCACCAAGATCGACGCCTCCCTCGGCATCGAGGGGCCGATGGCGCGCACGGTGGCCGATCTCGCCCTGCTGCTCGATGCCATGAGCGGCGACGACCATCGCGACCCGCGGTCTCTGCCCGCCCCCCGCCGCAGTTTCCGCGCCGCGCTGCGCTCGGGCTGGAAGCCGAAACGCGTCGCCTATTCGCCGGATCTCGGCATTACCCCGGTCGATCCGGAAGTGAAGGAGATCACGCGCAAGGCGGCGGAGCGCTTCGCCGGCGCCGGGGTGACCGTGGAGGAAGCCCATCCCGACTTCTCCGAAGTGCATGAATGTTTCGGCGTCTTGCGTGCCTATGCCTTCGCGGTCACCAAGGCCGAACTCCTGCGCACCCATCGCGACAAGCTGAAGCCCGAGGTCATCTGGAACATCGAAAAGGGCATGCAGCTCACCATGGCCGAGCTCGCCCGCGCCGAGGCGCAGCGCCAGGCCATGCTGCAGCGCGCGCTCGCCTTTTTCGACAGCTACGACCTGATCCTGACGCCGGCGACCATCGTCGCGGCCTATCCGGTCGAGCAGCGCTATGTCGCCGAATGCGACGGCTTCACCTTCCCCGACTATGTGCAGTGGCTGTCGATCGCCTATGCTTTCACGACGGTCTCGAGCCCGGCCTTGTCGCTGCCCTGCGGCTTCACCCGCGACGGCCGCCCGGTGGGGCTGCAGATCGCCGCCCGGCCGCATGGCGAGGACCGGATCCTGGCCGGCGCCAAGATGCTGGAGGACGTCCTCGGCCTCGACACGGTGAAGCCGATCGATCCGCGCGGCTGAGCCGGCGGTCGATGCCGTCCCCGGCCGCGTGGCCGGGGATCGTGAACGCGACGCACCGACGTGCGTTCAGTCCGGCGACGGCTTGCGCCGGTTGGCGGAGCGATGGCTGCATCCATGTTCTGGCCATATGGTCATTCCAGGAGATGGCCATGAAAACCCCGGTGATTGGTCTCGGTCACGAAACCGCCCGGCGCTATGGGCGGATTCGGGGCTGCCCGGAGCGTCGGGGCGCCGTCATCGGCGCCGACGATACCTGGATCGCCGCCCAGGCGCCGGCAACCGTTGCGGCGCCGTGACCGACAACCGACGCCAATTTGGCCGGGTACCTGGCCCGCGCCTCGAACACTGGCTGCAGCCATCCGGCGGTTGAGCGGGCCTGCCCGCTTCCGGTTCTCGCTTCGGCCGGCTAAAGTCGGTCCATGACGACACGAATGACGACACTGCCGTCCGGCCTCACCGTCGTGACGGATGCCATGGCGCATGTGAAGACCGCCGCCGTGACCGTGATGGTCGGGGTTGGCGGCCGCGACGAGCGCGCCGACGAGCACGGCATCAGCCATCTCCTGGAGCACATGGCCTTCAAGGGCACCAGCCGGCGCACAGCGCGCGGCATGGCCGAGGAGATCGAGGCGATCGGCGGCGACCTCAATGCCGCGACGTCCTCCGAGAACACCGCCTATTTCGCCAAGGTGCTGGGCGAGGACCTCGATGTCGCCGGCGACATCCTCTCCGACATCCTGACCGATCCGCTGTTCGAGCCGGGCGAGCTCGCCAAGGAAAAGAACGTCATCGTCCAGGAGATCGGTGCGGCCGAGGATTCGCCCGACGACGTCGTCTTCGACCATTTCGTCGCGGCCGCCTTTCCCGGCCAGCCGCTCGGCCGCACCATTCTCGGCACGCCGCAGGCGGTGCGCGGGGCGACCTCCGACAAGCTGCGCGGCTATATGAGCCGCTCCTACAAGACCGCCAATACGGTGGTCGCGGCCGCCGGCGCGGTCGACCACGACCGGGTGGTGGACCTGGCGGCCGAGAAGTTCGCACCTTTCGGTTCCGGCTCGGCGCCGGCCCATGACCGGGCGCGATACGGCGGCGGGGTGCGGACGGTCGCCCGGCCGCTCGAGCAGACCAATGTGGTCATCGGTTTCGAAGGGGTCAGCTTTCGCGATCCCTCGATCTATGCGACGGGGGTCTTCACCAACCTGCTCGGCGGCGGGCTCTCCTCGCGGCTGTTCCAGGAGGTGCGCGAGGAGCGCGGTCTCTGCTACGAGATTCATTCCTTCCACTGGTCCTATTCGGACACCGGCCTGTTCGGCATTTCCGCCGGCACCGACCCGAAGGATGCCGGCGAGCTCATCCGCCTGACGCTCGACATCCTGCATGCCACCGCGGCCGGTGCGACCGAAGTCGAGGTCAACCGGGCCAAGGCGCAGATGAAGGTCGGCCTGCTCGGCGCGCTGGAAAGCTCCTCGGCCCGCACCGACCAGATGGCGCGGCAGATCCTCGCCTTCGGCCGGCTGATCGATCTCGACGACATTGCCGCGCGGATCGAGGCGGTGACGATCGAGGACGTCCGCGCGGCGGCGGCAAAGCTCGTCAGCACCTCGCCGATCAGCTTCGCGGCGATCGGTCCGAAGCGCGGGCTCGACAAGCTCGGGCAGCTTGCCGAACAGTTCCGGCCGTCGTGAGTCCCTGGCTTGCGCGGTCTATGGGACGATCGGCCGCATGGCGGCGGTGCCGGGGAGCTCTCGGCACGATGCCTGCGCGTGCCCATGACGGAAAGGCGGCTCGGCGCGCCGCGCTGCGGGCGGGCCGCTGACATGGCGGCACGCCGCGATCCGGTCTTCCGCCTGCCCGGCGATGCGTCGCGGGCCGATCTCGCGCTGCTGCGGATCGCCGCCGTCACCATGGTTTCGGACCGCGCCCTGTTCGATGCCTGCCGCGCGCGGTTGCGGGCGCTCGACTATGCCGAGATCTTCCTCCGCTTCGAAACGCTCGACGGGTTTCGCCGGGAGCTCTCGGCGGGGCTGAAATGGCGCGAGCAGTTCGGTTATGCACCCTGGACCGGCAATCTCGACGCCCTGAACGACGGTTTTCGCGATCCGCCGAGCTTCAGCGGCAGCGGCGGGCTGGTCGTTGCGATCGACGGCTTCGACGCTCTGATGGCCGCCGAGCCCAGGACGGCGACCGTCCTGCTCGACATCATCGAATGCCAGTCCCGCAATCATCTCCTCTACGGCCGCCGCCTCATCGCGCTGATCCGCAGCGATGCGCGCCAGCCGCTGGCGCGTCTCACGTTCGGCGGCCGCGGGCCGAACTGGCTCGCGGCCGGTTAGCCCGCATGGGCCGGCCGAACCGGCGCCATGCCGCCTTTCGCGCGTGCCCGGGGGTGGGCCGCCTTGCAATTCACTCTCGACCGTGCGGCGGCGGAGAGGCATTCTTAAGACGGAAGACGATGAGACTCGCGACAGAGCGCCCCGCTGCATGAACACCTCTCCCGGCCGTCTCCTGCTGCTGCGTGCCGTGGGCCTGGCCTACGATCCGCCGGAGCCGATCGTCGGACCGAAGGTGACGCTGCGCGTGCCCGACATGAGCGACTACGAAGCCTGGGCAGAGCTGCGCGGGGCGAGCCGCACCTTCCTGGTGCCCTGGGAGCCGGCCTGGCCGGCGGACGATCTGACACGCCAAGCCTTCCGGCGGCGGGTCGCGCGCTATCGGCAGGACTGGCGCGAGGACCAGGGCTATGCGGTGTTGATCCACCGCAATTCCGATGACGCGGTGGTCGGCGGCATCACGCTCACCAATGTCCGGCGCGGCGTCGCCCAGACGGTCTCGCTCGGTTACTGGATGGGCGAGGTCTTTGCCGGCCAGGGTTATATGAGCGCCGGCGTGCGCACGCTGATCCCCTATGTCTTCGGGCCGCTCGGCTTTCGGCGCATCGAGGCGGCCTGCGTGCCGCACAACACCGCCTCGGTCGCGCTCCTGGAGCGTGTCGGCTTCACGCGTGAGGGGCTCGCGCGCGAATATCTGTGCATCAACGGCACCTGGATGGACCACCTTTTGTTCGCGATGATCAAGGGCGATCCGCTCGGTTGACGCGAGCGGCCCGCAGCGGCCCGGGGGATCCCGTCAGAGTCCTGACACCGCCACGCCGATCTCGGTGATCCACAGGGCCACGGCGGTGCCCGCCGTGTACCAGCCGAAGGTCGAGGCCGCCTCCCGGTTGGCCTTGCCGATCAACTGGCGGGCGACCTGGCGGGGCGGGCGTTCGTCGCGCTTCAGGCCGTTCCAGACCTCGGTGCATTCCACCTCGCGCGTCGGGGCGCGGTCGGCCCGCACCATCAGCACGGCGGCGACCAGCGTGAAGCCGATCGCCCCCGCCTTCAGCGCCATGAGCGGGCTGTCGGCGAGGGTGAACATCACGCCGATGACGGCGAGCACGGCGAGGCCCGTCTCGCGGGCCGCCCAGGCGAATGACAGTTCCCTGATCCGATCCATTGCAGTCCTCGTCGGCCAGACCATTTGCCGGGGACAAGCATGCTGCGCTGCAGCATCGCCTGCAAGATCGGGAGAGTCCTTATACGAAAGTATTAGGAAGAAAGTATGATGACGGAGGCCTGCCGGCGCCGCCTCAGTCGACGATGAAGAGCCGCGCGCCCTTCGGCGCGCGCGAGCGATGTGCTTCGGCATTGTCGGCCACCTGGTAGCTCATTCCCGGCGTCAGCATGAAGACGCGGCCGTCGGCGAGCGTCGTCTCCAGTTCGCCCTCCAGGCAGAACAGGACATGGCCCTTCGAGCACCAGTGGTCGGAGACATAGCCTGGCGAATAGTCGACGAGCCGGACCCGGATCGGATTGTCCGCCGGGCCGAAAGTGCGCGTGCGCCACAGGGCGTGGCCGGCTTCGCCGGCATGCCGGGTCGGCTCGACCTCCGACCAGGCGACGGTATTGAAGGCAATGTCGGTCATGCGCATGGCGGCACCTCGCAAGGGGACAGGGCGCCGCCAGGATAGGTCAGAACAGATGGATCGTCCCCGGCGCGAACAGCGCAATGGCCATGAAGCCGACGCCGATCAGGCCGAGGCCGCCGGCGAGCCAGGCGAGCGCGAAGGCGCCGGTGATGACGGTCGCGGAGGCGAGCACGATGCCGATCTGGAACGCCGCCGAGGCCACCTCGAAATCGTGATAGGCCTTGTATTTCTTGTCGCGCTTGGCCTCCGCGGCGATCGCCCGGGCCGAAAGCTCGCGCCGGCCCTCGCGGGTTTCCGGCTCGCTGTCCCAGCGCTGGGCGGTGGCCTGCCAGGCCTCGATCTGGCGCGTCATCGCCGCCTTGGCGGCTTCGTCGGTCAGCGCGTTGCGCGTTACCGTCATGTCCTCGGCGGCGGTGCGCACCGTGGTCATCCGGATCGTCTTGGCCTGGAAGAAGGCCCAGAGGTTGGAGGCTTCGACATTGGCGTTGATCGCGTCGGTCTGCGCGCTCTTCGCCGCCGTTTCGGCGAGCGCGAGCAGCAGTGCCATGACGGCGATCAGCAGGGCGATCTTCTTGTTCGAACCTTCGATGTGGCCGTGTCCGCCGGACATGGGTGATTCCTCAAAAGGACCAAGGACGAGGCAACCGTGTGCCGTTTCGTAAGGTGTCGCGCAAGGGGAAGCGGCCTTTTGCCGCTTGCCCTTTGCCTTGACGCCCGGAGAGCCTAAAGAACGCTCATGACAATCTGGGGAAAACTGGGCGGCGCCGCTGCCGGCTTCGCACTCGGCGGGCCGATCGGCGCCCTTGTCGGCACGCTCGCGGGGCATTTCCTCCTCGACGAGGGCCTGCTCGCGCCCGAGGCGCGGCCGCCGCGCGAGACCATCGCCTTCACCGTCGGCCTGGTGGCGCTCGCGGCCAAGATGGCCAAGGCCGACGGCGTCATTACCTGCAACGAGGTCGATGCCTTCCGCCGGCTGGTCAGGATCGCGCCGGAGGACGAACCGCGCGTCGTCGCGCTGTTCGATCTCGCCAAGCAGAGCGTCGCCGGTTTCGACGCCTATGCCCGGCAGCTGCGCGATCTCCTGAAGGACGAGCCGAAGACACTCGAGGACCTGCTCGACGGCCTGTTCGGCATCGCCACGGCCGACGGCGCCGTGCACGAGGCCGAGCTGGCCTATCTCGCCGAGGTCGCCACGATCTTCGGCCTGAGCGAGGCCGAGTTCGAAAGCGTCAAGGCCCGGCATGTCGTCGGCGGCGGCGCGGACCCCTATCGTGTGCTGGGCGTTCCACCCGACGCCTCCAACGAGACGATCAAGACGCGCTGGCGCGCCCTCGTCACCGAGCATCATCCCGACAAGCTGATCGCGCGCGGCGTGCCGGCTGAAATGATTTCGCTCGCCACCGCGAAGATTGCAGCAATAAACGCCGCCTATGACACCTTGCGCAAGGCGCGGGGATTTGCATGAGCGGCGAAGACGGCAAGGATCGTGAGGGGCTGCGGCCGGATCTCGTGCGCGAGCCGCTGGCCGATGCCGGCGAGGCGGCGGTGCCGGTCGAGCGCCCGGATTCGCCGCTGGTCGCTTCGCTCTCGGCATCCCCCAATCACGACTGCCGCAAGGGCGTCAGCCAGGCCGACATGCTGATCCTGCACTATACCGGCATGCGCGACGGACTTTCGGCGCTGCACCGGCTGTGCGATCCGAGCCCGCCGCGCGTATCGGCCCATTACGTCGTGTTCGAAGACGGCGAGATCGTCCAATGCGTCGCCGAGGCGCGGCGGGCCTGGCACGCCGGCGCCGGGTCCTGGGAGGGGCGGGAGGATCTCAACTCCCGCTCGATCGGCATCGAGATCGTCAATCCCGGCCACGAATTCGGCTATCGCCCCTTTCCCGAGGCGCAGGTCGCCGCCGTCGTCGCGCTGGCCGGCGACATCGTCGCCCGCCTGGGCATCGCGCCGCACCGGGTGCTCGGCCATTCCGACGTCGCGCCGCTGCGCAAGCAGGACCCCGGCGAGTTCTTCCCCTGGGAGCGGCTGGCCGCCGAAGGCCTCGGCCTCTGGGTGCCGGCCGTGCCAATCACCGGCGGCAAGGCCTACGGGCCCGGCGAGGAAGGCCCGCCGATCCAGGCGATCCAGGCGCTGTTCGCCATGCTGGGCTACGGCATTGCCGTGACCGGCGTCTATGACGGCCTGACGCAAGCGGTGGTGACCGCCTTCCAGCGCCACTGGCGCCAGGACAAGGTCGATGGCATTGCCGACGGCTCGACCCTGGCGACCTTGCGGGCGCTGCTCGAGCGGCGCCGGCCGGAGCAGGGGGCGGACTGATGGTTCGGGCCATGGCCGCGCTGTCGCTTCTGGCCGTGATGGCCGCTCTCGGCGCGGCCGGCACGGCGGGGGCGCGCGAAAGGCGCTGCGGCTGGATCCACAACCCGACGCCGGCCAACTGGTGGCTGTTCGACGGCGAGGGCGAATGGACGATCGGCACGCAAGGCGGTTACCAGGCGCCTGGACTGGCGCTCATCCCCGATCTGACTCAGTCCGAATGGGTGGTCACCAATCGCCCCGCCTATGGCTATGGCTGCGGCTGCGCCGAGGTCGATGTCGATCGCCGCAACGGGCGGGTGAGCCGCATCCACGGCTTTTCCCAGCGCCCTCTCGCCGTCTGCCGGGCCGATGCGGCCTTGCCGAAGCCCGATTGAGCGCTCTGCCGCAATGACGGGCGCGGGATCTGTTGCGGTGAGGCCCGGCATGGCGCGTCTCGTTGCGATGCTCCTGGCGCTGCTGGCGGCTGGCACCCCCTTGCAGGCGGAGACCGCTGGCCTGCCGCCGGGTTTCGTGTACCTCGCAGCCGTCGATCCGACGATCCGCCAGGACATCCGTTATGCCGGCAGCTTCAATTTTCTCGGCCGGCCTGCGATGGGCTATCGCGCCGGCGAATGCATTCTGACGGAGCCTGCCGCGCGGGCGCTCGCCGCCGCCCAGGCCGAGCTTGCCGGCCGCGGCCTGACGCTCGTCGTCTGGGACTGCTACCGGCCGGCCCGCGCGGTGGCCGATTTCATGGCCTGGAGCCGCGGCGGCGCCGATAGTGGGATGGCGCCTGTCTTCCATCCGGCGGTCGACAGGCGCCGGCTCGTCGCCGAGGGCTATATTGGCGCCCGGTCGACCCATGCGCGCGGCTCGACCGTCGATCTCGGCCTTGGCGCCCGGAATGCCCCCGCGGGCCGGCGCGGCGAGGGCCCCTGCACGGCGCCGGCAGGCCAAAGGGTGGATGAGGGCACGCTCGACTTCGGCACCGCCTTCGACTGTTTCGACCCCCGGTCGGCCCTGGCCGATGGACGGATCGGCGCGAGCGCCCGTGCCAACCGGCTGCTGCTGCGCGATGTCATGAGCCGCCATGGCTTTCGCGGCTACGCGCGCGAATGGTGGCATTTCCAGCTCCGCGACGAGCCGTTTCCGACAGGCTCCTTCGACTTTCCGATTGTCGCACGGCCGCAGCGTTGAGGCCTTAAAAACGGGAACATCTTACCTACGGCGACCGTGCCATGCCTGGACTTTGGCCCCGGAACGCGCATTCTGAGCCTGCATAACCGGGAGAGTTTCCTATGACAGAGACTGCGCACACCGGACATTCCCTTGGCTCCCACCTCATTCCGCTCCGCCGCAACTGGGGCTGGCTGATGGGCGCCGGCATTATCCTGATCCTGCTCGGCATGGTCGGCCTGGTGCTGACCTTCCTGTTCAGCATTGCCAGCGCCCTGTCGTTCGGCGCGATGATGCTGGTCGGCGGCGGCGTGCTGGCGGCCGACGCGTTCCGCCGCGAGGGCTGGAAGAGCCGCGTCCTGATGCTCCTGGTGGCCCTGCTCTACATCATCACCGGCGCGCTGGTTTTTTATAATCCGATCTCGGCGCTCGCCGCGCTCACCCTGCTCGCCGGCTCGGCGCTGATCGCGGTCGGCATCCTGCGCATCATCATGGCCTTCCAGGTCCGGCCGTCCCCGGTCTGGGTCTGGGTGCTGATCTCCGGCCTGCTCTCGCTGGTGCTCGGCGCGCTCATCGTCGCGCAATGGCCGATGTCGTCGATCTGGGTGCTCGGCACCTTCCTGGCGATCGAGCTGATCTTCCAGGGCTG
>NZ_JAPSET010000006.1:0-196646 GCF_026847585.1 Phreatobacter sp. AB_2022a
ACCGGCGGCGCGGCGACCGCTTCGGTTTCCGTGGCTCCCGTGCGGCTGCCGATGCTCAAGGCCGGAACCGGAGCAGCGAGGGCATCGCCGACGCGATCGGCCGCCGGCGCGAACAGCGCGACCGGCTCGGCGACCGCCGTCGCAGAGGCGATCGGCGCGGCCCCGGCGAGGATCGGCTCGGAACGATCGTGCGGCCCGGTCCGTCGCCGGGGAAGCCTAGCGCCCCGCTCGGACGTCCGCCGCGCAACCGCTGCCCGGCTCATGTCAGAACCTCGCCGAGACGTTCATGGTGAAGTAGCGGCCCGGAGCGCGCAGCAGCTCCAGATTGACGTTGTTGCTGGCGACACCGGCCACGTCGATGGCGTTGAAGTAGCGCGCATTGCCGATGTTCATGACGCCGGCATTGACCGTCAGGTGCCGGTTGATCTCGTAGCTGCCGAGCAGATCGAAGGTGGCATAGGCGCCGGGCTTGAAGGTCGAGACGCCGCCCTGCTGCATGGTGGAATCGACCAGGGTCTTCGCCGCCGCCGCACGCATCCGGCCCTCGATAGTCCAGCCCCGGCCGCTGTCATAGCGGAGCCCTGCAACGCCGGTCAGCGGGTCGACCGAATTGATCGGCTGGCGGGTGACGAGATTGGTGCCGCGGGCATAGGCGAGCGCGCCGGTCAGGGTCCATTCCGGCGTGATCCGCCACTCGCCCTTGGCCTCGAATCCGTAGATCTCGACCGAGGAAATGTTCTGGTACTGGAAGGTCTGGAAGCCGGTCGTCGGCGAAGTGCGCACCAGCACCGTGTCGATGAAGTCGTGGTAGCGGTTGTAGAAACCCGAGACCTGGAAGCTCGAGCCGTTGGCGAAGCGGCCCCTGAGGCCGCCCTCGAAGCCGTCGCTGGTCTCCGGCTTCAGGTTCATGTTGGGCAGGATCTCGTAGCGCTGCACCGGATTCGAGAAGGCGAAGTTCGCATTGTCATAGGGCGGCGCGCGGAAGCCGCGCGAATACTGGGCGAACAGGCGGAAGGTCTCGTTCAGATCGTAGGTGATGCCGAGCTTCGGCGACACGGCGAAGGCCGAGACATTGCCGATCGCATAACCCGGATTGGAGTTGTAGAAGGCCGCGTCCGGGTTCGGCGTCAGGTGATAATAGTCGAAACGGATCGCCGGGATGATGCGCAGGGCGCCGTACTGAGCGGTGTCCTGGATGTAGAAGGCGGCCTGGGTGCTGCGCGTATCCGGGAAGTTCTTGTTCGGGAAGCTCTCGCCGGCGATCGGTCCGGGGATGACCATGCCGGTGACGAGATTGGTCTCGGTGCGCATGCGCGGGCGCGACGTCATGGTGTAGTCGACAGTCGCGCCATAGACGAACTGATGATCCCAGCCGGCAAACTGGCGCTGCGCCGTGAACTGCAGGCCGGCGCCGAAAATGACCTGACGGAAATCGAAGTCGGAGACGCGCAGCCGGTTGGCCGCCGTCACCGGCGAGGGCACGCTGCGGCGCCACTGGTCCTGGTGCTCCTGCCGGTCGAGGTCGGTCCAGTAGGCCATGGCCGTCACCTGATCGGCGATGGCCCACGAGAGCTGCTGGGTCCAGTCAAGGCTCAGCCGGAAGCGCTTGTTGGTGTCGTGGGCGATCGAATCGGCGACGCTGGTCGAGCGGTCGGTGATGAGATTGGTGGCGTAGCCGCGCCAGGTCGCCTCGCCGGTCAGCCGCCAGCGGCCCGAATCCGGCGTCTCGTAGATCAGCTTCGCCAGCAGATTGTTCGACTGATAATATTGCGGGTTGGCACGGCGCGTCGCCGAATTGATCAGCGTTTCCGTGCCGTCGCGACGGGTGAACTGCAGCAGCGCCTGCCACGGCCCCTGGCGGGCGGCGCCGGTGAAGGTCTCGGCAAACGAGCGGTCGACGCTGTTGAAGCTGAGCTTGGTGCCGGCATACCAGTCGCGGCCAACCTCGCGCAGATAGTCTTCCGGATCCTTGGTGACATAAGACACGACGCCGCCGATGGCGTCGCTGCCATAAAGCGCCGAGGCCGGGCCACGGATGATCTCGAGCCGCTTCAGGCTGTCGAAATCGACGAAATCGCGGGTATAGAGGCCGGCGCCGACGTTCGAGCCGGGATAGTCCGGCACCCGGACGCCGTCGACCTCAATGCGCACGCGGTTGTCGCCGATGCCGCGGATGACGTAATTGCCGATGCCGCTGCGGGTCGGGCTGTTGGTGACCGCAAGGCCGGGCTCGTTGCGCACGGCATCGCGCGGATTCTGGATGACCTGCTGGTCGATCTGCCGGCTGTTGATGACGGTCACCGTGCCGGGCGAGTTGAACACCGTGCTGGGCGCGCGCTCGGCGCTGACGGTGATTTCGTCGAGCGCCGTCACGGGCTGGCCGGCGGCCGGCGGCCGCTCCGGCGTCGGGGCTGCGCCCTGAGCCCCGGCTCCCGCCATCCCCGCCGCCAAGACGACGAACGAAACCGACGCCATGAGCGCCGCATGCCTGTACCCGCTGACCATTGTCCGACCGCTAGCCTGTCTCGATTTGTCGGCTGGCTGGCTTCGGCGCAAAGCACCGGGCTGGCTGGCGATTTTTTTGCGCTGCGGCATCCCCGCCCAAAGCGCCCTTGACGCTTGGTACTTAAGCTGACTACCAATGTCAACAATACCTCCTGGATAGCCAGATTTGAACGCTTCCAAGGAGTTACCGTCGTTTATTACAGTTCTAAACTAGGTGTCTTCTTCATGATCTCCGGCCTTTCCCGGCCGCCCAACGGCGGTCAGCCCAGCACGTCCGTGCCGGCATCCGCCGATGCGGTTCCGACCGTCGAGCTGACCGCCATCATGGGGGCCGGCCGGGAGGCGGTGATCCTGCACAAGGGCGAGCGCTACCGCCTGAGGGTCACCGCCAACGACAAGCTGATTCTGACCAAATGAGCCCAGGTCCGATGCCCCGCGCCATGCCGAACCCCTCTCTCCCGCTCAGCCGCAGGGCCTTCGTCGCGCTGGCGAGCCTGGCGGCCGGCGCCGGCCTGCAGCCGGCTCCGGCGCGCGCGCAGGCCGCCGCAGCGCAGCGCATCGTCGCGGCCGGCGGCGTGGTCACCGAGATCCTCTATGCTCTCGGCCTTGCCGACCAGGTCGTCGGCGTCGATACGACGAGCCTCTATCCGGCGGCCGCGCTGAGGGACAAGCCGAATGTCGGCTATGTCCGCGCGCTGTCGGCAGAGGGCGTGCTGTCGCTGAAACCGACCCTGGTCATTGCCATCGAGGGCGCCGGCCCGCCCGACACGATGAAGCTGATCGAGGAGGCCGGCATCCGGGTCGAGCGGCTGCCCGACGATCTCACCGCGCCCGGCATCGTGACCCGCATCCGCACGGTCGGCCGGCTCGCCGGCGCGGCCGAGAAGGCCGATGCCCTCGCCCGCGAGGTGGAGGCGAAGTTCCAGACGCTGGCCGCCGAGCGCGACAAGCACGCGGCGCGCAAGCGCGTCCTGTTCATCCTGTCGCTGCAGAACGGCCGGGTCGTGGTCGGCGGCCGCCATTCGAGCGCCGATGCCATCATCGCGCTCGCCGGCGCCGTCAACGCGGCGGCCGACGTGGAAGGCTACAAGCCGCTCACCGACGAGGGCATCATCGCCGCGGCGCCCGACGCGGTGCTGGTCATGCAGCGCGGCGACCACGCGCTTTCCGCCTCGGACGTGTTCGGCCTTCCCGCCTTCGCGGCGACACCGGCGGCGCGCGACAAGGCGCTGATCGGCATGGACGGGCTGTATCTCCTCGGCTTCGGCCCGCGCGCGCCGGACGCCGCCCACGACCTGATGGCCGCGGTCTATGGCCGCAGCGAATGCCAGGCGGGACGCCGGCCGTGAGTCTTGCCATGGAGGCAGGCACCGTCCCTGCCCTGTTTGCCCGCCAGCGCCGCCGCCTCGCGCTGGCCGCGGCCCTGCTCGTGCTCCTCCTGCTCGGCCTCGCGGTGATCTCGCTCGGCACCGGCGCCGTGGCGATCCCGCCGGGCCGCGTCGTCGCCGTCATTCGCGGCTGGTTCGCCGGCGATCCCGCCGTGCTCGCCAGCCGGGAGGCCCTGGTGATTTTCGGCATCCGCCTGCCGCGCCTCGTGCTCGGCGGCCTGATCGGCGCGGCGCTGGCCGTCTCGGGCGCGCTGATGCAGGGCCTGTTCCGCAATCCGCTGGCCGATCCCGGCCTCGTCGGCGTCTCCTCCGGCTCGGCGCTCGCCGCCGCCACCACCATCGTGCTCGCCGACCGCATCCTCGGCACCAGCCAGTTCCAGCTGCCCTTCGTGCTCCTGCCGGCCGGCGCCTTTCTCGGCGGCCTCGCGAGCACGCTCATTCTCTACGCGATCGCGACGCGCGAGGGGCGCACCTCGATCGCCATCATGCTGCTCGCCGGCGTCGCGCTCGGCGCCTTTGCCGGCGCGCTGACCGGCGTTCTCTCCTTCATCAGCGACGACCGCCAGTTGCGCGACCTCACCTTCTGGTCGCTCGGCTCGCTCAGCGGCGCGAGCTGGACCAAGGTCATGACGGTCGCCCCACTGATCCTGCCGGTGCTCGTCGCCGTGCCGATGCTGGCGCGCGGGCTCAATGCCCTCCTGCTCGGCGAGGCGGAAGCCTTCCATCTCGGCATTCCCGTGCAGCGGCTGAAGAACACCGCCATCGTCATGGTCGCGGTTGCGGTCGGCGCGGGGGTCGCCGCCGCCGGCGTCATCGGCTTCGTCGGCATCGTCGTGCCGCACCTGCTGCGCCTGATGTTCGGCCCCGACCACCGCATGCTGCTGCCCTTCTCCGCCCTGGCCGGCGCGACGCTGCTCACCGGCGCGGACCTCATCGCCCGCGTCATCGTCGCGCCCGCCGAGCTGCCGATCGGCATCCTGACGGCGGCTATCGGCGCTCCGTTCTTCCTCTGGCTGCTGCTGCGGCGCGACCGGAGCCTCGACGCATGACGGCGATCCTGGAAGCCACCGGTGTCGGCATCGCGGTCGGCGGGCGCCGGCTGGTCGACGGCGTCTCCGTCAGCCTTGCCGCCGGCGAGCTGCTGGTGGTGGTCGGTCCGAACGGCGCGGGCAAGACGACGCTGATGAAGCTGATGACCGGCGAGCTGACACCGACCGCCGGCGAGATCCGCCTCGACCAGAAGCGGCTCGCCGACCTGCCGGCCTGGCAGCTCGCCGGCAAGCGCGCCGTCATGGCGCAGGCGACCCGCCTCGCCTTTCCCTTCACCGTGGTGGAGGTGGTGCGCATCGGCATCGACAGCGTCGGCCGCTCGCTGCCGCGCGCCGAACGCGAAAGGCTGATCGCGGAGGCGCTCGCCGCCGCCGACATCGAGCCGCTGGCCGCGCGCAACTACCAGACCCTGTCAGGCGGCGAGCAGCAGCGCGTGCAGTTCGCCCGCACCTTCGCGCAGCTCAAGGCCGGCAGGCGCAACCACCCGCGCCAGGTCATGTTCCTGGACGAGCCGGTGGCGAGCCTCGACCTCGCCCATCAGATCGCGCTCATGGAGGCGGCCGGTGCGCTGACGCGCGACGGCGTCGCCGTGATCGCGGTGCTGCACGACCTGAACCTTGCCGCGACCTTCGCCGACCGCATCCTGGTGATGCGCGGCGGCCGCGCCGAGGCGGTGGGTGCGCCGGCCGCGGTGATCACCCGCGATCTCGTCGCCCATGTCTTCGGGGTCGATCTCGTCAGCGCGGAAACGCCGGCGGGCGGGCTGCCGGTGGTGCTGCCCCAGAACTATGCGCGCAGCCGGGCGATGCGCGGCGCATCCTGATCGCCGCGCCGCGTGCCCTGCGCGATCAGGCGCGGCTCGATCTCGGCCAGCGTCGTCTCCTCCAGCGGCTGGAAGAATCCGCGATGGGCGCGGAACATCAGCTTGGCGACGGGATCGCTCGCCTCGTCTGTCATCAGGAAATTGGCCGGGCAATCCTTCGGCTCGAAGGCGCGGACGATTTCGGCCACCTTCACCTCATGCGAGGGCCGGGCGAGCCTCAGGCCGCCGTAACGGCCGCGTTCGGCCTCGGTGAGGCCGGCACGCGCCAGGGCGTGGGCGGTCTTCTGCACATTGAGGAAGGTGATGCCGGTCGCCTCTGCGAGATCGGCCGCCTTGACCGCATGGGGCCAGCGGGCGGAAAGCTCCGCCATCAGCCGGATCGCATCAAGGGTTCGCTGATTGAGCCACATGGCCGCTGGTCTAGCCGATTGGCGGGCGAGATCAAACAGTTATGTCGTCGCAGCGGCGGCCTTGCGCAAGGCCCGCGCCGCCACCGGCCCCTTCGCGCCCATCCCAATGGCGACGGTAGCGCCGATTGACGCTGCCGAGCCCCTTGCTAGGATGAGCATTGTCGGACAAACGGATAAACATGACCAGCGAAGCGGACCGTTTCGAACGCATCCAGCCGGCCCCCGCCTATCAGCAGGTCGCCGAAGCCATCGAGCAGGAGATCCTGTCCGGGCGGCTGCAGCCGGGCGATCCGCTCGGCACCGAAGCCGATCTCGTGCGCCAGTTCCAGGTCAATCGCTCGACCGTGCGCGAGGGCATCCGCCTGCTCGAGCAGGGCGGCCTGATCCGCCGGGGCCAGGGCCGGCGCCTGCATGTCAGCCTGCCCCGCTACAACCGGCTCGCCACACGCGTCAGCCGGGCGCTGGTGCTGCACCAGGTCACCTTCCGCGAGCTGTGGGAGGCCTCGATGCACCTGGAGACGGCAACCGTCGAATCGGCCGCGGCCCGGGCGAGCGATGCCGACATTGCCGAACTCGAAGCCAGCGTCGCGCGCATGGCGGCAGCGACGAGCGCCGAGGCCCATGCCGAAATCGACAGCGATTTCCACGCCCTCGTCGCCCGTGTCTCAAAAAACCGGGTGCTGCAGCTCGCGCGCGAGCCGGCGGGCCTCCTGTTCACGCCGACGCTGACCATGATCCTCAACAGCGTGCCGCAGGCCGGCCCGCGCAATCTCGAGGCGCACCAGCATATCGTCGAGGCCTGCAAGGCGCGCGACGTCGTGGTGGCACGCGACTGGATGCGCCGGCACATCACCGACTGGCGCCGCGGCTTCGAAATCGCCGGCAAGTCGCTGGACGACCCGGTCGAGCGCACCTTCGCCGGCCATCTCGGCCTCGGCAGCGCATATAGCTGACGCGAGTGGCGAATGGCGTGCCGCTGCCGCGGCAGTCTTTCCCACCCGCAATTCGCCACTCGCCATCCGCCCCTTCATCCCATCGATAGCCTTGACGGCAACGCCGCGCCTATTTCACTGTTCGATTGTCCGACAATAGAAAGGCCAAGGCGATTCATCGCCGGCCGGACCTGCCGCGGGCGAAAGCAACGAGCCGGGCCCCGCGGGGCGGCGGCGCAAGACGGCCTCAAGGCCGCATATGTCGAGGAAACCGTCGAGCGCACGCAGGCGTGCCCAAGGGAGATCCCATGTCCAGAACAGCCCGAAGCGGCGGCCGATGGTTCGGCCGCACCGCCATCATCGCCGCAGCCTTCGCCGGCCTCGTCAGCTCCGGCGCGCGGGCACAGGAAACCTTCAAGCTCGGCATCGTCACCTTCCTCTCCGGGCAGGCGGCGGAAAGCTTCGGGGTCCCTGCCCGGCACGGCGCGGATTTCATCATCGAGCAGCTCAACCGCGGCCAGGCGCCGGCGCCCTATAACCAGGTCGGCTTCGGCGGCCTGCGCATCGAGCCCGTCATCATCGACGAGAACGGCGGCGCGACCAAACAGGTCCAGGAGCTGCGCAACCTCTACCAGCGCGAGAACGTCGACGCGGTGGTCGGCTATATCGGCTCGGGCGACTGCCTGGCAGTGGCACCGGTGGCGGAGGAGCTGAAGAAGTTCCTCATCCTGTTCGACTGCGGCACGCCGCGCATCTTCGAGGATGCGAGCTACAAATACGTGTTCCGCACCGCCGCCCACGCGACGCAGGACAATGTCGCGCTGGTCCGCTACATGCGCTCGCGCAACATTGCCGCCGCCAGCTACAGCATGATCAACCAGGACTATGCCTGGGGCCAGGACTCGCGCGGCGACTTCATGGCGGCCATGGCGCAGCTCTATCCGCAGGCGAAGGCCGCGGCCGACCTGCTGCCCGCCTTCGGATCCGGCCAGTACGGCACCGAGATCTCGGCGCTCGGCCGCGCCGGCTCCAACGTCGTCTATTCCAGCCTCTGGGGCGGCGATCTGCAGGCCTTCATCCTGCAGGGGGCTCCGCGCGGCATCTTCCAGCGCAGCCAGGTGGTGCTGAGCGCCGCCGACCACGTGCTGCAGGCGCTCGGCGACAAGATGCCGAACGGCGCCATCATCGGCGCGCGCGGCGCCTATGGCCTGCTCGCCCCCGACAACGCCCTGAACCGCTGGTTCTTCCCCGGCTACACGCAGTTCCGGAACGGCACCTATCCGGTGCAGGCCTCCTACCGCATGGCGCAAGCCCTGCTCGGCCTGAAGGCGGCGGTCGAAAAGGCCATGGCCGCCAATGGCGGCCGCAAGCCGACGCCGGAACAGCTCGCCGCGGCCATGGAGAACCTCTCCTGGGAGACGCCCGGCGGCCTCATCCAGATGCGGCTCGGCAATGGCCACCAGGCGATCCAGGACATGGCCATCGGCCGCACCCGCTATGACGCGGCCCGGCGGATGGTAGTGGTCGAGGACATCCAGCGCTTTCCGGCCGAATGCGTGAACCCGCCGGCCAACATGCGCAGCCTCGACTGGATCAAGGCCGGCTTCCCCGGCGCCCGCTGCGACTGACGCACGGCCAGCCCGAAGGGAGTAACGACCGGTGCAACTGGCGCTCACCATCGTCATGGACGGCCTGATCTACGCGTCCTGGCTGTTCGTCGTGGCCCTCGGGCTGACCCTGGTCTTCGGCGTGCTGAAGATCCTCAACATCGCCCATGGCAGCCTCTATGCCGTGGGCGCCTATGCCTCGGCGAGCGCGGTCGGTCTCATCACCGCGCTCGGCTGGCCCCCCGGCCTGTCGCTTCTCGCCATGCTGCTCGCCGCCATCGCCGTCGCGCTCGTGCTCGGCCCGCTCATGGAACGCGGGCTGCTGCGCCTGTTCTACGGCCGCGACGAGGTGGTGCTGCTGCTCGTCACCTATGCCCTGTTCCTGATCCTCGAAGACGCGGTCAAGCTCGTCTGGGGCGTCAATCCCTACTATGTCTCCGAGCCCTACCAGCTGTTCGGCAATATTGCCTTCGGCCCGCTCTTCTACGTCGGCTACGACTTCGCGCTGATCGGCCTTGCCGTGGTCTGCGGTCTTGCCGTCTGGTTCGGCCTCAACCGCACCGTCTCGGGCAAGATCGTGCTCGCGGTCATCCACAGCCGCGAGATGAGCGGCAGCATGGGCGTCAATGTCGACCGCGTGCAGTGGATCGCCTTCACCATCGGCGTGTTCCTGGCAGCCCTCGGCGGCGCCTTCACCGCACCGATGATCTCGGTCCAGCCGGGCATCAGCGTCAGCGTCATCATCGTCAGCTTCGCCGTCGTCATCATCGGCGGGCTCGGCTCGATCGAAGGCGCGGCCATCGGCGCCGTCGTCGTCGGCCTCGCCCGCGCGGCCGCCGTCCACCTCATGCCCGAAGCCGAGCTGTTCAGCATCTATCTCGTCATGGCGGCGGTGCTGATCTTCCGGCCGGAAGGGCTGTTCCAGCGCGCCGCCGCGCGGAAGATCTGACCATGACGCGCATCAGCCTCTCGCTCGCGGCCGCCGCCCTCGTCGCCGGCCTCGCCCTTCTCGGCCTTGTACTGCCGCGCTGGCTCCTGTTCCTCGTCACCATGGCCGCCTCGCACGGCATCGTCTCGCTCGGCATCCTGATCATCATGCGCGGCGGCGTCGTCTCGTTCGGCCAGGGCCTGTTCTTCGCCTTCGGCGGCTATGCGGTGGCGCTGTCGGTGATCAAGCTCGGCCTCACCGACGCGCTCGTTCTGCTCGTCATCGGCGGCGCGGCAGCCGGCCTGGTCGGCGCGGTCACCGGCCCCCTGCTCGCCCGCTACAGCGGCATCTTCTTCGGCATGCTGACGCTGGCGCTGTCCATGGTGCTCTACGGCATCCTGATCAAGTCGACCGCGCTCGGCGGCTCCGACGGCTTCAACATTCCGCGGCCGAGCCTGTTCGGCCGGCGACTGGAAGGGCCCGGCGGCGACTACGCACTCTACGTCCTGGCGATCGTGACGACCGGCCTTGCCGCGCTCCTCACCGCGCTGCACACGCGCTCGGCGCGCGGCCTCGTCACCCAGGCGATCCAGGCCAATCCGCTCAGGGTCGAATATCTCGGCACCTCCGTGCAAAGGGTCATGGCGGTCAATTTCACCCTGGCCGCGGCGCTGGGCGGCATCGGTGGGGCGCTGACCGTGCTGGCGCTCGGCCATATCGAGCCGACCTTCGCCTTCTGGACCCAGTCGGGCGAATTCGTCTTCGTGGCGATCCTGGCCGGCGCCAAGAGCGTCGTGGCGATCTTCGTCGCCTCGCTCGCCCTGGAGCTCGTCCGGTCGTTCTCCGGCCTCTATTTCCCGAACAGCTGGCAGATGGCGCTCGGCCTGTTCCTGCTCGTCATCATCCTGTTCCTGCCGGCCGGCATCGGCTCGCTCTGGGTCCGGCGGCGGGGCGCAGCCACCAGCGAGGAGCGGCCATGACGGCAAACGCGACACCCGTCCTGTCGGCCCGCGGCCTTGCCAAAAGCTTCGGCGCGGTGGTCGCCGCCGCCGACGTCACCATCGAGGTGCCGGCCGGCCAGAGGCTCTGCCTGATCGGCTCGAACGGCGCCGGCAAGACCACCTTCGTCAACATGGTCACGGGCTATCTGAAGCCCGACGGCGGCGCGATCGAACTGGACGGCCAGCCGATCCTCGGCCTCGGCCCGCGGCAGATCGCCAACAAGGGCATCTGCCGGTCGTTCCAGATCCCGCAGCTCTGCGTCGAGCTGACCATGCGTGAGAACATGCTGGTCGCCTGCGCGGCCGCGGCACCCTCGGGCCTGTCGTTCTGGCGCGATCCCGGATCCGACGGCCGCCGCGCGCGGGCCGACGATCTGATCACCCGCTTCGGCCTCGCCGCCTTCGCCGACCGGCCGGTGAGCGAGCTGCCCGGCGGCGTCCGCAAGCTCCTCGACATCGCCATGGCGCTCACCCGCAAGCCGCGCCTGCTGCTGCTCGACGAGCCGACGTCGGGCGTCAGCGCCGAGGAGAAATTCCCGGCCATGGACCGGGTCATGGAAGCCATCGCCGGCGAGGCCGCGACCGTCGTCTTCGTCGAGCACGACATGGACATCGTGCGCGGCTATGCCGACCGCGTCGTCGCCTTCTACAGCGGCCGGGTGATCGCCGACGGCGCTCCCGACGCGGTGCTCGGCGACGGCGAGGTGAAGCGCTACGTCACGGGAGATGCGGCATGACCGGACCGACCGCCGCCGGCCTTCCGGCACTGCTGAGCGTCGAGAACCTCTCCGTCACCATCCAGTCCATGCAGGCGCTGCGCGGCTTCTCCTTCGCGGTGGCGCGCGGCCGGATGATCGGCATCATCGGCCGCAACGGCGCCGGCAAGACCACGCTGATGCGTTCGATCATGGGCCATACCACCATTGCCGGCGGCCGCATCCGCTTCGACGGCGACGACCTGGCGGGCCGCCCGCCGCATGGCCGCGCCCCGCTCGGCATCGGCTACATGCCGGAGGACCGCCAGCTGGTGCCGGAACTGACGGTCGAGGAGAACATCCTCCTGCCGGTCTGGGTGTCGAAGACGCTGAACGGTCCGGACCGGCTCGGCTTCGTCTACGACATGATGCCCGAGGTCGCCGCCATGCGCGACCGCAAGGCCCTGCTCCTGTCGGGCGGCCAGCAGAAGCTCGTGGCGCTGTGCCGGGCGCTCGCCGCCGGCACCCGCCTCCTGCTCCTAGACGAGCCTTTCGAGGGCGTCGCGCCAGCCTTGTCGCAGCGCCTCGCCGAGGTCATCTCGGGCCTGAAGGGCACCGATCTCAGCGTGGTGATCGCCCAGTCCGACCTCAACCATTCGCGCACGCTGTTCGACGAGGAGCACGTCATCGAGCGCGGCGCCAATGCCGTCCACGGCGCGGCGGCCTGAGCCGCGCGCATGAGATCCCCGCGCCGGCCGGGCGATCCGGGCGGGCCCATTTCGGGTTACTCTCTCCCTTCAAGCCTTAGTGCCGGCGCCGGCGCGCCGGAGACAGGATCCGATGCGATGAAGTGGCTCGACGGCACCTTGACCTCCGTTTGCCCCGCTGTCCGGCGCGAGGCGCATTTCGCCGATCGCGTGGTCGCCTGCTTCGCCGATCGGCCGGCGGGTACCTATGCGATGTTCACCGAGGCGGTGGCGGCGAACCCGGCCGGTGAAGCGGTGGTTGCGGGCGAGCAGCGCCTGACCTACCAGCAGCTCGACGCGGAGGTCGCCAGCCTTGCCGCCGCGCTCGCCGGACGGGGCGTCGGCGCCGGCGACCGGGTCGCGCTGCTGCTCGGCAACCGCACAGAATTCGTCACCCTGCTGCTCGCCATTCTCCGGCTCGGCGCCATCGCCGTGCCCATGGGCATCCGCCTGCAGACGCCCGAGATCGCCTATGTGCTCAACGATTGCGGCGCCCGCCTCATCGTCCACGAGGCCGACCTGAGCGACCGCCTGCCCGCCCCGGCCGACGTGCCCGGCCTTGCCGAGCGGATCGCGACCGGCCCCGCCTTCGCCGCCCTGCGCGCCGGCGGCGACGGCCGCGTGGCCGGCCCGCCCGCCACGCCGGCGGAGGAGGACACGGCGGTGATCCTCTACACGTCGGGCACGACGGGACGGCCGAAGGGCGCCATGCTCACCCATCTCGGCATCGTCCATTCCTCCATGGTCTATGCCACCTGCATGGCCCTGACCCCGGCCGACCGGTCGGTCGCCGCGGTGCCGCTCAGCCATGTCACCGGCCTCATCGCCAACATCACCGCCATGCTGCGCGCCGCCGGCACGCTGGTGATCATGCCGAGCTTCAAGGCGGCGGACTATCTCAGCCTCTGCGCCCGCGAGAAGGTGACCCAGACCATCCTCGTGCCGGCCATGTACAATCTCTGCCTGCTGCAGCCCGACTTCGACCGCTACGACCTGTCCGCCTGGCGCATCGGCGGCTATGGCGGCGCCCCGATGCCGACACCGACCATCGAAAAGCTCGCCGAGAAACTGCCCGGCCTCAAGCTGATCAATGCCTATGGCGCGACCGAGACGACCTCGCCCTCGACGATGATGCCGCCCAATCTCACGGCGAGCCGCGGCGACAGCGTCGGCCTTGCCGTCCCCTGCGCCGAGATCATCGTGGTCGACGATGCCGGCCGCGAGCTGCCGCCGGGCGAAACCGGCGAGATCTGGATCAAGGGGCCCGCGGTCGTGAAGGGCTACTGGAACAATCCGGCCGCCACGGCGGAGAATTTCACCGGCGGCTTCTGGCATTCCGGCGATGTCGGACGCATCGACGCCGAAGGCTTCGTCGAGGTGCTCGACCGCAAGAAGGACATGATCAACCGCGGCGGCTACAAGATCTTCACGGCGGAGGTGGAGACCGTGCTGGTGGCGGCCGAGGGCGTCGTCGAATGCGCCGTCGTCGCCGTGCCCTGCCCCGTGCTCGGCGAGCGCGTCCATGCCTTCGTCGTCATCGACCCGGCGGAACAGCCGACCATGGAGGCGCTGAAGCGCTACTGCGCCGAGCGGCTCACCGACTACAAGGTGCCGGAGACCATGACGCTGACCACCGAGCCGCTGCCGCGCAATGCCAATGGCAAGGTGATGAAGCGGGCGCTGCGCGAGACGCTCGGCTGACGCCCGGCGCCACGCCGCGCGGCATTGTCATGCGGCATCGGCTTCCCCATCATCGGGCATCGCGCGGCCGGCCCCGACGGCCTCCGCAGGGAGGATGGACGAGCCATGCAATCGCTTTCTCTGGCGGGCACCGACGCCAGGCTGCGCTATCACGACATTCCGGGAAACGGCGCGCCGCTGATCTTCGTCCACGGGCTCGGCTGCGCCTCGTCCTGCGACTATCCGCGGGTCGCGGGCGATCCTGCATTGGCCGGCCGGCGCATGGTGCTGGCCGATCTCCTGGGCTCCGGCTTCAGCGATCGGCCCGACGATTTCGACTATGCGGTCGACAGCCACGCCCGGACGATCGCCGCGCTCGCGGAAAGCCTGGGCCCGGGTCCGGTCGATCTCTACGGCCACAGCATGGGCGGCGCGGTCGCCATTGCCGCGGCGACCGCGCTGGGCGCCAAGGTCCGCCGCCTCGTGCTCAGCGAGCCCAATCTCGACCCGGGCGGCGGCGCCTTCAGCCGCGGCATCGCCGCCATGGCCGAGGCCGACTATGTGGCCCATGGCCACCGCGACCTCGCCCGCTCCTCGGCCGCGACCGGCAACGACGTCTGGGCCGCTTCGCTGCTCGTCAGCGCGCCCCGGGCGGCTTACCGCGGCGCGGCCTCGCTGGTGGCCGGCGGCAGGCCGAGCTGGCGCGACCAGCTTCTGCGTCTCGCCATGCCGAGGACCGTGCTCTTCGGCGAGCAATCGCTGCCGCAGGCCGACGCCGGCGCGCTGCCGGCACACGGCATCGCGGTCGGCCTCGTGCCGGCGGCCGGCCACGCGATGGCCTGGCAGAATCCGGGCGGCCTTGCCGCAGCGCTGCACCGGGCACTCGCCTGAACCGCCGTGGCCCTGGTCCGCCGGCGCGCCGGGCGAGGACCTAGACCCTGATCCCCGCGGCTGCCTCGAGCGCGGCATATTCGGTGGCGAGGTGATCCAGCAGAGCCCGCACCGACGGCAGCAGGCCGCGGCGCGAAGGGAAGACCGCATGGACGATGTGGCTCTTAGGCACCCATTCGGGCAGGACGTCGACCAGCAGCCCGCCGGCAAGCTCGTCGACGATCATCATCGTCGGCAGTTGCGCGACCCCGACCCCATGGCGCACGGCGAAGCAGAGCCCGACGACATCGTCGACGATCATCCGCGGCCGGTGCTGCACGCGCGCATGGGCGCCGTCCGGGCCGTCCAGCGACCAGACATGGTCGCCGGCCCGCGGCCCGAGAGCGATGCTCGGCAGCGTCGCCAGATCGGCCGGCACGCGTGTCTGCGGATGGCGCGCGAGCAGCGAGGGAGCCGCGATCAGCCGGTGGCGGCTGTCGCCGAGCACCTTCATGACGAGATCCGTGTCCTCGAGCGGCGGCTGCCGTGCCCGCAGCGCGACGTCGATGCCTTCCGCGACGACGTCAACGCGCCGGTTGGTGCATTCGAGCTGGACCTCGACGCCCGGATGAGCCGCCATGAACCGCCCGAGCATGTCCCCGACATGGAAATAGACGAGCGCCGGCGGGCAGCTCACCTTGATGAGCCCGCGCGGCTCGGACCGCATCTGCGCGATCGCCTCCTCCGCGGCATCGGCCTCGACCAGCATGGCCACGCAGTGCCGGTAATAATCCTGGCCGATCTCGGTCACGGCAAAATGCCGGGTGGTCCGCTGCACGAGGCGGACGCCGAGCCTGTCCTCCAGAACCGCGATGCGCCGGCTGAGCCGCGATTTCGGGATGCCCAGCGCGCGCGACGCCGGCGCAAACCCGCCGTGCTCCACCGCCTGGACGAAAAAATAGAGGTCGTTGAGGTCTCTCATCGTTCCATGAATAGGACTCTGAAACCCAAAATGCCAGGCTATTGAGCCCATCGTCCCATTGGCATCTTCTTTCCATGCGATCGGCCCTTCCGACGGACAAGGAGATCACCGCCATGAGACAGGTTCTCGGCATCTACAGCGCACCAGAGCAGCATTGGGTCGGCGACGGTTTCCCCGTCCGCTCCATGCTGTCCCACGGCGCCCAGGGCGGCCATATCAGCCCGTTCATCCTGCTCGACCATGCCGGCCCCACCCGCTTCACGCCGACCACGGCGCGGCGGGGCGTCGGCCAGCATCCGCACAAGGGTTTCGAGACGGTGACCATCGTCTATGAGGGCGAGGTCGCGCATCGCGACTCGACCGGCGCGGGCGGCACGATCGGCCCCGGCGACGTGCAGTGGATGACCGCCGCGAACGGCATCCTGCACGAGGAGTTCCACTCCGCCGATTTCGCCAAGACCGGCGGCAATTTCGAGATGGTCCAGCTCTGGGTCAATCTGCCGGCGAAGGACAAGGGCGCCGAGCCCGGCTACCAGAACCTGCTGGCGGCCGACATCCCGACCGTCGCGTTGCCGGGCGAAGCCGGCACGCTCAGGGTGATCGCCGGCCGCTTCGGCAGGGTCATCGGCCCGGCGCGCACCTTCACGCCGATCAACATCTGGGACGTCAGGCTCGCCGCCGGCAAGACCGCGGCGCTCGACGTACCCGAAGGCCACACGCTCTCCGTCCTTGTGCTGTCTGGCACCATCGCGATCGACGGCCGGGACAGCGCGGGCGCAGCCCAGACGGTGATCCTCGGCCGCGAGGGCGGCGGGCTGACCATCACGGCCGGCACCGACGCCAAGCTGCTGGTGCTCACCGGCGAGCCGATCGACGAGCCGGTCGTCGCACACGGGCCGTTCGTGATGAACACCGCCGACGAGATCCGTCAGGCGATGCGTGACTTTCAGGCCGGCCGGTTCGGCGCGATCCGCCGCACCGCCAGCGCCTGACAGGAACGGCACCGGTCCGCTGCCGCCATTGCGGACCTCCCCACCGACAGGAGACATATCCATGACCACCATCGCCTCGCCCGCAAATTTCGCCGGCCAGACGCCGAAGATCGATCCCGACAAGGCGGCCATGCTGCTGATCGACCATCAGAGCGGGCTGTTCCAGACGGTCGCCGACATGCCGATGCCGGAGCTGCGCCAGCGCGCGGCCGCGCTCGCCCGCATGGCGACGCTCGCCAAGCTGCCGGTGATCACCACCGCATCCGTGCCGCAGGGACCCAACGGACCGCTGATCCCGGAGATCCATGCCAATGCGCCGCACGCGCACTATGTCGCCCGGCGCGGCGAGATCAATGCCTGGGACAATCCCGACTTCGTCGCGGCGGTGAAGGCAACCGGCCGGACCCAGCTCATCATCGCGGGAACCATCACCAGCGTCTGCATGGCTTTCCCCTCGATCGCCGCCGTGCATGACGGCTACCAAGTGTTCGCCGTGGTCGACGCGTCCGGCACCTATTCCAAGATGGCCGAAGAAATCACCCTCGCCCGCATCGTGCAGGCCGGCGTGGTGCCGATGGATACCGCAGCCGTCGCCTCCGAGCTGCAGCGGACCTGGCACCGCGCGGACGCCGAGGAATGGGCAAAAGTCTACACCCAGATCTTCCCGCCCTACCAGCTCCTGATCGAAAGCTACCAGAAGGCGCGCGAAGTCGAGAGCAAGGGCGAGCAGCTCGACTCGGCCCGCAGCTAGAGGTCGCCGCCGCGGCCGTGGCCCGCCCCGCCGGATCGCGTCACGGCCGTCATCGCCCGTCCGGCCCCCCGCCGGCGCCGCGTCCGAACCTGTCGCCGAGCGGCGGGCTGTATGCGAGGGCGAGGATCGCTCCGAGCAGCATGTTCTCCGCGATCGACAACAGCGTCATGAACCCGGACGTCTCGGCCGCGCCGAGCGCCGCCGACGCCGCGACATAGAGCGCGGCCTGAATCGTGACGACGGGCCGCGCCCAGCGCCTGAAGAACGCCAAGCCGAGCAAGGGCAAGCCGACGATGGCGGTAACCGCCGCGACGACGGCGGCGGCGACGGCGACCTCCCCGTAGCGAGCCACGAAAGGCTGCGCCGCGCCGGGCGGTTCGCCCCAGTTGACCGCGGCGCTCGCCAGAACCACGGCGAAGTCGAGCGCGACCAGCCAGCGAAAGACGCGCGTCACCGCCCCCTCTCGCCGGCGGTTACCGCAACGCCCCGACCAGGCGGGAAAAGAACCCGTCCGCGGCGCTCTTGTCGATCCAGCGCAGCACCACGACGAGATCGTGGTCCGGATCGGCCCAGATGACGTTCGTGCCCGCGCCGAGCGCGGAAAAGACCGAGGCCGGCAGGTCGGGCTTCGCCGCGGCGCCGCGGTTGAGCCACCAGAGATAGCCGTAATTGCCGAGGGTCGGCGACGGCGTCAGCATGGCCTTGACCCAGGCGTCCGACAGGATGCGCCGCGAACCCCAGAGGCCGCCGCGCGCCACCATCAGACCGAAGCGGGCATGATCGCGCGCGCCGATGAACAGGCCGCCGCCCCAATGGCCGCCGCCCGGCACCGACTGCATGCTGCGGCCATCGATATCGACCCAGGAGTTGCGGTAACCCTGCCATTCCCAGCGGTCCGAGGCGCCGATCGGGTCCATGACCCTTTCACGCAGGATCTCCGGCAGCGGCCTGCGGAAGCGCTGCAGCAGGCAATAGCCGAGCAGGTTCACCCTGACGTCATTGTATTCATAATAGGTGCCGGCCGGGTTCAGCGCCCGCTTCTCGCCCTTTCGGCTGTTGTCGGCGCCGGGGCCGATCTGCCTGAAATGGTCGACCTGGTCGGACTTGCCGAAGAGCTCGCCCTGCCATTCGCTCGACTGCTGCAGCAGGTGGCGCCAGGTGATCGGCGCATTGTGGGGGCTGGCAAAAAAGGCATCGTCGACGGTCGCCCGCACGGGCTCGTCGACATCGCGGATCAGACCGTCGTCGAAGGCGAGGCCCGCGACCACCGCGAGATAACTTTTCGCGATGGAGAAGGTCATGTCGGTGCGGTCGGTCTCGCCCCATTCGGCGACGCGCCGCCCGCCCTTCAGGACAAGCCCCGCGGGACCGCCGCGCTCGCGCACGGGACCTGCGATCTCGCTCCACGGCCCGGACTCGTTCCACTCGACGATGCCGACATAGCGTCCGTCGGGATAATAGAGGCTGCGCGGCCAGGAACTCTCGCTCGCCTTGGCGAAATCGATCGCTGCCTGCAGCCGCGCGGGGTCGAACCCGGCCTCTGCGGGCGCGAGGTCGGCCCACTCGGCGCCGTCGCGCGGGGGGATGTAGAGATTCGGCTCGGCGGTCATGCAGGTCTCCGGACTGGCGCCACGAGGGCGGCGTCAGTCCTAGCAAGGCGCGCGGCGACTGGCGACGCCTCAGGCGAATGGCAGCCGGGCGCGAAAGCCACCCGGCGGCGAACGCGCGGAAACACGGCGGGATGCGCGCGAGCGCGCGTCAAGCCCTGACGCCGCAGAACCTGACGACGCTGTCGGCGATGACCGCGGCGGTCTCGGTCAGCGAAGACATCAGCACGAACTCGTCCGGCCCGTGCTGGCCGCCGCCGGTCGGGCCGAAGACGACGGCCGGAATGCCGCGCGCCGTATAGTGCGCGGCATCGGTCACGCCCAGCATACCGGCAATGACGGGCTCGCGGCCGCTCGCCCTGATCGCGGCCTCGACCGAACGGGTCAGCGGATGGTCGAGCGGCGTATTGACCGGCGGGAAATGCAGGTCGCCGAGCTCCCAGCGGATTTCCGGCGGATGCTCGCGCAGCCACGGATCGGATTTGGCGAAATGGCCGATCCAGTCCTCGAACTCGCGCCGGATATCGGCCGAGCGCTCGTGCGGCAGGAACTTCATGTCGAAGTCGATGACGCAGATGTCCGGCACCATGGCGGGGTTGCCGAGCAGGGCCGGCAGGCCGTCCGGTCCCTCGCCGCAGCCGGCGACCATCACGCCGGGGCTGATCGTGTTCATCCCCGCCGGCATGCCGGGGAAGCGGCGGGTGAGCCCCCACTGGGTCTCCAGCTCGCGCACCGCCGCCAGCAGGCGGGTGCCGAGTTCGATGGCATTGACGCTGCGCACCGGCACGTCGTTGACGGGGTCCACGGGATAGATCGAGGCGAAGCGCCGCGCCGAATGGCCGCTCAGGCCGCGCAAGGTCACCCGCACCCATTCGAGGCCGCCGGCCCAGGGCCTGAGCACGCCGCCGCTCGGCTCGGCGATCAGCACGCCGGCAAGGCCCGCGCTCGCCGCCGCGGCCGCCATGGCGCCCGTGCCGCCGCCCTCCTCGTCGACGACGGCATGGAACTCGAGCCGGCCGTCCAGGACGACGCCGACATCGGCCAGCGCCCGGCAGGCGACGAGCGCGGCGGCGATGCCGCCCTTCATGTCGCTCGCGCCGCGGCCATAGAGGCGATCGCCGTCGATCCTCGGCTCGTAGGGCCCCGAGCTCCATTGCCCGAGATCGCCGTGCGGCACCACGTCGACATGGCCGCAGAGCGCCAGGCTGCGCGCAGCGCTCCCCGCGCGCCGGCCGATCAGGTTCGGCCGGTCCGGCCAGGGAAAGCTGCGCTCGGTGGCGAAGCCGAGCGAGGCCAGCTCGGCCTCGATGAGGTCCTGCACGGCAGGCTCGCGGTTGAAGGCGGGGTCGACCAGGAATTTCGGATTGACCGAGGGGATACGGATGAGCCGCGCGAGCAGATCGACCAGATCGTCGGCGCGCGCCTCGACCGCCCGGCGCAGCTTCTGTGTCAGATCGGCGGGAACGGCGGCCGGTTCCGTGCTGGCTTGGGTCCTGGCCTCGGTCATGGGACGCCCTCCGTCGGCATTGTCGATTTCATTACATTATTGCCACATCTGCATCATCATGCAATGAATATGACACCGTTGCGTCATGCGGCGGCAGCGGGGCGGCCCCGCCAAGAGGAACAGGCCGCGAGGGGATCTCACACCATGGATCGACGTCGGTTCCTGCACGTTTCATCGGCCGGCCTTGCCGCCCTCGCGGCGCCGCGCCTCGGCCTGGCGGCCGACCAGCGCGTCCTGAAATTCGTGCCGCATGCCGATCTCTCGGTGGTCGACCCGACCTGGAACAACGCCTATGTGACGCGCAACCACGGCTACATGGTGTACGACACCTTGTTCGCGCAGGACGGCAGCTATCGCATGCAGCCGCAGATGCTCGAGGGCTTCACCGTCGAGGAGGACGGCAAGCGCTGGGTCATGAAGCTGCGCGAGGGCCTCGTCTTCCATGACGGCGCGAAGGTGCTGGCGCGCGACTGCGTGGCGAGCCTCAACCGCTGGGGCAAGCGCGACGAATTCGGCCGCAACCTGTTCGCCGTGACCGACGAACTGTCGGCGGCCGACGACCGGACCATCGTGTTCCGGCTGAAGCGCCCGTACCCGCTGCTGCCCATGGCGCTCGGTAAGACCGGCCTGATGATGGCCGCGATCATGCCCGAGCGCATCGCCAACGGCGATCCGGACAAGCCGATCACCGAGGTCGTCGGCAGCGGCCCCTACCGGTTCAAGGCCGACGAGCGGCTCGCCGGCGACAGGGTCGTCTACGAGCGCTTCGCCGACTATGTGCCGCGCGCCGGCGGCACGCCGGAAGGCACGGCCGGTCCGAAGGTCGCGATGTTCGACCGGATCGAATGGAAGATCATCGCCGATGCCTCGACGGCCGGCGCGGCGCTGCGCACGGGCGAAGTGCACTGGTGGGAGCTGCCCGGCGCCGACATGCTGCCGCTGATGCGACGCACGCGCGGCGTCAAGGTCGAGACGCTCGACCCATCGGGCTATGTCGCGGCGCTGCGCATCAATCACCTGCATGCGCCGACCGCCAACGCGGCGGTCCGCCGGGCGATGGTGCGCGCCATCTCGCAACGCGACGTGGTGATGGCCATGGCCGGCACCGACCCGAAGCTGTGGCGCGAGAATGTCGGCTATTTCTGTCCGGAAACCACCTTCGCCAACGATGCGGGCATCGAGGCCGTGTCCTCGCCGCGCGACCCGCAAGCGGTGAAGCGGGCGCTCGGGGAAGCCGGCTATGGCGGCGAGAAGATCACCCTGCTGGTGCCGGAAGACCTGCAGATCAATGCCCTGCCCTCGACCGTCGTCGCCGACAACCTGACCAAGGCCGGTTTCAATATCGATTATGTTTCAACGGATTGGGGCACTCTGGTGCAGCGGCGCATCAAGAAGGATGCGCCGAACCAGGGCGGCTGGGGCGCCTATGTCGTGCTCAATTCGGGCACCGACATGCTCACCCCCGCGGTACATGCGGGCCTGCGCGGCAACGGCTCGGCACTGAACGGCTGGTGCGAGAGCCCCGGCATCGAGAAGGAGCGCGACGCCTGGCTCGCCGCCCCCGACCAGGCCGGCCAGATCGCCGCCGCCCGCGCCCTGCAAGCCCAGGCCTTCACCGACGTGCCCTATATTCCGCTCGGCCAGATCGCGCAGCTCACCGTTTTCCGCGACGACCTCAGCGGCATGATCAAGGGCATGCCGGTGTTCTGGAACATCCGCCGCGGCTGACGGCGCACCGGCGCGGGCCCGGCGTTTCGTCCGATGCCCGCGCGCTCTAAAGATGGGCTGTCCGAAGGAACCCGCCCCGACGCCATGACCATCCGCGAACGCCTTGCCGATCCGTCCCTGGCCCTGACGCCGTCCGAGCGCAAGCTGGCGCGCGTCATCCTGGCGAACTATCCCGTCGCCGGCCTCGGCACGGTGGCGACGCTGGCCGCGCGCGCCGATGTCAGTGACCCGACCGTGGTCCGCTTCGCGACGAAGCTCGGCCATCCGAGCTTCACCGCCTTCCAGGAGGCGCTGCTCAGCGAGGTGGAGCAGCGCCTGCGCTCGCCGCTGATGATGATGGAGGTGCGCCAGGGCCGCGCGGCCAGCCATCCCGTGCGCGGTTATGCCGAGGCCATGGCGGCGAGCCTCTCGGCCGACGGCGAGGTCCTGTCGCCGGCCGAATTCGACCGGGCGCTCGACCTGCTCATCTCGGCCAAGGGCCGCCTCATGCTCATCGGCGGCCGGTTCAGCGGCCATCTCGCGGCGATCATGGAGGCGCATCTGCGCCAGATGCGGCCCGGCACCGTGCTGCTCGGCGGACCAGGAGCCGATCTCGTCGACCAGCTCGTCGATATCGGCAGCCGCGACGTGCTCGTCGTCTTCGACTATCGCCGCTACCAGTCGGATGTCGTCGCCTTTGCGCGCCAGGCCCGGGCGCGCGGCGCGCGGATCGTGCTGTTCACCGACCGCTGGGGCTCGCCGATCGCGGAAGCGGCCGAAGTGGTGCTGGCGAGCGAGGTCGAGGCGCCCTCCCTTTTCGACACGATGGTGCCGGCGCTGGCGCTCGTCGAGGCCGTGCTGACCACCATGGTCGAGCGCATCGGCAAGCCGGCGCTGAAGCGCATCGAGGCGCTGGAAGAGGCTCGCCAGGAGAATGCGGTCACCGTCGACCGCGATGACACGGCAAAGACCGGAACAGCTGAGGAGAAGCGCTGATGACAGCGATGCGGCGCGATGCGCCCTATGCCCGTGGCGAGACCGCCCTGCTGTTCGTCGACATGCAGAAGATCTTCGCCGAGCCCGGCCGCGACCCGGCCCATCCCGAGCGCGGCGCCGACCATCCGTTCTATCGCACCCTCGCGGAGACGGTGGTGCCGAACCAGCGGCGCATTCTCGCCGCCGCGCGGGCCGCCGGCATCGAGGTCATGCACACGGTGATCGAGGCGCTCACCCGCGACGGCCGCGACCGCTCGCTCGACCACAAGCTTTCCGACATCCTGGTGCCGCGCGGGCACCCCGACGCAGCCGTGATCGATGCGCTGAAGCCCGGCGAGGACGAGATCGTCCTGCCCAAGACCTCGTCCGGCGTCTTCAACTCCACCAATATCGACTATGTCCTGCGCAATCTCGGCGTCCGCACATTGATCGTCGCCGGCATCGTCACCGACCAGTGCGTCGACATGGCGGTGCGCGACGCCGCCGACCGCGGCTATTGCGTCAGCCTGCCGCGCGATGCCTGCGCAACCTATACGAGCGAGCGGCACGAGGCGGCGCTGCGGGCCTTCGGCGGCTATTGCTGGGTGACCGACACCGACACGGTGGTCACGCGCCTGGAGGCACTGCGGTGACCGTCATGACCACAGTCGAGCCCGAACATCTCGTCACGCTGGTGACGACGGACTATTCCGGCATCACCCGCGGCCGCTCGATCCGGGCCCGTGCCTTCGAGGCGGATGCGGCAGCCAGCGTCGGCTGGGTGCCGGCCAACCAGTCGCTGACGCCCTTCGACATCATCGCCGCCGACAGCCCGTGGGGCTCGTCCGGCGATCTCCGGCTGATGCCCGACCGGGCGGCGCGCCACGCCGTGCGCCTGCCGGGCGCGGCGACCGCTCTCGACATGGTGATGAGCGACGTCGTCGAGCTCGACGGCAGCCCCTGGGCCGCCTGCCCGCGCGCGTTCCTGAAGAGCGCGCTCGACGACCTCGGCCGCGAGACCGGCCTGACGCTGGCCGGCGCCTTCGAGCACGAGTTCCAGGTCAAGGGCGAGCCGTTCCCGGCAGCGCCGGCCTTTTCGCTCGCTGCGCTGAGGCGGGCCGATCCGCTCGGCCCCCTGGTGCTGGCCGCTCTCGGCGCCGCCGGCCTCGCGTCCGACACCTTCATCGCCGAATATGGCCGCGACCAGTTCGAGGTGACGGTCGGCCCGGCGCAAGGCGTCGCGGTCGCCGACCAGGCGGTGGCGCTGCGCGAGATCATCCGCGAAACGGCCCGCCTTGCCGGCCTTGCCACCACCTTCGCCCCGAAGACCGCGCCGGACGCGGTCGGCAACGGCGTGCACATTCATATGAGCCTTGTCGACGGCGCCGGCCGCAATGCGCTCTACGATCCCACCCGCCCCGGCCGCCTGTCGGAGGTCGGAGCGGCCTTCGCCGCCGGCATCGTCAGGCACATGCCGGCCATCGTCGCGGTGACCGCGCCGAGCGTTGCCTCCTATCTTCGGCTGAAACCGCACAACTGGAGCGCCAGCTATACCTGGCTCGGCGACCAGGACCGCGAGGCGAGCCTGCGCATCTGCCCGACGCCGACGCTGGGCGGCAAGGATCCCGCCAGGAGCTTCAACATGGAGTTCCGCGCCGCCGATGCGACGGCCTCGCCGCATCTTGCGCTCGGCATGCTGGTGCGCGCCGGCCTTGCCGGCATCCGCGAGCGGCTGCCGGTGCCGCCGATCTTTTCGGGCGATCCGGAACAGCTCGACGAGGCCCAACGCAACCGCCTCGGCCTCGTTCGCCTGCCGCAATCGCTCGGCGCGGCACTCGAAGCGCTGGACAGCGATGCCGTCGCCCGCGCTTTCCTCGCCCCGCAGGCGCTTGCGACCTATCTGGGCATGAAGCGGGCGGAGATCGCGCTGACCGACGGGCTCGATCCGGCGGCGCTCTGCCGGCGCTATGCGGAGATCTATTGATGGCGTCCGCAATGGCTCCGGCGCTCGCGCCGGAGGACGAGCCCGAGGTCGTGACCGTGCTCAATGCGGCCGGCACCTCGCCGGTGGTGCTGGTCTGCGAGCACGCCTCGAACTTCATCCCCGCCAGCTATGACGGGCTCGGCCTCTCCGCGGCCGACCGGCAGCGCCACATCGCCTGGGACATCGGTGCGGCGGGCGTCACCCGCGCTCTCTCCGGCCTCATCGACGCGCCGGCCTTCCTCGCCGGCTGGTCACGCCTGCTGATCGACGGCAACCGGCCGATCGGCGCGCCGAGCAGCATTCCGGAAACGAGCGAGGCGACCGTCATTCCCGGCAATCGCGGCCTCGGCGCCGCCGAGCGCGAGCGGCGGGCCGATCGCTTCTTCCGGCCGTTCCACGACCGGCTCTCCGCCTTCCTCGATGCCCGGCGCGCCGCCGGCAAGGACACCTGGCTGGTCGCGATCCATTCCTTCACGCCGGTCTTTCTCGGCGTCGCCAGGCCCTGGCACGCCGGCATCCTCTACGGCCATTCGCGGGACTGGGGCGCGCGGCTGGTGGCGGCTTTCGACAGTCCCGATCGGCCGGTGGCGGCCAACGAACCCTATATGATCGAGGCCGAGAGCGACTATCTCGCGCCGGTCCATGGCGAAGCGCGCGGCCTGCCGACCGTCCTGTTCGAGATCCGCCAGGACCTGGTGGCGACCGCCGCGGCCGAGCAGGACTGGGCACGGGCGATCGCCGCCCTGCTCACGGCAGTGCCGCCGCGCTGAACGCGGCGGCCGCCGGTCGGCGGCCTATTCCGCAGCGAGCGGGATCATCGGCGCCTGGCGCATCGACCGATCGTCGGGAGCGTAGACGCGGCCGAAGCGGTTGCCGAGGAAGGCGGCGAGATCGACGTCCTCCTGGCGGACGAAGCCGTGTTGCGGCAGGCGGCCCTGGCCGAGCAGGTCGAGCACGGCGCAGATCCCCGCCGCCGTGGTGAGCTGGATGGCGCTCAGCCGGCCGTCGCCGCCGATGCGGTTGGCATAGCTCTCCTGGACGAGCCGCCCGTCGCGATAGCCGGCGACCGTGACGATGATCACCACCACGTCCTGCAGCGTCGAGGGCAAGGCCCCCTCCAGGATGTCCTTCATCAGGCCGCGCCGCTCGCTGAGCCTCAAGTCGCGCAGCAGGAGCTTCATCACCGCGGCATGGCCGGGGTAGCGAATGGTCCGATAGTTCAGCTCGCGCACGCGGCCGGCATAGGTCTCGCACAGCGTGCCGAGGCCGCCCGAAGTGTTGAACGCCTCGTAGGCGACGCCGTCGAAGGTGAACTCCTCGCGCTCCTCCAGCGGCGGCACCTGGCGCAGGGCGCCATCGACGATCGCTTCGCACGGCTCGCAATATTCGTTGATGACGCCGTCCGTGCTCCAGGTCAGGCTGTAGCCAAGCCCGTTGGCCGGAAAGCGGGGCAGTGCGCCGACCCGCAGGCGGATGCTGTCAAGCCGGTCGAACCGGCGCGCCATGTCAGCGGCGATGATCGAGACCGCGCCGGGCGCAAGCCCGCATTGGGGGATGAAGGCGGTGCCTGCGGCAGCGGCGAGTTCCTTGACCCGGCGGGTGCTGGCGACATCCTCGGTCAGGTCGAGATAGTGGATGCCGCTTGCGGCGGCGGCCTCGGCGATCGCCGTGGTGAGGTGGAACGGCGCCGCGCTCATGACGGCGAACTTGCCGGCCAGCAGCAGCTCGAGGCCGGCGCGATCGGCAACGTCGAGCTGAACGCGCTCGACCGGCGCGCCCGGCCGCTCGGGCCCGACGGGCACCAGCCGGTCGGCGAGCGTCACGCGATAGTCGCCGGTCGCGGCGAGGTTGTCGGCGATGGTCGCCCCGATCTTGCCGGCTCCGATGACGACGACATGTTTCATGCGAATGGTCCCCTCATGGCTCCCGGCAAGCCTCGCCGCGTCCGTGCACGGAAGCCAGATGCGGAGCTCCGGCAGGCGGCGGCCTGGCCGTCATTCTGCCGGATCACGCGATCATTCTGCCGAAAGGTGCTTGACCCGAATCCGGCGGCGGGGGGAAGGAAGGAGGGCACGCCCGGCGGCGCCGCGGCCGCGCGCAAGGTGGAGACGTGACGGATCGATGGGCTGGCTCGGCAAGATCTTCGATGAAATCGACCGGCGGCTCGTCGCGCTGCTGCAGTCGAATGCCCGGCAGTCGACGGTCGAGCTTGCCCGACGCCTCGGCGTGGCGCGCTCGACCGTGCACGACCGCATCCGCCGGCTGGAAAAGGCCGGCGCGATCCTCGGCTACCAGGTGGTGCTCGCCCGCGACGTGACCGGCGCCAGCGCCCAGTCGATCGTGCTGCTCTCCATCTCGCAGAAGCAGCAGCGCAGCGTGATCGAGGCGCTTGGCCGCCTGCCCGAGATCAAGCTCTGCCATACGGTGAGCGGCGAATACGACCTCTTCCTGCTGATCGAGACGCCCCAGCTCGAAGATCTCGACGCGGTCATCGACGAGGTCACCTCGATCGCCGGGGTGACGCGCTCGCAGTCCTTCATCCTGCTCGCCAAGAAGTTCGACCGGATGACCGATCGCGGACCATTGGCGCAGCCCGCCGGGGCCGCGGCGGCGCGGACGGCGGATTAGGATTCGACGTCTGCGCGTTGGCCTCGAGCGCCCTTTGAGAAAGCGGGCCGTGGTTCGAGGCAATGGTGCCGAATTGCACTGATCCTAGAACGTCGGTGGCGTGCAGGCGCTGACCAACTCGCAGGCGACCGGGCCGACGCAGCGGAACCGATGCGGCCGGCGGCTCTCGAAATAATAGGCATCGCCCGGCCCCAGGATCTTGCGCTCGTCGTCGACGGTCACTTCGAGATGGCCCGACAGGATGATGCCGCCCTCCTCGCCGTCGTGGACGAGCGGGATCTGGCCGGTGCCGGAGCCGGGCTCGTAGCGCTCCTTCAGGATCTGCAGCGCCCGGCCGAACAGGTTGTCGCCGACCTGGCGGTAGGAGATCGGGCCTTTGCCGATCTCGGTCAATTCATCGGCGCTGTAGAAGGCCTTCGTCCGACGGTCCGGCTCGATGGCGAAGAATTCGGCAAGGCCGATCGGAATGCCGTCAAGGATGCGTTTGAGCGCGCCGACCGAGGGATTGGTGCTGTTGGATTCGATCAGCGAGATGGTCGAGTTCGTGACGCCGGCCCGCTTGGCGAGTTCGCGCTGGGAGAGATTGTTGGCAATGCGGACGTAACGCAGGCGATTGCCGAGGTCGATCGACGACATGATCGCAGAACCCGTTTCAGGTGTTTCCGATAACGCAAATGGCTGACCATGATATACATGTTTTCAATGGGTTGGTAAAAATCAGAAAAGGACTTGTTGCGTTCTCCCGATCATGCGCCTGCTGGCGGCAATCTGCGGAGGAACCCCATGAACGCCCATACGCCGACCAACAGCACCAGCCTTGCCAATTACTGGATGCCGTTCACCGCCAACCGGCAGTTCAAGGCGGCGCCGCGCCTGCTCGCCTCGGCCGAAGGCATGAACTACACGAGCATCGACGGTCGCACCGTGCGCGACGGCACCGCCGGCCTCTGGTGCGTCAATGCCGGCCACGGCCGCCGGCGCATCACCGCCGCCGTCGAGCGCCAGCTCGCCACCCTCGATTTCGCGCCCTCGTTCCAGATGGGCCATCCGGTCGCCTTCGACTTCGCCGAGCAGCTCGCGCGCGTCGCCCCGGGCGGGCCGGCCGCCCAGCTCGACCGGGTGTTCTTCACCGGCTCGGGCTCGGAATCGGTCGACACCGCGCTGAAGATCGCCCTCGCCTACCAGCGCGCCATCGGCCAGGGCACGCGCACGCGCCTCATCGGCCGCGAGCGCGGCTATCACGGCGTCGGCTTCGGCGGCATCTCGGTCGGCGGCATCGTGTCGAACCGCCGCGTCTTCCCGCAGCTGCCGGGCTCGGATCATCTGCGCCATACCCACGACCTCGCCCGCAACGCCTATTCCAGGGGACAACCGGAGCACGGCGCCGAGCTTGCCGACGACCTCGAGCGCCTGGTCGCGCTGCATGGCGCCGAGACGATCGCGGCGGTCATCGTCGAACCGGTGGCCGGCTCGACCGGCGTGCTGATCCCGCCGAAGGGCTATCTCGAGCGCCTGCGCGCGATCTGCGACCGGCACGGAATCCTCCTCATCTTCGACGAGGTCATTACCGGTTTCGGCCGGCTCGGCGCGCCCTTCGCGGTCGATTATTTCGGCGTCGTGCCCGACCTCGTCACGACCGCCAAGGGCCTGACCAACGGCGCCATCCCGATGGGCGCGGTCTTTGCGAGCCGCAAGGTGCACGATGCGCTCATGACCGGTCCCGAGGGCCAGATCGAGCTGTTCCACGGCTATACCTATTCGGGCCACCCGGCCGCCTGCGCCGCCGGCCTTGCGACGCTGGAGATCTATCGGGAGGAAGGGTTGCTCACCCGTGGCGCCGCGCTCGCCAGGGCCTGGGAGGATGCGATCCACGGCCTGAAGGGCCTGCCGCATGTGATCGACATCAGGACGATCGGCATCATTGCCGGCATCGAGCTGGACGCGCGGCCGGACGGCGCCGGCAAGCGTGCCTATGACGTCTTCGTCGACTGTTTCGAGAAGGGTCTGCTGATCCGCGTCACCGGCGACATCATCGCCCTGTCGCCGCCCCTGATCCTGGACGAGGACGACATTGCCGGGATCATGGATGTTCTCGGCGCGGCATTGAAGCGGGCAGCCTGATGGCTGCCTCGGGATTGTGGATGTTCTCGGCGCGGCGCTGAAGCGGGCGGCCTGACGGCCGCCTCGGGATTGTGGATGTTCTCGGCGCGGCGCTGAAGCGGGCAGCCTGATGGCTGCCTCGGGATTGTGGATGTCCTCGGCGCGGCGCTGAAGCGGGCAGCCTGACGGCCGTCCGTCTCACGCCGCGAGCACGACCCCGCTGACGACGGCGGCATATTGGCAGGCCGCCGCCGCCAGAACGAAGGCGTGCCAGATGGCGTTCTGGAAGCGCAGGCCGCGCCAGGCGTGGAAGACGACGCCGACGGAATAGAGCAGTCCGCCGGTGACGAGCAGGCCGGTCGCCGAGACGGGCAGCCTCGCCACCACCTCGTCGGCGATCACGAGGCCGCTCCAGCCGAGAGCGAGATAGAGCCCGACGGCCAGGCGGTCGAACCGGCCGGGCGCGGCAAGCTTGATCGCCGCGCCGCCGACCGCCACCGCCCAGACGCCGCCGAGCACGGCATAGCTGAGCGGCGTGCCCAGCCGGATCATGAACGGCGTGTAGGTGCCGGCGATCATCAGATAGATCGCCGCATGGTCGAACCGCCGCAGAAGCCACTTGGTGCGTGAGATCGGCCACATATTATAGGCCGCCGAGCAGCCGATGACGGCCATCAGCGCAAGCGCATAGACCGACAGCGACGCCACGGCGGCCGACGGCAGATAGACGAGCGCGAGGGTGATGAGCACGGCGGCGGCCGCCACGGCGAAGACCGCGCCGACAACGTGCACCACGCCGTCCGCGACCAGCTCGTACCGGTCATAGGCCCAGGCAAGCCCGATCGGCCGGCCGTCGTCCAGGGTCATCGCTCCATCCCGAAATGCCTCGCTGCCTCATCCTACACGAGGAATGCGACCGGTCGAACACGACGCTCAACGGGAGGCTGGCTCGGAAAAATCAACGAGCGGCCCCCGCGGCACGATGCCGGTCGGGTTGATGCGCCGGTGGCTCTCGTAATAGTGCCGCTTGATGTGGTCGAAATCGGTCGTCGCGGCGATGCCGGGCATCTGGTACAGCGCGCGGGTATAGGCCCAGAGCGCGGGGTAATCGACGAGCCGCTTCATGTTGCACTTGAAGTGGCCGACATAGACGGGATCGAAACGGAAGAGCGTGGTGACCAGCCTGAGGTCCGCCTCGGTCAGCCGGTCGCCGGCCAGATAGCGCTGGCGCGACAGGATCTCCTCAAGCCAGTCGAGCGTCGCGAAAAGCGGGCCGATCGCCTCGTCATAGGCCGCCTGGCTGCCGGCGAAACCGGCGCGGTAGACGCCGTTGTTGAGGGTTTCGTAGATGCGGGTGTTGAGGGCGTCGATCTCGGCCCTGAGCGCCTGCGGATAATAGTCGCCGACCGCAGCGCCGACGCCGTCGAAGGCGCTGTTGAACATGCGGATGATCTCGGCGGATTCATTGCTGACGATCGTCGCCGTCGCCTTGTCCCAGAGAACCGGCACCGTGACCCGGCCGGTATAGGCAGGATCGGCGGCACGATAGATCTCGTGGAGGCAGGCCGCCCCGATCAGCGGCTCGGCGGTGACGCCCGGTCCCGGCGCGAAGGTCCAGCCTTTCTCGGCCATCAGCCAGTGGGTCACCGAAAGGCCGACCATGTCGTCGAGCCCCTTCAAGGCCCGCATGATGGTCGTGCGGTGCGCCCAGGGGCAGGCGCGCGCGACGACGAGGTGGTAGCGGCCGGGCTCCGCCTTGAAGCCGCCCCGCCCGCTCGGGCCGGGCGCGCCGTCCGGCGTCACCCAGTTGCGGAATACGGAAGCCGGACGCTGCATGCGCCCCTCACTGTCGAGCATGGCCCGGTCGTCGTCGTGCCAGACGCCGTCGATCATGATGCCCATCGGCCCTCTCCTTCGTGTCCGTCACACGCTGCGACCGCCTTCTCCATAGCTTCCCGGCCGCGACCGGTCGCCTTGCATTTGCGCAAGCGAGGAATTGAGCGCCCCGGAGACAACAACGGCCGTCCTCTGGCCGCGGCACGGCGTTCGTGATCGACCGGCGCACCGTGCGGCATCGGACCGAGCCGATCCCGGCCGCCCGGGCAGGCCATCACGACCGGATCAGGCGCCGGTCGCGCGGCGCGGCCTCGCCGGCACGGCCGCGACCAGGACCACGCCGCCGGGCGCTTCCGGCTCGGCCCAGAGCCCCTCGGCCGCCTGTTCGGTGCGCGTCACATGGTCGGCCATCAGCCGGCAGGCTGTCTCGGCGTCGCGGGCCAGCGCGGCATCCATGATCGCCCGGTGCTCGGCCGCCACCGCCTCGGGGGCGGGGACCGCCGCGGCGCCGCGAAACATCCTGAGGCGCCGGTAACGCTCGCCAAGGTCGAAGGTCTGCCGGTGGAACTGGCGCAGCCAGGCGGAAGGACAGGCCGCCACGAGGCTGTCGTGGAAAGCCTTGTGCCTCGCCTCCCAGAGATCGACCGCCTCCGGCTCGCCGCCATGGCGCGGCAGTGGCGTGAGGGCCAGGAGATGGAAGCTTGCGACGATCGCCGCCTCCCAGGCGGCATCGCCATGGGCGATGGCCTCGCCGAGGCAGAGGGTCTCCATGTGGCGCCGGGCGATGAACAGGTCCTTGAGCTCGGCCCGGCTCGCCGCCGCGACCTTGAAGCCCTTCTGGCCTTCGGCCGTCACCAGCCCCTCGACGCCGAGGCGCATCAGCGCCTCGCGCAGCGGGCTGAGCCCGAGCGCATAGCGCCGGCCGAGCTCGGCCGGGCGCAGCGGCGCGCCTGGAGCGAGCATCCCGCCGAGAATGTCGCGCCTCAGCCTGAGATAGGCGAGTTCGGCAAGCGTGCCGATGCCCGGATCGCCCGTCCGTTCCACGGTGCGCTTCGCGCCCCGCGCCCTCGATGGGCCGGCCATCGCGGTCGTCACAGATAGGTCCTGACCTGCCAGAGCTCGGGAAACAGCTCGAGCTGGAGCACGCTCTGCAGGTAGCCGACGCCGCTGGTGCCGCCAGTGCCCTGCTTGAAGCCGATGATGCGCTGCACCGTGGTGACGTGCCGGTAGCGCCACTGACGGAAACTGTCCTCGATATCGACCAGCTTTTCGGCGAGCTGATAGAGGTCCCAATGGGCCTTGGGCGCGGCATAGATCTGGCGCCAGGCCTCGAGCACCGAGGCATTGGCCCGGTAGGGCTCGCGCCAGTCGCGCCCGGTCACGGCGGCGTCGATGGCAAAACCCCGGCGCGCGACGAGCCTGAGGCTTTCGTCATAGATCGAGGGCGCCTCGAGCGCGGCCATGACCTCGGCATTGCGGACGGGGTGATGGGCATGCGGCCGGGCGAGGACCGGGTTCTTGTTGCCGAGCAGGAATTCCAGCACGCGGTACTGATGCGACTGGAAGCCCGAGGAGCGGCCGAGCACGCCGCGGAACTCGGTATATTCGCTGGGGGTGAGCGTCGACAGCACGGTCCAGGCCGAGACGAGCTGGTCCATCACGCGCGAGACGCGGGCGAGCATCTTGAACGAGGGATCGAGCTCGTCACGCCGGATGCAGTCGCGCGCAGCCGTCAGTTCGTGGAGCAGCAGGCGGATCCACAATTCGCTCGTCTGATGCTGGATGATGAACAGCATCTCGTCATGCTTGTCCGAGCGCAGGTTCTGCGCCGAGAGCAGCGTGTCGAGCTCCAGATAGTCGCCGTATCCCATCTCATGGGCGAAATCGAGATGGGCGCCCTTCAGACCGTCCGCCTTCGGGTCGTGCTTCTGCCGCGTGCTCACCGATCGCTCTCCCCTTCGACGGCGCACCACCGGCGGCACGCGGGATTTATGGCGTCGATGCTAATTTATAAATTTGAACAGTCCAAGCCGGTCCGGTCCTGGAAAGCAAAACGGCCGCGACCGCCTCGCCCGCCAGCGAAACCGTCGCGGCCGTCGGAACCGGCGCCAGAGGAGCGCGGCGCCGGCCCCTTAAGCGTCAGGACGCCTCGTATTGCGCAACCCAGGCCTCGGCGACCTCGGTGCCGGTGGCGAACCAGACGCCCGGGAAGGTGCGGATGAAGGCGATGAGCTCGCGCAGCAGCGCGATGCGGCTCGGCCGGCCGACGATCTGCGGGTGGAAGATGATGTCGAACAGCCCGCCCCAGCGGTAGATCTCGCGGAACTCCTCCTTGAACACCTGGAGCATGTGCTCGTTGGTGAAGATCGGCCGCGGGTTCTTCACCGAGAACAGGGCATAGGGCGCATCGTCGAGGCTCCAGTGCCAGGGCAGCTCGACCGGCCCCCTGGAGCCGTCAGGCAGCACGTGGCGATAGGGATTGATGTCGTCCATCAGCGAGGAATTGTAGAGAAAATTGTGCTTCTGCAGGAGCTTGAACAGGCCGCTGCTGACCTCGCCGGCCGGCGAGCGATAGCCCTTCGGCACGACGCCGACGGTGCGCTTCAGAGCTTCGAGGCCCTTCTCGATCTCCTCGACCTCGGCGGCAGGATCGTCGCTCACCCAGCGATGCGAATAGCTGTGATGGCCGACCTCGTGACCGCCCTTCAGGATCATCTCGACGCGGTCGGTGTGATTCTCGGCGGTCCAGCCCGGCACGAAGAACGTGCCCTTGAGGCCTTCCTCCTCCAGCGTGTCGAGAATCTTCGGCACGCCCACCTTGGCGCCGTAGCGGCCCTGGCTCAGCACGCCCGGCCGGTTGGCATTTTCGGGATCGCGCGAGGTCCACAGCGTCTCGGCGTCGAAATCGAAGGTCAGCATCACCGCGCAGCGGGCGCCGTTCGGCCAGGTCACGCTCATGTCGTGCATCGAAAACTCCTCCCCGAAATGATCAGATCATCAGGATTCGGGCGGCGTGTGGCGCGCCGCCGTGTAGCCGCCGTCGACGGGAATGACGGCGCCGGCCACGAAGGACGCGTCGTCGGAGGCAAGAAAGGCGATGACGGCCGCCTGCTCCTCCGGCGTGCCGACGCGGCCGACCGGCGTCGGCTGCACCTGCAGGCGGATATAGTGCGGGTCCTTGAGCCGCGCGGCGGTCATCGGCGTCTCGACGACCCCGGGCGCGACGGCATTGACGAGAATGCCCTCGGGCGCCAGCTCGCCGGCGAGCTGGCGGGTGAAATGGGCGACGCCGGCCTTCGCCACCGCATAGGCCGTGGTGCCGGGATAGCCGACGAGGCCGAAGATCGAGGAGACGTTGACGATCCGCCCGCCCGGCCGCGGCAGGTGCGGCACGATCGCCCGCGTCACCCGCAGCATGGCGTTGAGATTGGTGTCGATGATCCGGTCGATCAGCGGATCGTCGGAATCGGCGAGCCGCCGCGAACCGCCGATGCCGGCATTGTTGACGAGGATGTCGATGCGGCCGAAGGCCTCGAGCGCCGCGGCCGCCATGCGCGCGCCGGCATCGCGCGCGGTGATGTCGAGGACCAGCGCCCGCGCGCCGATCGCCGCGGCCGTGGCTTCGACCTCGTCGATGACGTCGACCAGGAGAACGTCGGCGCCGTCGGCGGCGAGACGGCGGGCGGTGGCGGCGCCGATGCCGCGCGCCGCGCCGGTGACGATGGCAGCCTTGCCGGCGAAGCGGGTCCTGTCAGGCAACGCGGCCTCCATCGACGGGCAGAGCGACGCCGGTGGTGAAGCCGGCGGCATCGCTCAGCAGATAGGCGACAGCGGCGGCGACCTCGTCGGCCGTGCCGAAGCGGTTCATCGGATGCTGGGCCTTCTGGAAGGCCTCGGCTTCGGCCTGGGCCGCGGCATCGCCCGCCTGGGAGATGGAGGCATAGGCCATGGCCGTGTCGATGGTGCCCGGGCAGACGCAGTTGACGCGGATGTTCTCGGCCGCGTGGTTGCGGGCAAGGCTGCGGGTAAGCAGCGTCACCGCGCCCTTCGAGGCCGAATAGACCGAAAGCCGCGGCGAGCCGACGAGCCCGGCGGTGGACGAGAACAGCACCACCGCGCCACGGCCGATCTCGCGCATATGCGGGATGAAATATTTGGCCGCGAGCCAGCTGCCTTTGACATTGACCGCGAAGACCCGGTCGAAATCGGCCTCCTCGACGTCGATGGCGATGCGCGCCGGGCCGACGATGCCGGCGGCCACGGCGAGCAGCTCGACCGGGCCGAGCTCGGCGCGGGCGGTCGCCGCGGCGCGGGCGACATCGGCTGCCGAAGCCGCGTCGCCGGCGACCGTGACCGCGCCCGGGCAGAGGGCGGCGGTCTCGGCGAGGCCTTCGGCGTCGCGATCGAACAGGATGAGACGGGCGCCCTCGCGGGCGAGCATGGCGGCTGTCGCCCGGCCGAGGCCGCCGGCCGCTCCGGTGACGCAGGCGACGCGGCCGGCGAAGCGATCACTCATGGTCCTTGCCTCCGAGGTAGAATTCCTGCAGCTCGGCCATGGCGACGCCCTCGCCCACCGCCCGCTCATAGGCGATGCGGCCGCCGCGGATGACGTAGATGTGGTCGGCGATGTCGAGCGCCATGCCGACATTCTGCTCGACCAGGAGAAGCGTGAGGCCAAGCTCCCGAAGGCCCAGGATCGCCTCGGCGATCTCCTCGACCACCTTCGGCGCCAGGGCCGCCGACGGTTCGTCGAGCAGCAGCATCGTGGGGCGCGCCATCAGCGACCGGCCGATCGACAGCATCTGCCGCTCGCCGCCGGAAAGCATGCCGGCATTGACCTTGCGCCGCTCGCGCAGCCGCTTGAAACGGACATAGACCGCCTCGAGATCCTCGGCGATCTCCCGCCGCTGCCGGCGCCGGTGATAGGCCCCCATCAGGAGGTTCTCCTCGACGCTCATGCCGGCGAAGACCTCCTTGCCCTGCGGCACCAGCGACAGGCCGAGGGCCGAGCGCTCCTCGGCCGGCACCGGATCGATGTCGCGGCCATCGAGCAGGATGCGGCCCTCCTGGACCTTGACGAGGCCCGCAATGGATTTCAGCGTCGTCGACTTGCCGGTGCCGTTGCCACCGAGCAATGCGACGAGGCCGCCCTTGGGCACGTGCAGGCTGACGCCGTGCAGAATGCGGGTACGGCCGTAACCCGCGACGATGTTCTCAAGCCTGAGCACGGCGCTTCCATCCCGATCCGATATAGGCTTCGACGACGACCGGATCGTTGACCACGGTCTCGGGCAGGCCCTCGGCGATCTTCACGCCGGAATCGAGCACCACCACGCTGTCGCAGAGGTCGCGGACGACCCGCATCACGTGCTCGACCAGAAGGATGCTCATGCCGAACTCGTCGCGCATGCGGCGGATCAGGGCGATCAGCCGGTCGACATTGGGCGGCGACAGGCCCGCCGCCGGCTCGTCGAGGACGAACAGGCTCGGCTCGCTCATCATGCCCCGGGCGAGCTCGACCATGCGCTGCTGGCCGATCGAGAGCGCCGAGACCGGCCGCGAGGCGAAGGGCTCGAGGTCGAACCAGGCCAGCATGCTGCGGGCGCGGGCGCGCACCGCCTCCTCCTCCTCGACGGCCGCGCGCCGTTTCAGCACGGTGTCGAAGAGGCCGGTCTTCATCCGGATGTGATGGGCGAGCAGGAGGTTGTCCTCCACGCTCAGCGAATGGAACAGGCGCAGCAACTGGAACGAGCGGGCCATGCCGAGGCGGGCGCGCCGGTAGGACGGCTCGGAGGTGATCGCCGCGCCGTTGAAGGCGAAGGAGCCGGCATCGGGCCGGAGCTCGCCGGTGACCAGGTTGACCATGGTCGACTTGCCGGACCCGTTGGGCCCGATCAGGCCGACGATCTCGCCCTTGCCGACGGTCATGTCGACATTGCTGACGGCGACGACGCCGCCGAAGCGCTTGGTGATGCCGCGCGCCTCGAGGATCGGCGTCGGCTTTGCTTGGGCTGTCTCGGCCACGGCTCAGCCCTCCCTCAGGCGGCGGATGCGGCCGACAATGCCCTCGGGGAGCAAGGTGACGGTCACCACCAGCAGCACGCCGAAGATGAACATCTTGTACTCGGCGAAACGGCCGAGGAATTCCGGCATGGCGGTGAGCAGGACGGCGCCGAGGATCGGCCCGATGAAGGTGCCCTTGCCGCCCACCACCATCATCGCGACCACGGTGGCGGAAATCCAGATGGTGAAGTCGTCGGGCGTCACGCCGCGCAGGGCATGGGCGGTGACGACGCCGGCAGCACCCGCAAGCGCGGCCGAGGCGACGAAGGCGGTGAGCTTGCCCCTGGTCGTGTCGAGGCCGACGGCGGCCGCCAGCGTCTCATCGTCACGGATGGCGATCCATTCGCGCCCGAGACGGGACTTCAGAAAGCGCCAGGCGATGGCGAGCGCGACAACGGCGACGCCGAGCGTCAGCCAGTAATAGGAGCGCAGGCTGCCGATCTCGAACAGCGTGACGCCGAACAGGCTGACCGGGCCGACCGGCGGCACGGCCAGGCCGGTCTGGCCGCCGGTGAACGAGGTCCATTGCGAGATGGTGAGATAGACGATGGTCTGGAAGGCGATCGTCACGATGGCGAGGAAGTGGCCCTTGAGGCGCAGCGCGGGCACGCCGAGGATCAGGCCGAACAGGCCGGCAACCGCGATACCCGCCGGCAGATTGACCCAGAAGCTGGTGCCAAGGTCCCGCGACATGATGGCGGTGGTATAGGCGCCGATGCCATAGAAGGCGCCCTGGGCGAAGGAGAACTGGCCGCAATAGCCGGAGACGAGATCGAGGCCGACGGCGAGGATCACGTAGAACAGGATGATCATGAGGACGTTGACCTCATAACCGCCGAGCCCGAACGGCGCGAGCGCGAGCAGCACGATCGCGGCGAGAGCGAGAGCAAGGTTCCTCATGACCGGTCCACCGCCTTGCCGAACAGGCCCTGGGGACGGAACAGCAGGACCGCGATGACCATCACGAAACCGATGATGTCGCGCATGCTGTTGGCGAGATAGGCGGAGGTGAAGGATTCCGCGACGCCCAGGAGCAGGCCGGCGACCGCCGCGCCCGCGACATTGCCCATGCCGCCGAGGATGACGACGGTGAAGGCCTTGAGCGCAATCATGTTGCCGACCAGCGGATGGACCAGGAAGACCGATGACATCAGCAGGCCGGCGACGCCGGCGAGAGCGGCGCCGACCATGAAGGTGACGACCGCGACGCGGCCGACGCGCACGCCGCACAGCCGCGCGACGGTCGCATGCTGGGCCATGGCGCGCAGGCTGCGGCCGGTCCAGGTATAGCGCAGCACCAGATAGAGCGCGGTGATCAGCACGACCATGGCGATCGGGATGAGCGCACGCTGCAGCGGCAGGAAGACCGGGCCGATCTCCACCGGAATGGTCGAGAGATTGGTGCGCAGCAGCTGCGGCTGCGGCCCGAGGGTGAGCATGGCCGCGTTCTGCAGCGCGACCGCAAGGCCGAAGGACGAGATGATCGAACTCGTCGCGTCATGGCTCTTTAGCGGCTTGTGCAGGATTGCCTCGGCACCGAGGCCGAGCGCCGCGGAAAAGACCAGCACGATGCCGATCGCGGCCCAGACGGGCATGCCGAACAGCGTCACGGCGGTGATGCCGGCATAGGCGCCGAGCATGTAGAATTCGCCATGGGCGAAATTGACGACGCCGAGAATGCCGAAGATCAGCGTCAGGCCGACGGCGACCAGCACATAGGTGCTGCCGATGACCACGCCATTGGCCAGATATTGCAGGAAAAGATCGAAATCGAACACGTGTCAGGTCCTTCGGGCGCCCCGCCGCAGCCGCGGGAGGCGCCCTGCCCCGTTTGAGGATCGGCGGGCTGAGACGTCAGCCGACCGGCGAAAGCGAACGTCGGCCGTTGCGCACGATGGCCAGGAAGCAGCGGAAATCGACGCTGCCCTTGTCGTTGAAGGCGGCGGTGGTGCCGGCGGGGCCCTGGACCAGCGGGAAGTCCTTCATGCCGGACTTCATCATCTTCTGGATTTCGGCGCCGTCGGCCTTGCCGACCCGGCGCATCGCCTCGATGGCGATCGAGGTGGAATCGAAACCGAGCGCGTTGAAGGTGTTGGCCTCGGCCTTGTATTTCTCGCGGAAACGGTCGCCGAAGGCCCGGCCGACCGGATTGGGCGTCGAGCTCTCGAACATGGTCGCGACCGCGAAGCCCTCGGATGCGGGACCGGCGAGCCGGATGAAGTCGTCCGACAGCATGGAGCCCGAACCGATGAACTGGGTGCGCAGGCCGACCTCGGCCGCCTGGCGCACGATATTGGCGCCGTCGCCGGCCCAGCCGCCGATATAGACCGCCTCGGGCCGCTGCGTGCGCAGCTTGGTGAGCATGGAGGAAAAGTCCTGCTCGCCGGCATTGTAGCTGTCCTTCGACACGATCGTGCCGCCCTCGGCCGCGGCGACGCGGGTCACCTGCTCGGCCAGCGTCAGGCCGTAATTGGTATTGTCGTGGATGATCGCGATCTTGGTCTTCTTCAGGACGCGGATGATGTCCTGGGCCGTGCTCTCGCCCTGCCCGTTGCTGTCGGGCCAGGACCGGAAGAACCAGGGATCGCCGGGCGGGTTCTCGTCCGTCGCGCTCGCGGCGGTCGAGCCGCCCGACAGCATCGGCACCTTGTATTCGCGCGCGATCTTGGATCCTGCCACCGCGACGGCGCTGGCATAGGTGCCGATGATGAAGGGCACCTTCTCGCGCTCGATCAGCTTGCGCACGGCGGTGACGCCCTTGGTCGAGTTGCTCTCGTCATCCTCCATGACAAGCTCGAGCTTGCGCCCGAAGACGCCGCCCTTGGCATTGACCTCCTCGACCGCGAACTGCAGGCCGCGGATGATCTGGTGCCCCTCGATGCTGGCCGGGCCCGACAGCGGCAGCATGCCGCCGATCTTGAGCGGGCCGGTCTCCTGCGCCCGGACGATGGCCGGCGCGGCAACGCTCGCGCCCAGAATGGTGAGCATGTGACGGCGAGACAGTGACGCCATGATCCTTGGCCCCGTTTGGTTTGTATATATTGTTTAGCGATACGGTTATATCGATAAACTGCTACGCGCCCCCGACCCTGTCAAACCTCTTTTTCTTGCTGCATCGCACAAACTATTCGCACATGCAGCACCCTCGAGCGGCATTCGCATGGCCCTTGCGCCTGCTGCCGATCTCGGACATTCATATCTCCAATCAAATCGATCGTATTGTTTTGCGATACGATCGAAAGTCCGCGCCGCGCTCCGCATGCGCGGTCCCGCCTCGCAGCCCACGCTTTTTCCTTGGGAAATCGACATGTCCGAGCTGTCTTCTCGTCCAGCCGACGAGACCATCGCCATCGAAGGCCTGTCAGAACGGGCCGAGATCATCGTCGATCGCTGGGGCATTCCGCATATCCGGGCCGGCAATCAGGCAGATCTCTTCTTCGCGCAAGGCTTCAATGCGGCGCGTGACCGGCTGTGGCAGATCGACCTCTGGCGCAAGCGCGGCCTCGGCCTGCTCGCCCGCGATTTCGGCCCCGGCTACCTCGCCCAGGACGAAGCCTCCCGCGCCTTCCTGTTTCGCGGCGACATGGCCAGGGAATGGCCAAGCTACGCCCCGGACGCGCAGGCGATCGTCCGCTCCTTCGTCGCCGGCATCAACGCCTATGTGGCCCTGACCGAGCGCGAGCCGGAGCGCCTGCCGGTCGAGTTCGGCCTTGCCGGTACGCGCCCCGACCGCTGGCAGCCGGAAGACGTCGTGCGCATCCGCAGCCATGCGCTGACACGCAACGCCCTGTCGGAGGTGCTGCGCGCCAGCATCGTCTCGGCCTATGGCCATGAGACCGATCTCCTGCGCAAAAATCTCGAGCCCGCCGTGGTGCCCGGCAATGCCGGCGATGTCGACCTCGCGGCGATCCCGGTCGAGATTCTCGACCTGTTCAAGCTGGCGACCGCCGGCGTGACCTTCTCGCCCGAACGCCTCGCCTGCCGCCTCGAGGAAGCCGGCAAGTGGACCAAGGTCAATGCGCTTGCCGAAGTGATCGCCGACAGCACCTGGACCGGCTCGAACAACTGGGCGATCGGCCCCGACCTCACCGCGACCGGACGGCCGGTCATGGCCGGCGATCCGCACCGCGCGCATGCCGTTCCTTCGCTGCGCTACCTCGTTCACCTGAGCGCGCCCGGCCTCGACGTGATCGGCGCCGGCGAACCGGCGGTGCCGGGCATTTCCATGGGCCACAACGGCACGATCGCCTTCACCCAGACGATCTTCGGCTCGGACCAGGAAGACGTCTATGTCTACGAGACGGAGCCCGGCAATCCCGACCGCTATCGCTACAAGGGCGACTGGATGTCGATGACGGTGGTCGAGGAGCGCTTCGCGGTCAAAGGCGCGCCGGACCAGGTGCGCCGCCTGCGCTTCACGCGGCACGGGCCGGTGGTGTCGGCCGACCCCGACAAGCGCATCGCCTTCGCCATCCGCTCGGTCTGGTTCGAGCCGGGCGCGGCCGCCTATCTCGGCGGCCTCTCCTCGATGCGGGCGAAAACGCTGCCCGAATTCCGTGACGCCATCCGCCGTTTCGCGACGCCCTCGCTCAACCACGTCTATGCCGACGTCAAGGGCGCGATCGCCTGGCTGCCCTTCGGCATGACCCCGGTGCGGCGCAACTGGGACGGCCTGACCCCGGTGCCGGGCGATGGCCGGTTCGAATGGGACGGCTTCATCGATCTCGACGAAATGCCGTGCCTCGTCAATCCGCCGGCCGGCTTCGTGGCGTCGGCGAACGAGGCCAATGTGCCCGCGACTTGGGACCACGAAAAGGTCCGCATCGGCTACGAATGGCTCGAGAACAGCCGGGCGGTGCGGATCGCGGAAGCGCTCGGCCATCGGCCGGCCGGCGAAAAGCATTCGGTCGCGACCTCGATGGCCCTGCAGACCGACGTCACCTCGGTGCCGGCGCGGCGCCTGCGCGTGCTGGTCGAGGCGATCGCGCCGGGCGCCGATGCCGAGTTGGCGGCCGCGCGCGCCATGCTGCTCAGCTGGGACGAGAAGCTCGATGCCGGGTCGGCCGCCGGTGCGCTGTCGGAACTCTGGTTCACCCGGCACCTGAAGCCGGCCCTGCTCGCCCTGTTCGTGCCGGATCAGCGGCTGCAGCCGCTGATGCAGCCGCTCGACGTCGAAGGGCTGCTGCAGGTGCTCGAGCGCCCGGGCGAAGCCTTCGGGCCGAATCCCGCGGCCGGCCGTGACGCGCTGATCGCCCGGACCCTCGCCGGTGCCTGGCGCGAGGCGCTGAGCCTGCTCGGGCCGGATCCGGCCGCCTGGCAGTGGGGCCGGCTGCATCACGGCCAGTTCGACCACCCGTTGAGCGCAATCGCCGGTCCCGACGATGCCGCCAGGCTCAATGTCGGCCCGCTCGCCAAGGGCGGCAGCGCCTCCACCGTCATGCATGCCGCCTACCGGCCGCAGGATTTCCGCGTGGTGGTCGGCGCCTCCGTGCGCTTCGTCCTCGATGTCGGCAACTGGGACGCGAGCTATTGCATCAATGCGCCGGGCCAGTCCGGCGATCCGCGCTCGCCGCACTACCGCGACCTGTCGGTGCAGTGGGCCAAGGGCGAATACGTGCCCTTCCTCTATTCCCGCGAGGCGGTGGACGGAGCGGCCGAACAGCGCATCCGCCTGGTGCCGGCGCCGGGCGCCTGAGCCCGTCGCGACGGGCACGCCGCGGCGACCTGCGGCGCGCCTGCCGCGGCAGGTCCGCGCCGGGCGGCAGAGCGTTGCCGGCTCAGGAGCTGAGCGCGCGGGCCGCCTCGATGGCCAGCGGCGCAAAACGCTTGCGGAAATCGTCGACTGTCCATTCGCTCAGGGAGCCGGCAATGTGCACCGCTCCGATCGGGTAGCCCGCATGGTTGCGGACGGCCGCCGCCAGCACGATCTCGCCGATCAGGGCCTCCTCCACCGCATAGGAATAGCCCTCCAGACGGATCTCGCGGATCTTGGTCCAGATGTCGGAGATCTCGGTCAGGCTCTTCGGGGTCATCGGCCGGCGGTTGGACCGGTCGAGAATGTCCTGAACCTGTTCGTCCGGCAGAAGGGCGAGACAGGCGCGCCCGCCCGATGACAGGAAGGTCGGGATGCGCCGGCCGGCCAGCGTCGCGTAGAAGGTCTCGCGCTTGCTCTGCAGGCGGATGGCATAGACGACCGACAGGTCGTCGAACTTGCTGTCGAACAGGCTGAGATCGATGCGCTCTCCCGCGAGCTTGCGCAGCTCCATCAGGATCGGGGTCGCCCGCTCGATCAGCGGGTTGGACCGAAGATAGTCGAAGGAGCGGTCGAGAAACAGGCGGCCGAGCGTCAGCCCGCCGTCATCGGAGCGCTCCAGATAGCCGCGGCTGAGCAGGGTCTGGCCGATGCGCTGGGCCGCGCTCTTGTTGACGCCGGCGCTCGCCGCGATCTCGCCGAGCGATTTCGGTCGCGGGCTCTTGGCATAGGCCTCCAGGACGTCGAGCGCACGCGCGACGGACTGGAGAAACAACCGTTCGTCGACCGGCGGTAGGCGCCCGTTCTTGCTCATGCGGCGTTTCTCGTCCCGATGCTTGTCGTGGCGCGGGGCGCTCCGGCCACGCGCTTTCGTGAGCCGGCAAGTATGTCGAAGCTTCATGTCAAAATCAACACGATCGTATTGAATATCAATACCATCGCCCCGTAATAGTGGCGGATCGTGTGATCGTCGGGATGTTCGATGATCCAAAGTGCGATTCAAAGTCGGATTCATTGCTGATCCGGCAGCCCCGCGCCGCGCACGCGCCGCGCGCGACCGCCGAGCCGTCCCCCATCACGCGCATTCGGCGCAGACAAGCCGACCGTCGAGCCGGGCGAAGTCTTGGAGGCAGGGGGCGGTTGGGCACTGCTCCGTCACGGATGCCGTCTCGCCACCTCGACGCGCCATCGGCGAGAGCCGACCACTAGCGCCGGCAGAGAAACACTTGTAATATATTACAAGAATATTATTATCACACGAATGGCCGAAGGCCGGCCGCTCGCGCCTGGTGCGAGCCGGCGGCCGGATCGTCCAAATTCCTGGGGAGGAAACCGCTCATGAACATGACCGTGGAACCGGCAATGCCCGATGCCGCCGCGCGCCTCGAAAGACTGCCGATGACCGGCTATCAGCGCGGCATTTTCCTGATCATCGCGACGGCCTGGCTGTTCGATTCGATGGATCTCGCCGCCATGACCTTCATGCTCGGCTCGATCCGCGCCGATCTCGGGCTGACGACGGCGCAGGCCGGGCTAGCGGCCAGCGCAAGCTTCATCGGGATGTTCTTCGGCGCCTCGATCGCCGGCCTCGCAGCGGACCGTTTCGGCCGCAAGCCGGTGTTCCAGGTCAGCATGATCGTCTGGGGCGTCGGCAGCCTCCTGTGCGGGCTGTCACAGGGCTACAGCGACCTGTTCGTCTATCGCGTAATCCTGGGCGTCGGCATGGGCATGGAGCTTCCGGTCGCCCTCGCCATGGTCTCGGAATTCATTCCCGCGGCCAAGCGCGGCAAATACACCGCCATCCTCGAAGGTTTCCTGCCAGTCGGCTATGTCTGCGCCGGCATCCTGATCTATCTGATGCTTCCGCTGGTGAACTGGCGGGGCATCTTCATCATCCTGGCCGTCCCTTCGGTGTTCCTGCTGGCGATCCGGCGCTGGGTTCCCGAGTCGCCGCGCTGGCTGGAGGCACAGGGCCACCACGACAAGGCCGGCGCGGTCCTCGGCCAGATCGAGGAGAAGGTACGCGGCCGCCTGGCCGAGGGCGTTCTGCCTCCCGTCAAAACCGGCGCTCGCGCGCTGAGCGTCACGGGCGCGCCGGCGGCCCGAACCCGCTTCTGGGATTCGATCGCGGAGCTGTGGCATCGGCCCTATGGCCACCGCACGCTGATGATCTGGATCGTCTGGTTCTTCACAATGATCGGCTATTATGGCCTGACGTCCTGGCTCGGCGCCCTCCTGCAGGAATCCGGCTACGACGTCTCGAAGTCGATCCTTTACACGGTGCTGATGTCGGCCGCAGGCATTCCCGGCTTCATGTTCGCCGCCTGGTTCCTGGAGGCGGTCGGCCGCAAGAAAGCGGCTGTCACCATGCTGTGCTGCTGCGCGGTCAGTGCCTACGCCTACGGCCAATGCGCCGCCTTGCGGCTGCCGGTCGAGCAGGTGGTGGCGGCCGGCGCCGTCATGCAGTTCTTCTTCTTCGGCATGTGGTGCGTGGTCTACGCCTACACTCCGGAGCTCTATCCGACACGAGCCCGGGCGACCGGGGCTGGCGCAGCCTCCTCTCTCGGTCGTCTCGGCTCGATCATCGGCCCGGCTGGAATCGGCTTTGCCCTTCCCGTGATCGGACAAAGCGGCGTCTTCATCGCCGGTGCCGTCTGTTTCGTCATCTCGGCCCTGGCGATCTGGATCATGGGCATCGAGACGCGCGGGCGCGCGCTCGAGGAGATCTCCCGCTGACGGGCGGCCGGCGGCCTGGCGCGGGCGCGCCCGGCCGCCTTCTGGGCCGCGTCAGACGGCGCCGACCCCGAGGCTCCGCGTGAAAATCGCCCGCGTATAGTCCTCGATCACCGCCATGAGCTCCAGGCAAGTTCGCCGCGCCGCCTCCTCGTCCGCGTCGGCGACCGCCTTCGCCCGGCGCGCATGCAGTTCGCCGACTTCGGCAAGGTTCATCAGGTCGCTGTGATAGTTGAAATAGAAGCGGCGCGACAAGGCGTGCAGCGGCGAGATCGCCTTCTCCGCAAAAGGATTGCCGGCCATGCCGGCGATGAAGCGGTTGATGTGGTAGAGCTGGCGCAGATAGACGATCACATCGCTTCGTCCGGCAGCCTCCATGGCGGCGGCCATGGTCACGAGCATCTCGCGCTGGCTCTTCGTGGCGCGCCGTGCGGCGCGGACCGAGACGAAGACTTCCAGCTCCTTGCGGATGTCGATGACCAGCAATTGCTGGGGGAGATCGATCTCGGCCACCATCAGGCCGTGCCGCGGCAGCACCTTGATCAGCGTATCGCTCTGCAGGCGCTTGACCGCCTCGCGCACCGGCGTACGGCCAAGGCCGATGTGATCGGCCAGCGCATCCTCCGACCAGCGGCTTCCGGGCGGCAGTTCGAGCGTGACGATCATTTCCTCCAATAGCCGGTGCGCCTTGGCAGCCATGGATTCCTCCGGCTGCGGAAACTTCGATTTGGCGTCCCGCGCCGCGGATTTGCGCATGCCGGTCTCCCTTCAACATGGCGCACGCGCCCGAAAGTCGCCCGCCATCGCCGCCGATCATAGCGGCCGATTGACCGGACACTTGTAGTATACTACTGATACATCATTGTTGCTAACAGGAGCGCTCGACGCTCCCATCGGGCAGGAGAGACACAGCATGGCCGAGGATGATCGGGCGGCGCCAAAAGACACTCCGGCAGCCGCCGAGGCGGTGACGATCGAGCGGACCGGCGCCGTCGCCGTGGTGACATTGCACCGGCCTCTCAGCCGCAATGCGATGGACCGTGCGCTGGTGGAGCAGTGCCGGGCCGCTCTCCTGTCGCTCGACGGCGACGACGCGGTCCGTGCCGTGCTCCTGCGCGGCGCGGCGCCAGGCTTCTGCGCGGGAAGCGATCTGAAATTCATCAGCGCCCTGGCGCTCGAGGCCATGAGCCGCTTCGAGCAGGAATGCGGCGATCTCGGCCGTCTCATGGCCTTCCTGTCGAAACCCATCATTGCCGCCGTCGAGGGCTTCGCCATTGGCGGCGGCTTCACCCTCGCGGCCTGCTGCGACTATGTGGTCGCCGGCCGCACGTCGAAATGGAGCCTGCCGGAAGTGCCGCTCGGCTGGCTCACCCCGTGGGGACTGAAGGCGCTTATCGCCCGGGTCGGCCCTGTGCATGCGCGCACGCTGTGCTGGTGCGTCGCGCCGATGACCGGCGAACAGGCACGCGAGGCTGGCCTCGTCGATCACGTCTGCGATGACGGCGACGCCGAAGCCGAGGCGCTGCGCATCGCCGCGCAGATCGCCGCCCTGCCCGCGCCTGCTGTCGCGGCCACCAAGCGCTTCTTCTCCAGCTATGTCCTGAAGGACGCAGAAACGATGGATTACGAAGCCAACAGGCTGTTCGTGGAGAACTGCCGCAGCACGGAAGCGCGGCGGACTTTCGCGAAATTCGGTTCGGCAGCGGTCGCATGAGGCCTCCGATGTCCCGCTCCACCTCCAAGGTGACCCCTCTCGCCGACGCCATTGCCACCATCCGCGACGGCGACATGGTCGCAAGCGTCGGCGTCAACGGCTGGCTCGTACCGAACGCGCTGCTGAAGGGCATAGGCGACCGCTTCGCTGCCGGGCGCGGCCCGCGCGGTCTCAGCTTCTTCTTCCCGGTCGGCGTCGGCGACGCCCTGGACATCAAAGGGATGGACTACGTCGCGCGCGAAGGCCTGATCAAACGCGTGATCTCCGGGCACTACATCAATCCGCTCGATCCCCGTACCGGCCGCAAGGCCGAGATGATGCGGCTGATCAACGAGAACGCGATCGAGGCCTATGCCTGGCCGATCGGCGCGACGATGCATTGGCTGCGCGAGGTGGCCCGGCGTGGCCCCGGCTATCTGACCAAGGTCGGCCTCGGCACCTTCATCGACCCGCGCCTCGACGGTGGACGCCTGAACGCGCGGACGCAAGACGACATCGTCGAGGTCCGCACCTTCGGTGGCGAGGAGTATCTGTTCTACCCGCGCTTTCCGCTGGATGTCGCCCTGCTCCGGGCGAGCGCCGCCGATGAGCTCGGCAACCTCTCCCTGACCGACGAGCCGCTGCATTCGTCCAGCCTCGCCCTGGCGCTCGCGACCAAGGCCTGCGGGGGACGCGTCATCGCCCAGGTCAAGGAGATCATCCCGGTCGCCAGCCGGCCGGCGGAGCAGATGCATATCCCGGGCGCCCTGGTCGATCAGGTCGTCGTCGATCCAACCGCCATGATGAACACCGATGTCGTCTTCGACGCGCGCTATCTCGGCGGCACGCTCGATCCGCGCAACCTCGACGTGGTGCCGCCCGGCATCGATCGGGTGATCGCGCGCCGGGCGGCGAAAGAGGTCCGGGAGGGCGACGTTTCCATTTTCGGGTTTGGCCTTGCGACCAGCATCCCGCTCATCCTGGCCGAGCAAGGCCAGTTCGCCGATGGCGGCATCCATCGCCACCGGCACACGACCGAGCACGGCGTCTTCGGCGGCATCGTCATGAGCGGCTGGCAGTTTTCCGCCAACCTCTTTCCCGAAGCCCTGATCGACGGCCCCTACCAGTTCGATTTCATCAATGGCGGCAACTGCCCGTTCGCCGCCCTGTCCTTCGCGCAGCTCGACGCCGAGGGGAATCTCAACGTCAGCAAGTTCGCGGGCTTCTCGCCGGGCTCCGGCGGGTTCATCGACATTGCCAGCAATGCCCGCCGCCTGGTCTTCGTCGGCACCTTCACCGCCGGCGGCCTGAAGGCACAGCCGGGCAACGGCAGACTGGCAATCGCCGAGGAGGGCCGCATCCGCAAGTTCGTGCGCCACGCCGACCAGGTGACCTATCCGGTCGGCAGGGGTGTCGCGGAACGCGGCCAGGAGGCCATGGTCATCACCGAGCGGGCCGTCTTCACCTGCACGGCCGACGGAATGACGCTCACCGAGATCGCCGACGGTGTCGACCTCGAACGCGACATCCGCGGCCAGGTGGAATTCCCCATCGCCGTCTCGGACCGGCTCCGGCTCATGGACCCGGACCTGTTCCGCTGACGCCAAGCCATCGCAAGGGAAGAGACGAGATGCTGCTGGACCTCACCGAAGACGAAACCCTTCTGAAGAACGCCGTCGAGGCCTTTGCCGAGAACAGGCTGCGGCCCGCGATCAAGGACTATGCCGACCGGCACCGCTTCCCGACAGAGCTCGTGCGCGAATTCCTCGGCCTCGGCTTCATGGGCACGGCCTATCCGCCGGAGGCCGGCGGCGCGGGCCTTGGCACGCGCGGCGCCGCGATCGTCGCGGAGGTGCTCGCGCGGGTCGAACCGAGCTTTGCCGCCATCTATCTGTGCAACAGCGCGCCGATGACCGTCATTGCGCGTTACGCCTCGGATGAACAGAAACGGCGTTGGCTCGCGCCACTCTGCGCCGGCGAAACCATCGCCTCCTTCGGCGTCACTGAGCCGAGCGGAGGATCCGACGTCGCCAGCATCAAGCTGCGCGCGATGGAGGACGGCGATCATTTCGTGCTGAACGGCTCGAAGATCTTTTCCACCAATGCCGGCACGCCGCTGCACGGGCTGTCGACGGTGATCGCCGTCACCGATCCCGACAAAGGACCGAAGGGTCTCTCGACCTTCATCGTGCCGGTGGGGACACCCGGCTTCAGCGTCGGCAAGGCCGGACGGAAGATCGGCTGGCGCATCGCCGATTCGGTCGAGCTGTTCTTCGACAATTGCCGCGTCCCGAAGGCTCAGTTGGTGGGCGAGCGCGGCGAGGGCCTGAAGCAGATCCTGACCACACTGAGCATCGGCCGCATCCTGGTGGCTGCGACCGGGCTCGGCCTCGCTCGCAAGGCGATGGACCTCGCCAAGGCCTATGGCAATGGCCGCAAGGTGGGAGGCCGGGCGATCTTCGCCCATCAGGGCCTTGCCTTTCCGCTCGCCGACATTCTCACCAAGATCCACGCCGCCGAGCTGATGATCCGGCATTCCGCCATTCTCTCCGATTCCGGACGCGCCTTCCGGACCGAGACCTCCATGGCCAAGCTCTTCGCCAGCGAACTGGCGGGCGAAGCCGCCGACATCGCCGTGCAGGTGCATGGCGGCTATGGCGTCTACGAGGACTATGATGTGTCGAGCCTGCTGGGCGAAGCCAAGGTGCTGCAGATCGTCGAAGGCACCAGCGAGGTCCAGCGCCTCGTCATCGCACGGGAGCTGACCGATGCCTGAGGAGATCATGACCGTGGACCGGCGGGACCGCCTACGCATCGATACCGACGTGCTGGTCATCGGCGCCGGAGCGGCCGGCGTCGCGGCGGCGACGACCGCGGCGCGCCAGGGTCTGGACGTGACACTGGTGGAACGCTACGGCTTTGCCGGCGGCGGCGCCGTGGCAGGGCTCTCCGGAACCGTCTGCGGCCTCTATATGGCCAGCGACCGGCGGGACAACCGGCCCGAACAGGTGGTGTTCGGCTTCGCCGACGAGTTCTGCCGACGCCTGGAGGCGAGCGGCGGGCTCACGGCCGCCGTTGCTTACGGCAAGACCTACACGCGTGTGCACGACCCGCTGATCTGGCGCGAGACCGCCGATGGTTTCCTCGCCGACAGCGGCGTTCGGATCATCTACCACGCCACGGCAATCGGCGTGCTGATGGAGGGCGGAGAAGCGGTCGAGGGACTGACCGTCTGGACCAAGCAGGGGCTGATCGACATCCGCGCCCGCGTCGTGGTGGATGCCAGCGGCGACGCCGATGTCGTCGCGATGGCAGGCCTTTCCTCCTTCGTCGGCGACCAGGGACGGGTGCAGAACCCGACCATGATCTTCCGTCTGCTCAATGTCGACACGGCCCGCTTCCTTGCTGCCTACGGCCACGACACCATCATGCCCGACCGGGTCAGCGCCCTGATCCGGGAGGCCAATGCCAGCGGCCGCTACGCCCTGCCGCGCGCCAAGATCTGGCTCTTCACGACGACGCGGCCCGGCGAGCTGATGTGCAACTGCACCCGGATCGTCGGCGCGGACGGCCGGGAACTGAACCCGCTCTTCCACCAGGATTTCACCGAGGCGGAAATCCGGGGCCGTCTGCAGGCGCGCGACTATGCCCGCTTCTTCCGGGAGCACCTGACCGGCTGCGAGGACGCTTTCGTGAACGATACCGGCGTCCAGGTCGGCGTCCGCCAGACCCGCCAGGCGGAGGGCGTCGCGCGGCTGATGAACGCCGATGTTCTGGCTGCGCGCAAATCGGCGGACGGGATCGCCCGTTCGCCTTGGCCGATCGAGCTGCACGCCGGCGAGAAACCGAAGGTCGAATGGATCCTCGACGACTATTATGAGGTGCCGTACGGCTGCTTCGTGCCCGCCATGGGCGAAAACCTGCTCGTCGCGGGCCGCTGCCTCTCCGCCGAGCACGAAGCCGTCGCCTCGGCTCGCGTCACGGCGCAGTGCTTCTCCTACGGCCACGCCATTGGCCACGCGGCGGCACTCGCCCTGCGCGACAATATCAGCCCGCGCAAGCTGGCCGGGGCCGATATCCGCATGGTGCTGAACGCCGACGGGGCGCAGCTCTAAGGTCTTCGCCGTTTCATGAAAGCGGAGAAAGACACAAGGCAGCTGTCTCGAGGCGTTTTCTTCGCGCGCCCCGCCTCATCCCGCAGAAGGCATCGCATATTGCGGCGCCCTCGCTCAGACGCGGCTGCGCCCCTCGCGCGGGCTCGCCCCGGCGAGCGTCTTCAGGTCGAAGCCGCAGGCCTCGAAATCGGCGAGGCTGAGCGCGCGGGAGGCTGCCAGGACGCGCCGCGCCAGCATGTTGTCCGCCGGACGGTTGATCGATTCCACGCCCAGGAAGCGGCCGTCCTTGAAACAGAAGGCGGAGAACCGTCCCTCCGCCACGGCGCCCTGCAGCACCACGTGGTCGTGGCCCGCCGTGAGGCCCGCCATCTGCAGCTTGACGTCGCCCTGGTCCGACCAGAACCAGGGCACGGCCTGGTAGCGCGCCGGCCGGCCGACGAGCCGGGCCGCCACGGCACGGCCCTGGTCGCTGGCATTCTGCACCGATTCCAGCCGGATCAGCCCGCCGCAGAAATCGTTCGGATGGACGGCGCAGTCGCCGATCGCCGAGATGGCGGGATCGCCGGTCACGAGGTGCTCGTCGACGAGAATGCCGTTGTCGACGGCAAGACCGGCCGCCGCCGCGAGTTCGGCATTGGGCAGCACCCCGATGCCGGCGACCACGAGATCGGCCTCGATGCACCGGCCGTCGGCGAGCCGCACGCCCGTGACATGCCCGCCGTCATGCTCGATCGCCGCGACCGCCGCGCCGAACGAAAAGGCGGTGCCCCAGCCCTCGTGGCGGCCGAGCACATAGTCCGAGCAGGCCTGGCTGACGGCGCGCGCCATGGGCCGGGCGGCGGCCTCGACGACATGGACGTGCCGGCCGAGCTTGGCCGCAACCGCCGCGAATTCGAGCCCGATGAAGCCGGCGCCGATCACCACGATCGCCCGCGCATCGGCGAGCCTGGCCTGCAGGGCCTGGGCATCCCCGATCGAGCGCAGATAGGCGACATGGTCCGCGCCCGGCACGGCCAGCCGGCGGTTGCGGGCGCCAGTGGCCAGGACCAGGTGGTCGTAGGCCAGGCGCCGGCCGTCGGCGAGCTCGAGGATCTGCGCCTCGCGGTCGATGGCGGCCGCCTCCGCTCCCTGCAGGAAGGCGATGCCGCGCTCCTCCAGGAAGGCGCGCGGCCTCAGCTCCAGGCCGGTGGCGTCGACCGCGCCGATCAGGAAGGCCTTGGACAGCGGCGGACGCTGATACGGCACGCTCGCCTCGGCCCCGACCAGGGTCAGGCGGCCATCATAGCCCTCCTCGCGCAGCGACAGCGCACATTGCAGGCCGGCCTGGCCGCCGCCGACGATCACGATGCCCCGATCCATGGCCTTCATTCCGGTCAAGCTCAAAACGTCACCGGGGCAATTGGGGAATGCCGCGGCAAAAAGCCAGGACCACCATCGCAGCCCTGCCCTTCGCTCGGCGTCAGGCCGGCGTCACCGCGAGCGGCAGCGTGGCCAGGCTGCGCAGATTGTTGTTCAGCCGCCGCGTCGGCTCGCCGGTCAGCGTGAGGGTGCCGACCCGCGCCGCCATCGCCTTCAGCACCGCCTCGCCTTCGAGGCGGGCGATCATCTGGCCGATGCACATGTGAACGCCGGTGCCGAGCGCGAGATGGCCGAGCGTCGAGCGGGTGAGATCATAGTCGTCTGGCCGGTCCCAATAGTCGGGGTCGCGGTTCGCCGAAGCCAGGATGATCAGGATCTTGCTGTCGTTGCCGACCTTGGTGCCATCGATCACGACGTCGCGGGTCGTCTGCCGGCAGACGTTCTGGATCGGCGTTTCGAGCCGCATCGCCTCTTCGAGGGCGACGCGCGCCCGCGCCGGATCCTCGTGCAGCAGCGCCCATTGCCTGGCATCGCGGGCGAGATACCAGAGCGCGGCCGAAATGCTGCTGGTGGTCGTATCGAGCCCGCCGCGCAGGAAGGAGCGGATGAGCAGCGGCGCGATCTCCGGGGCGATCTCGCCGGCATCGGCGGCCTTGAAGACTTTTTCCCCGAAGCCGCCGGGCAGCATGCTCTCGCGCTTCATCATCTCGTCCTGCCAATCCATGATCAGATCGGCACGCGCCTGGGTCGCCTCGTAGCGCGGATTGCGCGGCCCCTGCCCGTCGAAGTTCAATTCGCCCAGCAGGAACAGATTGGCCCGCCGCTCCGGCGACCGCTGCAGGCCCAGCGCGTCCGGGAAGGTGTTGGCGACATAGGTCTCGGCCAGATCGTCGACTCCGCAGAAGGACCCGCGCTCGACCAGTTCAGCCACCAGCCTGTCGGCATCGGCCTCGAAGCTCTCCCGCCAGGCGCGGATCTGGGCCGGGGACAGGATGCGCTGCAGCGCGGTGCGCACGCGCGTGTGATCGGGCGGATCGACCTCGACGATCGGGCTGCCAGGCCGCCAGGCGCCGGGCTTGCGGATGTCGGCAAGGCCGGAGCCGCCGGTGGAGGAGAAGGTCTCCCAGTCGCGCAGGACCGGCATGATGTCGCGATGGCGGCCCATGACGTGGACGTCGTAGCGGCTGAGATAGGCCACCGGCCCGGCCTCGCGCACGGCACGATGCATGGCGAAGGGTTCGTTCAGCGTCTCATCCGCGAAAGGATCGACGTCGATGACCGGCGCCGGCCGGCCGGCCGCCCCGTCCAAGACCTCTGCCGTCATGCCGCCACCCTCTCGATCTTCGTATTGCTAGCCAATAATATTGTATTGACAATCATCGTATCGACCTGCCTTGCGGCCTGTCAATTCGAACCGAACAGGTTCTCGCCGCGCTACGGACGGAGCATGCGGCCTGTGCGTCCGCGCAGTTCTGGACGGCGGAAAAACAGATCGCGGGGAAGACGCCCGGAGGCCATGTCAGCGCCATCAACGGCGCCGGCCGCGCCTTGCCGCCGTCACGGAGCGTCCCCTCATGTCGCCTGCCTTCGCCTGGCTCCTGCTCGTCCTGTCCGGCCTTGCCGATGTGGTCTGGGCGGTTACGACCAAGCTCTCCGACGGCTATAGCCGCCACGGCTGGACCGCAGCCTCGATCGCGGCGCTCGTCATGTTTCTGGTCCTGCTCACCCAGGCCCTCCGGATCCTGCCGCTGGGCACCGCCTATGCGGTCTGGACCGGCATCGGCGCGGTCGGCTCGGTCGGGGCCGGCCTCCTGCTGTTCGGCGAGCAGATGAGCGCGGCACGGCTCGCCGCGGTCATCGTCATCGTCGGCGGCATCGTCGCCCTCAAGCTGCTGCCGGAATGAGCCGGGCGCGCGCCGCATCGTCCACAGCCATGATCTTCTGCAAAAGGGTCTTTGCGCGGCGGCGGTCTCGTGTCGCCGAAGCGGTTCGGATAAGATCGGCCTCATGCAGCCGATCATTTCCGTTTCGAATCTGTCGAAGACCTATGCGTCCGGCTTCCAGGCCCTCAAATCGATCGATCTCACCATCCGGCGCGGCGAAATCTTCGCCCTGCTGGGCCCGAACGGCGCCGGCAAGACCACGCTGATCGGCATCATCTGCGGCATCGTCAACGCCTCCTCGGGCAGCATCCTGGTGGATGGCCACGACATCGTGCGCGACTACAGGAAGGCGCGCGCGTCGATCGGGCTGGTGCCGCAGGAGCTGGCGACCGACACTTTCGAGACCGTCCGGGCGACCGTCTCGTTCAGCCGCGGCCTGTTCGGCAAGAAAGCCGACCCCGATCTGATCGAGAAGGTGCTGAAGGATCTCTCGCTGTGGGACAAGAAGGACAGCAAGATCCTGACCCTGTCCGGCGGCATGAAGCGCCGCGTGCTGATCGCCAAGGCGCTCGCGCACGAACCCAAGGTGCTGTTCCTCGACGAGCCGACCGCCGGCGTCGACGTCGAACTGCGCAAGGACATGTGGCAGGTGATCCGGACCCTGCGCGAAGCCGGCACCACGGTCATCCTGACGACCCATTACATCGAGGAAGCCGAGGAGATGGCCGACCGGATCGGCGTCATCAACCGCGGCGAGATCATCCTGACCGAGGACAAGGCCGAGCTGATGCGCAAGCTCGGCAAGAAGCAGCTCGTGCTGGAGCTCGCCGGCCGGCTCGATGCCCTGCCGGAGGCGCTTGCCGGCTACGGCCTGACGCTGAATGCCGACGGCAGCACCATGACCTATCATTATGACGGAAACGGCGAAGGCTCGCGCGTCGCCGCGCTGCTGGCCGACCTCAACCGGGCCGGCATCGCCTTCCGCGACCTGCACACCACGCAGAGCTCGCTGGAGGATATTTTCGTCGATCTCGTGAGCAAGACATGAACCTGCCGGCGATCCGCGCCATATACCTGTTCGAAATGGCGCGCACGGGCCGCACGCTGCTGCAGAGCATCGTCTCGCCCGTCATCTCGACATCCCTCTATTTCGTCGTGTTCGGCGCCGCCATCGGCTCGCGCATCACCGAAATCGAGGGGGTCAGCTACGGCGCCTTCCTGGTGCCGGGCCTGATCATGCTGATGCTGCTGACCCAGAGCGTCTCGAACGCGTCCTTCGGCATCTACTTCCCGCGCTTCACCGGCACGATCTACGAGATCCTGTCGGCGCCGATCTCCTATATCGAGATCGTCATCGGCTATGTCGGCGCGGCCGCGACCAAGTCGATCATTCTCGGCGTGATCATCCTCGCGACCGCCGGCCTGTTCGTGCCGCTGACCATCGCGCACCCGCTCTGGATGCTGGCCTTCCTGGTGCTGACCGCGATCAATTTCAGCCTGTTCGGCTTCATCATCGGCATCTGGGCCGACGGCTTCGAGAAGCTGCAGGTGATCCCGCTCCTGATCATCACGCCGCTGACCTTTCTCGGCGGCAGCTTCTATCCGGTCAGCGTGCTGCCGCCGTTCTGGCAGACGGTCGCGATGTTCAACCCCGTCGTCTATCTGATCAGCGGCTTCCGCTGGAGCTTCTTCGGGGTCGGCGACGTGCCGATCCTGATCAGCCTCGGCGCCACCGCGCTCATGCTCGCCGTCTGCCTCGGCATCATCGGCTGGATGTTCCGCACCGGCTATCGCCTGAAGGCGTGAGCCGCGGCTGGTCGCGGCATCATCTGATATTTTTCGGCCGGCCGTGGCCGCCGCGGACCCGCGCCTCACAAAGGCCGGAAAGCCGGTGCCATCGTCGCGCCGTCCGTGACAGCGTTCCAGCGCCCGCCCCGCGTGGCGGTGTCATCCGCAGCTCTCGAAGGCTGCGGAGCCTGTGGCGTTCGTCCGGACGGCAGCGACCCGCATCATTGCTCACCCGAAAGGCTCAGGACATGGCCAATCAGGATGTTCGCTCCGAGGCCGGCAACGGTCAGGCCTCCACCGCAGCCCCCATGCCGCCCGTGCTCCTGACCAGCCTGATGGACGGTCAGCGCGAGGTCTGGGCGACAGGCCAGCATCTCGTGGAGGAAGGCTTCAGTTTCGTGCTCAGGCGGCTCGACGCCCAGCGGGACTTCTTCAGCGGCCTCGCCGACGCGAAAGATCCGGAGGCGCTGGCGCGGCTCAACCGGGCGTTCTGGGACCGGGCGAGCGCCGACTACACCGGCGAGTTCGAAGAAGTCGCGCGCTCGGTCCAGGGCCTGGTCGAGCGGATGCAACCGCACGACCGCGCGGCCTGACCGCCGAGTCCGAACGGCGAAACCGGCTGCGACCACGCCGCAACCGGCTCGCCGCGACGGGCGGCCATGCGCTCACGTCTGGCATCGGCCACCCCGAGATGGTCTAGTCTCGGGGAGCCGGTGCCTGCCGGCGACCATGCGCGCGCCGCCATGCCGACGTCGCTCTGCGCCAGTTGCGGCGCGGGCGGAGATCGCGGGCACGGCGGCGCACGAAAGCGGAGCTGTGCAATGATCAAGGACATCGTGGTGCATCTGGACGGCAGTGCCGAGGACGAGTTCCGCCTGTCCCATGCCGAAGCCTTCGCCACCCCCGACGGCGCGCATATCACCGGCCTCTACACCAACGTTCTGCCCGACATCGCCGCCATGGCGACGCCCGATGCGGCGGCGGCCGCCGCCGCCGCCTTCACCGAGCTCGAAGACGCCGCGAGGGCCCAGGGCGAAACCACGTCGGCCAGGCTGCTCGAACGGATGAAGCGGTCCGGCCTGCCGGTCGAGCTCGCGCGCCACGATCTCCGGCTGGGCGAGTTCGGCCGCGCCGCGGCCTCCGCCGCCCGCGCCGCGGACCTCTTCATCGCGACCGCGCCCTATCGCGGCGGCGAGGGCATCAACTGGGACGGCTTCGCCGAGGAGGTCCTGTCGGATTCGGGCCGAGGCACCCTGTTCGTGCCGCCGGGCCTGACCGCCCGGGGACCGATCCAGCGCATCCTGGTGGCCTGGCGCGACACCCACGATGCCGCGCGAGCCGTTGCCGAAGCCCTGCCCTTCATCGCCCGGGCGACACGCGTCGATCTCGTCATGGTCGATGCCGATCCCGACGGCTCGGGCGCCCCGGCGGCCGCCATGGCCCGCCACCTCGCCCGCCATGGCGGCAAGATCGAGGCCAAGACGCTCGCTTCGGAGGGCATGAGCGTGCCCCAGGCCCTGCTCGAAGAGGCCGCCCGCGGCGCGATCGACCTCATCGTCATGGGCGGCTATGGCCATTCGCGCCTGCGCGAATGGGTGCTCGGCGGCACAACGCGCGACATTCTCGGCGCGAGCCCCGTGCCCGTGCTGATGGCGCATTGAGCGCCGTCAGAACTGATAGCCGAGATGCAGGCGGACCTGATGGCGTTCGAACCCGTTCAGGTCGAGCGCGACCGGGTTGCCGACTTCGTTGCCGGTGATCTGCGCCTGCCAGCTCAACGACATCCACCAGTTGTTGCCGAGATCGGCGTAGAGGGTCGGACCGAGATAGAGGGCCCGCCCCTGCAGCTTGCCCATGCCGAAACCCTCCAGGCGCATGAGATAGCGCAACTCCATGCCGACATGGATGGACTTCGTCAGCGGCGAGGCGAGCGCGATGCCGAGGCCGGCCCGCGAGCCGCGGCTCATGCCGGGAACGCCGTTGATCCGCTGGACGGCATATTCGTAGGACAGGTTGAGCGCGCCGAACAGCCGCCCGGGAATGAGCTCCCGGTCGATGGCCAGCGTGGCGACAGCGCCATATCCCGTGCCGCGCCGCACCGCCTCGTCGGCGAAACGCCATTGCGGCGCGATCTCGAGGGCGACACCCACAGGATTGGTCGCGCGATCGAGGAGGCCGAGGCGCAGCGAGCCGCCGAAGCCGCCGAGCAGCGCACGGGCTCCATCGGGGAGGCCGGAGACCGAATGAACGGAAGCCCAGGTGAATTGCGGGCCGAAGGAGATCTGCAGCCGGTCGGTCGGCGCATAGGACAATGTCAGCTGGTTGTCCGCGGAAATGAAATAGCGCCCGCTCCGGCCGAACAGACCCGAACTGTCCCATTCGATCGTTGCCGTTCCGGCCGACGGCATGGCGGAATTGGTGATGTAGCCGTATTCGACCGTCAGCGGCTCGCTGGCGGGCGGCTCCAGCAACTGGCCGAAAGCGTCGGGTGATGGGATGGCGAGCGCCATGACCAGCGCTGCGGCCATGTCTCGGGACGAGCGGACGACATCGGACAGCCCTGGCATGACGCAACCCGTGGCGAACTGGTGCCCCGCCATGGCTCGGCATCGGCCGAATAGCGGTCGTTTCGTTCCGATCTAGACCGGCCTTGATGCCAGGCATGTGACGGAGAGGCCGGCCAATGCCGGCAAATGCTCGGCCGCGCGTTTTCCGCGATCCCGCCAGCCATTCCAACAAAAGCTCAATGAATCGGTCATCCAGGCGTCACAGGCCGGAGGGAGTGTCGCAGCGAATTGTCGAGGAGTGGCAACGATGACTGACGCAACACTCAACGGATCGCTGGATCCCGGTATCGCGAAGAGACCGAAACTGGACCACGATTCCAATCCGCTCACCGCCATCCTGTTCTTCGGCCTGCTGGCGGCCGGCCTCCTCTACGTCGCCTATAGCCTCTATGCCGACGTCGATGCCTCGGGCGCCAGGATCACGACCTTCCTGCCCTACCTTCTGCTCTTCATCGCGCTGCTGATCGCGCTCGGCTTCGAGTTCGTGAACGGCTTCCACGACACCGCCAACGCGGTGGCGACCGTCATCTACACCCACTCGCTGCCGGCCAATGTCGCCGTGATCTGGTCCGGCTTCTTCAACTTCCTGGGCGTGATGGTGTCGAGCGGCGCCGTCGCCTTCGGCATCATCTCGCTGCTGCCCGTGGAGCTGATCCTGCAGGTCGGCTCGGGCGCGGGCTTCGCCATGGTCTTCGCGCTGCTCATCGCCGCGATCATCTGGAACCTCGGAACCTGGTATCTCGGCCTGCCGGCTTCGAGCTCGCACACGCTGATCGGCTCGATCATCGGCGTCGGCATCGCCAATGCGCTGATGTCGGGCGGCGACGGCACGGCCGGCGTCGACTGGACCAAGGCCACCGAAATCGGCTGGTCGCTGCTGCTCTCGCCGCTGTTCGGCTTCTGCGCCGCAGCGCTCGTCCTGCTGTCGCTGAAGGTCCTCGTGCGCAATCCCGAGCTCTACGCCGAGCCGAAGGGCAATCAGCCGCCGCCGTGGTGGATCCGCGGCATCCTGATCGCCACCTGCACCGGCGTCAGCTTCGCCCACGGTTCCAATGACGGGCAGAAGGGCATGGGCCTGATCATGCTGATCCTGATCGGCACCGTGCCGATGGCCTATGCGCTGAACCGCGCCATGCCGGACTCCGAGATCGCCACCTTCCAGCAGAACTCGGCCGCGGCCAAGGCGGTGGTCGAGGCGAAGTCGGAAGCCTCGATGATCGTCGCCGATCCGCGCCAGGCCGTGACCATCTACGTCTCGCAGCGCAAGATCACCAATGCCACCTATCCCGCCCTCTCCGCGCTGATCTCCGACATCTCCTCGCAGGTCACCCGCTATGGTTCGTTGTCGAAAGTGCCGGCAGAAGCCGTCGGCAATACCCGCAACGACATGTACCTGGCTTCCGAAGCCCTGCGCTTCCTCATGAAGGACAAGGCCAACGACCTCTCGGCGGCGGAAGTCGCCACGATCGGCGCCTACAAGAAATCGCTCGACAGCGCCACCAAGTTCATCCCGCTCTGGGTCAAGGTCGCGGTCGCCATCGCGCTCGGCCTCGGCACCATGGTCGGCTGGAAGCGCATCGTCGTGACGGTCGGCGAGAAGATCGGCAAGACCCACCTGACCTATGCTCAGGGCGCCTCGGCGGAGCTCGTGGCGGCCGGCACGATCGCGGCGGCCGACGTCTACGGCCTGCCGGTGTCGACCACCCACGTCCTGTCCTCGGGCGTCGCCGGCACCATGGCCGCCAACGGCTCCGGGCTGCAGATGTCGACCGTGCGCAACCTGCTGATGGCCTGGGTGCTGACCCTGCCCATCGCCATCATGCTCTCGGCCGGCCTCTACGTCTTCTTCCGCCAGATCTTCTGATCCCGCGCAACGCCATCGAGAGAGAGCGGCCGTGACCAGCGTCATCGAGACGACCGAAACGCCGGCCCGGCCGCCCGTCGGCGCGACATCGGCCGGGGATCTCGTCCCCGGCCTCGTCTGGGCCTTCCGCATCCACCCCGACGGATCGGCGGAGGAACTCGCGCCGGACGCACCGATCGGGGATCGCCACGACGGCTGGCTCTGGCTGCATTTCAATCTCGCCGACCAGCGCAGCGGCCTCTGGCTCGAACAGGCTTCCGGCCTGCCGCCCCAGGCCCTCGCCCTGCTGCGCGGCATCGACCGGCACCAGCAGGTGCATGTCGCCGAGGGCTGCATCTACGGCGTGGTCGCCGATCTCGTGCGCGATCTCAACCGCGTCACCCATCAGTTCGGTCACCTGCGCTTCGCCATGACCGAGCGGCGCATGATCACCGCCCGCCACGAGGCGCTGCATGCAACCGAACTCGCCCGCCAGAGGCTGCGCGAAGGTTACCGGCTGAAAAGCGTCGCCGCGCTCCTGGACACGGTCATCGACCATGTCGCCGATGCCATCGACGGCCTCGTCGACGATATCGGCAGCGAGCTCGACGGCATCGAGGATCGCCTGCTCAGCCGCCGGCTGGGCGACGAGCGCGCCGAGCTCGGCCGGCTGCGCCGGCTCAGCGTGCGGCTGCACCGCCAGCTCCTCGGCCTGCGCAATCTGCTGCTGCGGGTCGAACGCGACGGCGGCAGCGCCATTCCCGCCCTGCTGCAGCTGCAGCATGTCCGGCTGATCCAGCGGCTCGACGGGCTCGACCACGAGGTGGTCGCCATGCGCGAGCGCGCCCGGCTGCTGCAGGACGAGGTCGGCGCGAGACTCGCCGCCGAGACCAACCGGCACCTCGATACGCTCACCGTGCTCGGCTCGCTGTTCCTGCCGCCGACCCTGATCTCCGGCATTTTCGGCATGAACACCAAGGATTTGCCGCTTGCCGAGGTCGACCACGGCTCGCTCTGGGCCCTCGCCCTGATGGCGCTGTCGTCACTCGCCGTCTACGGCCTGTTCCGCTGGATCTCGCGCCGGCGCTGATCCGGCGGCCCGGTTTCGCCGATCGAGACGAAGCGCGCCCGCCCGGCGGTGCCGGGCGCGCGCCCGCTGTGCGCGAGTCGGCCTTGGCCGCCCGCCGCAGGAGCGGGCGCCAGGGCCTCGAAGGCGGCCCGGCTCAGCCCTCCTGCTCGCGGTGCACGTCGTGCACGACGATGCCGGCGCCATCGGGCGGCAGCTCCAGCCATTCCTGGCGCTTCAGCGTGCGCCGCGTGTCCTCGTAGCCGCTCTGCCAGTGCTCGCGCATCGAGGTGCCGGAGAACTCGTAGTCCTTGGCATGCCCCTCATAGGCCTTCTGCTGGTAGATGAGCTGCAGGATGGTGATCTCGGGCAGGTCGCTGAGCTCCGCCTTGAGCGCGCGCTCCTCGGCGGTGAGCGACTCGGCCGGTACCTTTTCGAGCGCGGTGAACAGCTTGCGCTTCAGGCCGTGCATGCGGCGGAACAGGTCGGTCGTATAGCGCGTGCGCGAGGAATACATGATGTCCTTGTGCCGGGCCATCACGTCCTGGATGTCGCGCGGCAGCGCCCCGCGCGAGGAGAACAGGTCGACCTGGAAGACCAGGGAATTGAGGCCGTCTTCCTGGTCGAGCAGGTGCTGCAGCGGCGTGTTGGAGACGATGCCGCCGTCCCAGAAATGATCCGTGCCGATCTTGATCATCGGCAGGGCCGGCGGCAGCGCGCCGCTCGCCATGACGTGCTCCGGCTCGATCGGCTCATGGGCATTGTCGAAATAGATGAAGTTGCCGCTCAGCACGTTCACCGCCCCGACCGAGAAGCGCATGGCCTGCTCGTTGATCAGCGAGAAGTCGACGAGCTCGTTCAGCGTCTCCTTCAAGGGCGCGCTGTCGTAATAGCTGGTGGCGCCCTGCGCGCCGGCAAAGTTCAGCCAGGGGCCCGGCCGGCGCGGCACGAAAAAGCCCGGCTGGCCGAGGCTCATCGTGACCAGCGAGGAGATGCCGTTGCGGGCTTGCCGGAAAACGTCGCCGTCGGGCGTATAGGCCCAGATCTTGCGGTCGGTGATGGTTTCCCAGAACTGGCGCAGCCGGTCGAGCCGACGCGCCGGAGAATTGCCGGCGATGATCGCGGCATTGATGGCGCCGATCGACACGCCGGACACCCAGTCCGGCTCGATGCCGGCTTCGTGCAGGGCCTGGTAGACGCCGGCCTGATAGGCTCCGAGCGCGCCACCGCCCTGCAGTACCAGCGCGACGCGGTCGCAGCGCTCCGGCCGCACGACGCGCGCGCCGGGCCGGGGCTGCGCGGCCCGTCCGCGGGCCGGTCGCCTCTGCCCCACAGCGGCCTCCGATACGGTTTCGATCCCGGTCGTCTTGGCATCCATGGCAGGCTCCTCCGCGCATCGCCCGCACGATGCCGCCGGCGTCTGACAGGCGCATGACGCAGTGCGAAAGGCCGGGCTCGGCACGTCACACTGATGTAGCGCAGGCCGGCCACAAACGACCGCGCCGCGCCCTTCCAAGATGCGTTTTCCGGGCCGGCCTTGCCCTCAAGGAGTGCTGCGATGCTTTCGGGAAAGACCGCCATCGTCACCGGTTCGACCAGCGGAATCGGGCTCGGCATCGCCACCGCGCTCGCGGCGGCGGGCGCGCGTCTCGTCATCAACGGACTCGGCGATGCCGCGGCGGTCGAGGCCGAGCGCGCGCGGCTCGCCGCCGACCATGGCGTCGAGGTCGCCTATAGCGGCGCCGACATGTCGAAGCCGGAAGAGATCGCCGGCATGATCGCGCTCGCCGAGGAGCGGTTCGGCGGCGTCGACATCCTCGTCAACAATGCCGGCATCCAGCATGTCGCGCCGATCGAGGAGTTCCCGGTGGTGAAATGGGACGCGATCATCGCCATCAACCTGACGAGCGCCTTCCACACCACGCGCCTCGCCGTGCCGGCCATGAAACGCAAGGGCTGGGGCCGAGTGATCAACATCGCCTCGGCCCATGCCCTGGTCGCCTCGCCGTTCAAGTCGGCCTATGTCGCCGCCAAGCACGGCATTGCCGGCCTGACCAAGACGGTCGCGCTCGAAGTCGCCGAGCACGGCATCACCGTCAACGCCATCTGCCCCGGCTATGTGATGACGCCGCTCGTCGAAAAGCAGATCCCGGAACAGGCGGCGGCCCGCGGCATTTCGGAAGATGCCGTGGTGCGCGACGTGCTGCTCGCAGCGCAGTCGACCAAGCGCTTCGTCGAGGTCAGCGAACTCGCAGCGCTCGCCGCCTTCCTGTGCTCGCCGGCCTCCGGTTCGATCACCGGCGCCATCCTGCCGGTCGACGGCGGCTGGACGGCCCATTGAGCCCCCAGCATCGCGCGGCCGCTACTCCGCTGCCGCGCGGTCATCCTCTTCCGCCACGCGGCCGGCGAGATGGCGGGCCGCGATATAGCCGAAGGTGAGCGCCGGCCCGAGCGTGATGCCGCCGCCCGGGTAGTTGCCGCCCATGATGCTCGCCATGTCGTTGCCGCTGGCATAGAGGCCGGGGATCGGCCGCCCGTCGCTGTCGAGCACGCGGGCGTCGCCGTCCGTGCGCAGGCCGGCGAAGGTACCGAGGTCGCCGACCACCACCTCCACCGCATAGAACGGCGCCTCGGCGATCGGCGCGAGGCACGGATTGGGCTTGACCTCGATATCGCCGTTGAACCGGTTATAGGCCGTCGAGCCCTTGCCGAAGGCATGATCCTCGCCCGTCGCCATGTCGCGATTCCAGGCGGCGACCGTCGTCTCCAGGCCGTGCGCGTCGATGCCGGCGGCTGCGGCGAGTTCGGCAAGCGTCCGTCCGGTCTTCAGGTAGCCCGAGCGGATCTGGCCGCCAAAGGGCACCGGAAAGGGTTTGACGAAGCCGAGCCCGTAGCGCTTCAGGAAGGGCCGGTCGACCACCAGGAAGGCGCGCGCCGGCTTGTCCTTTTCGCTCGCGGCGAACAGGGCCTGGCAGAAGTCGTGGTAGGAATTGGCCTCGTTGACGAAGCGCCGGCCGTTCGGCAGCACCGCGATCAGCCCCGGCTTCGCACGGTCGATGAAATGCGGGAAGACGCCCCAGCCTCCGCCCCGGCGCGGCACGCGCGACACCGGCACCCAGGCGGCGGCATTCGGATAGCCGTCCTCGACCCGCGCGCCGACGCTTTCGCCGAGCTTGAGGCCGTCGCCGGTATTGCCCGCGGGTGCCGGCGAGAAATGGCCGTCATTGGCGCGGTCGTGCGGAAACATGCGGCGGCGGCGCTCCATGTCCTGCGGGAAGCCGCCGGCCGCCAGCACCACGCCGCAGCGGGTCGCGACGGCCAGCCGCGTGCCTGCGCGCTCGACGACGGCGCCGGTCACCGCGCCGTTCGTCCTGACCAGGTCGACGACGGGCGCGTCGGTCCAGACGTCGACGCCGGCTTCCAGGGCGCTGAGGAACAGCCGGCCGGCCAGCGCATTGCCGTTGGTCAGCAGCATGCCCCGGCCGTTGAGGGCGAGATCGCGCGCATGCGCGGAGAGCCGGCCGGCGACATAGGCTGCCGACCGCAGCGAGCGCGTGACGTTGAAGAAGTGCTTCAGCTCCGGCCCTGACCCGATCATCAGGCCGACGAAGGTCAGTTCGGGCAGCGGCGGGCGCAGGCGCTTCAGCTCTGCCCCGAGCTCCTGGCCGTGGAAGTCACGCGCCTTGATCGACCGCCCGCCCGAGCGGCCGCCCGGCGCGGTCGGATGATAGTCGGAAAAGGCCGAGGCGGCCTCGAACTGCACCTTGGTCCTGGTCTCGAAGAAGTCGATCGCCTCGGGGCCGGTCTCGAGAAAGGCGTCGACGCACTCGGCATTGAAATGGTTGCCGGCCTCGTGGCGCAGATAGGCGCGGGCCGCCTCCGCCGTGTCCTCGATACCGTCCCGCCGCGACACCGGATTGTTGGGCACCCACATGAAGCCGCCCGACAGGGCCGTGGTGCCACCGACATGGCTCGCCTTCTCGGCGACGATCACCTTGAGCCCGCGGGCCGCGGCGGCCACCGCCGCAGCCAGGCCGCCGGCGCCCGATCCCACCACCAGCACGTCGCATTGCACCTGTCCGCCCGCCGGCGTCTTCGTCGTCACTGTCTCGGCCATCGCTTCACGTCTCGCTGCCGGCGCGCCGGAGCTGCGCGCGTCGTTCGTCCATCGCCACGCCCATATGGTGGCGGCGCTTGTCGAGCCAGGCGCCGTGGCGCACCGGCCAGGTGGAAAAATCCGGCTCGAGCCCGAGGGCCTCGCGGGCGCGGCGCGGCCAGTAGGGGTCGTTCAGCGCCTCGCGGCCGATCGCGACGAGATCGGCCGCGCCCGAGGCGAGCACCTCCTCGGCCTGTGGCGCATCGACGATCATGCCGACCGCCTGGGTGATGATGCCGGCGCCGCTGCGGACGGCTCGGGCGAAGTCGACCTGGAAGCCGAGTCCGCGCGGCACGGCGATGGTCCGCGTCTCCTCAGTGAGGCCGCCCGAGGACACGTCGACGACGTCAACGCCGCGGCGCTTCAGCTCGCGGGCGAAGGCGATCGAATCCGCAAGGCCCCAGCCGCCCTCGGCGCCGTCCACCGCTGAGATGCGGCAGAACAACGGCCGCTCGCCGGGCCAGGCGGTCCGCACGGCGGCCGCGACCTCGAGGCCGAAGCGCATGCGGCCGTCGAGATCACCACCGTAGCCGTCGGCGCGCCGGTTGGAGACCGGCGACAGGAAGCTTGCAACAAGGTAGCCGTGGCCGAAATGCAGTTCGACCGCATCGAAGCCGGCGCGCTCCGCCCGATGCGTCGCGGCGACGAAGGCGTCGATCGCCTGGGCAATGTCGTCCGGCGTCATCTCCTCCGGCGTGGTCCAGTCCGGCCCGGCGGCGAGCGCGCTCGGGCCGAACCGCCTCAGGCCCCCGCCGGCGAGCTCGTCGGGCGAGAAGGCCCTGCCGCCGTCCCACAGGGCGTGGCTGCCGGCCTTGCGCCCGGCATGGGCAAGCTGCACGCCGATGAGGCTGCCCTGGCCATGGACGAAATCGACCACCCGCCGCATCGGTGCGACATGGGTATCCGACCAGAGGCCGAGATCGCGCACGCCGATGCGCGCCTGCCGTGCCACGGCCGTGCTTTCGGTGAGGATCAGGCCGGCGCCGCCAAGCGCGAACTTGCCGAGATGGACGAGATGCCAGTCGGTCGCATGTCCATCGTCCGCCGCATGCTGGCACATGGGCGAAATGACGATGCGGCTGGCCAGCGTCCGGCCGCGCAGGGCGAGCGGCGTGAGCAGCCGCGGCAGGGCCGGCGGCGTCCCGTCAGACGACACGGTGCACCTCGACGAGGAAGGTGGTGATCTCCGCGATGAAGTCGAGCGCGTGGCGCTGCGACCGCTCGGCCGCCGGCGAGCGGAAGGCCGCGGTCAGGTCGGACTCGGAGCGGAACCACATCTCGACGATGCCGTCGATCGGCAGCGCCGCATAGGGCGCCGCGACGCCGGGGGCGCTTTCGCGTGCCGTGACGAGCGTCTGGGTATAGCCGGCAAGGTTCGGAAAGGCGGCGACCAGCGGCGCATGCACCCGGCCCCACTCGTCTGCAAAGCGCGCGGCGTCGATGTCGTCGCGGCGGCGCAGGATGGACATGCGCTTGATCAGCGGCCCGGCATCCGGCGGGCGCGGCACGACCACCGTCTGGGTGCCGACGACGACCTTGGTGTCGGCGACGAAATGCGGCGAATCCTCCGCGACCGGGCGATAGGCGGGCGAACCGATCGCGGCCTGCATGGCCGCGGCGTCCGCGAACCAGAGCTCGGACAGGCCGTCGAGCGCCCAGGCGCCGCGCGCATGGTCGATGGCGAGCTGGCGCCGGTCGACGACATGGTTCTGGCAATAGCCGGCAAGGCCCGGCAGGCGGGCGGCGAGCGGCCCGTGGACCTCGCGCCAGTGGCGCCGGAACGCCGCGTTCGGGAGATCGCTCCTGGCGGTGAGCAGTCCCATGCGTACGATCATCGGCCTCTCCTCAAAGCGCGAGATAGCCGCCATCGACCACGAGCGTCGTGCCGGTGACGTAGCTCGCCATGGCCGAGGCGAGGAAGACCACCGGCCCGACCAGCTCCTCCGGCTCGCCGTACCGGCCCATGGGAATGCGGGCGAGGAAGCGTTCGGAACGGGCGGGGTCGAGCCGGGTCGCCTCGGTCATGGCGGTGGCGAAGGTGCCGGGGGCGATGGCGTTGACCCGGACGCCGTCGCGCGCGAGCTCGTGCGCCATGCTCTGGGTCAGCGCCTTCACGCCCGCCTTCGAGACGGGGTAGCTGACCGACGTCGCCGTCGAGACGAACGAGGCGATCGAGGCGATGTTGATGATGCTGCCGCGCGTCGCCCTGACCTGATCGAGGAAGGCGCGGGAGACATTGAGCGTGCCGGTGAGATTGATCGCCATCGCATCGTTCCACAGCCGCTCGAGATCCGGGCTGTCGATGCCGTGGCGCGGGCAGATGCCGGCATTGTTGACGAGGATCGATACCTGGCCGAGAGCACCGGCGACGACACCGGCCAGCGCCCTGCCCTCGGCGGCGTCGGCCACGTCGAGCCTATAGGCTTCGGCCCGGCCGCCTGCCTCGCGGATCGCGGCCGCCGTGCGCCCCGCGCTCTCAAGCGAGATGTCGGTGACCGCAACCGCCGCGCCCTCGCGGGCAAGCCCCTTCGCGATGGCCTCGCCATTGCCCTGGCCAGCCCCGGTTACGACAGCAATCCGCCCTTCGAGCAGCATGGCTTCAGGTTTCCTCTCGCATGAGCTCCGGCCGTCCGCCCTCTCGATATCCGGGGCCATTTGCCGCATCGGCCGGTTACGCCCAACAAATATTCATAGAGCGAGCGCATTCGCAAGAGACGAATCCAAGCAGGTCGAATTTGTCGGTTGCGTAGCGTTTCGCCCATTGCTAACAACTGGTCATCCGACCCATCGCCAGAACAAGAACCGGCGGTCGGACCAGGGAGAAACCAGCCGGATCACCGCTCTGCGCGGGTGCCGGCGCCAATGTTCCGGTCCGAATCCGAACCGTCCCAGCGATGCGCCCGGACGACGACGAGCCGGACACGCGGCAGGAGGAGGAAACATGACCCATCCCACCCATTCGAACGGGACACCGAGCCGCCGCGACGTCGCCCGCGGGGCGCTGGCGGCGGCGCTCGCCGCGCCGGCCCTCACGCTCGCCAGCCGCGCGGCCGCGCAAGGCGGCGGCGACATCAAGATCGGCTTCAACGGCGATCTCTCGGCCTCGCCCTCGGCCCAGTCGGGGCGCGCCGCCGTGGTCGGCATCCAGGCAGCCATGGAAGACCTGCAGCGCCAGGGCGGCGTCCTCGGCCGCAACTTCTCGCTGACGATCCGGGACGACCTGTCGCAGCCGCCCAAATCGATCCAGAACATGAGCGACCTGATCGACAACGAGAAGGTCGTGGCGGTGTTCGGACCGACCAATTCCGGCAATGCGCTGGCCTGGCGCCATATCCCCAACCAGAAGCGCATCCCCGTCATGGGTTGCATCGGCTCGGCCACCGACATCACCAAGGCGATGAGCGCGGGCACCGACAACTACATGTTCCGCGTCGGCAGCGTCGACCGCACGCAGGTCGTCGCCCTGATGGGCTATGCCAAGAAGAGCCCGAACGCCAAGCGCATCGGCTTCCTGACCGAAACCACCGGCTACGGCCAGGGCGGCCTGAAGGACCTGCAGGAGGTGGCGCAGGCGCAGGGCATGAACGTCGTCGCCAACGAGAAGTTCAACGTCGCCGATACCGACATGACCTCGCAGCTCGCCAAGCTGAAGACGGCCGGCGTCGACACCGCCCTCGTCTGGGCGCAGGGCACGCCGATCGGCCAGCTCATGCGCAGCATGGACAAGATCGGCTATTTCCCGGTCACGCTGACGAGCTGGGCCGCCGACAATCTGAGCTTCATCAACGCCTCCGGCCCGGCTCTTGCCGAAAAGCCGATCTTCCTGCGCACCGTCTCCGAAGACCGCACGCCGCGGCAGCAGGCGCTGTTCGACCGGATCAGGCCGAAGCTCGATGCCGATTCCGCCTTCTCCTTCGCCGTCCACGGCTATGACTGCACGCTGCTGCTCGCCCGCGCGATCCAGCAGGCGGGCTCGACGGAAGGGCCGAAGGTGCGTGCGGCGCTCGAAAATCTCGACGGCAGCCACGAAGGCTACGCCAAGACCTATTCCAAGCCCTTCACGACGACCAATCACGACGCGCTCGGCGCCGCCGACCAGCGCTGGACCTGCTGGCGTGGGGCTAAGCTCGCCGCCTATCGCGACGAGATCATCGACGGCCTGAAGGCGGAAGACTTCAAGGGCTGATCGGCTCGCCGTGTCCAAGACGCCCTGCCGCCCTTGGCGGCAGGGCTTGCCGCCCCACCCCGGCGCCGCCGGCGTCCCTGCCAGGAAGGCTTACTGGTGCTTTCGACTCTCCTCCAGGCCCTGGTCAGCGGCCTCGCCATCGGCGGCATCTATGCGCTGATCGCGCTCGGCTTCAGCATCACCTTCACCACCACCAAGACGCTGAACTTCGCCCAGGGCGAATTCATCGGCGTCGGCGCCTTCCTGGGGGTGACGGTGCTCTATCTCATCAGCACCGGCAGCTTTTCCGGCCATGGCCTCGGTCCGGCGGCCTCGGCCGGACTGAACTTCCCCGCCGCGGCGATCGCGGTCGGCGCCGTCATGGGCCTCCTCGGCATCCTGCTGTTCATCACCGCCGTGCAGCCCTTCGCCGGCAAGCCCGGCATGTCCTGGATCATGAGCACGATCGGCTTCGGCACGATCCTGCAGAGCCTCGGCCTCGCCGTCTGGGGGCCGGCACCGGTCAACGTGCCCTCGCCCTTCGGCGACGACGTGATGCGCTTCGCCGGCATCGGCGTCAGGCCGCAGGAGATCCTCGTCCTCGTCGTGGCGATCGTGCTGATGGTCGGGCTCGACGTCGTGATGCGCCGCACCCGGCTCGGCAAGGCGATGCGCGCCGTCGCCCACAGTCCGTCGGTCGCGGCCCTGATGGGCATCAACGTGACCGCCGTCATGCTCGGCGCCTTCGCCCTGTCCAGCCTGCTCGCCGGCATCGGCGGCCTGATGGTCGCGCCGATCTCCTCAGCCTCGCTGTTCCTCGGCATGGGCATCGCGCTCAAGGGCTTTTCCGGCGCGATCCTCGGCGGCCTCGACAATCCACGCGGCTGCATTCTCGGCGGGTTCATGCTCGGCCTGATGGAAGCCGGCATCGCGCTGTGGCAGGCGCAATGGCGCGAAATCGTCATCTTCCTCCTGATCATCCTGGTGCTGGCGATCTTCCCGAACGGGCTGTTCGGCTCGCGCGCCCTGGACAAGGTCTGACGGCGATGCGCCATCTCCTCGTCGCGACCGCCATCGCCCTCGCCGCCGGCCTCATGGTGCTGGCCACGGCCAACGACTTCTACCTGCGCATCCTGTTCTCGGCCGCAGTCTATTTCCTGTGCGCCACCGGCATGAACGTGCTGCTCGGCTTTGCCGGCCAGAAATCGCTCGGCCAGGCCGGCCTGTTCGCCGCGGGCGCCTATACGGTGGCGCTCGGCACCACCACATTCGACCTCGGCCCATGGACGGCGCTCGCCGCCGCCGCCATCGTCTCGGCGGTCTTCGGCGTGCTGATCGCCGCGCCGTCGCTGCGCGTGCGCGGCCCGAGCCTCGCCATGGTGACGCTCGCCTTCGGCGTCGTCGTCGAAAAGCTGGTCACGGAAGCCTCCGACCTGTTCGGCGGCGCCATGGGCATCTATGCGATCAAGCCGCTGACGCTCGCCGGCGAGCCGTTCACCATGGCCCAATGGGTCTGGTTCGCCATCATCCTCGGCCTCGTCGTGCACCTTCTCCTGCGCAACGCGCTGACCGGGCGCTTCGGCCGGGCGCTGCTGTCGATCCAGGCCGACGAGGTCGCCGCCAGCGCCATGGGCGTGCCGGTGCTGCGCTACAAGGTGCTGGCCTTCGTCATCGCCGCGGTGACCTGCGGCCTCGCCGGCGCGCTGGTGGCCCAGCAGAACCAGTACATCAATTCCGATTTCATCACCTTCAACCTGTCGGTCTTCATCCTGCTCACCGTGCTGTTCGGCGGCGCCGGGACGCTGATCGGCCCGCTGCTCGGCGCCGTGACGCTGACGGCGCTTTCGGCCTTCCTCGCGCGCTGGTCCTGGATCGAGCATTTCGTCAACGGCGCACTGCTGCTGTTTGCGCTCTATGTCATGCCGCAGGGCCTTGCCGGCGTGCTTTCCGGCCTGTCGCGGCGCATCTTCGGCGCGCCCGCCGCCGCCGGCGCCCCGCCCCTCGCCCCCTACCTGCCGGTCCGGCCGGCGACCGAGGCCAACGAAACACCCCTGCTCACCGCCTCGGGCGTGTCGAAATCCTATGGCGGCGTGAAGCCGGCGCGCGACATCGACGCGGTGCTCACCAAGGGCCACATCCATGCGCTGATCGGCCCGAACGGGGCGGGAAAGAGCACCTTCATCAACATGGTCACCGGCATCGTCCGGCCGGACGAGGGCCGCATCCTGTTCCGCGGTGCCGACCTCGGACGACAGGCGACCCATGCCATCTGCCGCGCCGGCATTGCCCGCACCTTCCAGAATCTCAGGTTGTTCCGCGACCTCTCGGTGACCGACAACGTGCTCGTCGGCCAGCATGGCCGCATGCCCAACGGCTTTCTTGCCTCGCTGATCGGCCTGCCCGCGGCGCAGCGCGCCGAGCGGGCGGCGCGCGAGCGGGTCGCCCGCATCCTCGCCTTTCTCGATCTGACCGACGTCGCCGCCGCACCCGCCGGCAGCCTCGCCTACGGCCTGCAGCGGCGCGTCGAGCTGGCCCGCGCGCTCGCGACCGAACCGGACATCCTGCTGCTCGACGAACCGGCCGCGGGCCTCAACCCGCAGGAGACCGAAGCGCTCGGCCGGCTGCTCCTGCGCATCCGCGACCAGGGCATCACCATCCTGCTGGTCGAGCACCACATGGATCTCGTCATGGCGATTTCCGACCACGTCATCGTGCTCGACTACGGCACCAAGATCGCCGAGGGGCCGCCGCAGACGGTGCAGCGCGACCCACGCGTGGTGGCCGCCTATCTCGGCGTCGATGAAAACGATGAAGCCGGTGCCGCCGTGCTCGACCACGCGGACGGGAGGTGAGCATCATGCTGACGCTCGAAGCCGTCTCGGTCTTCTACGGCCCGATCCAGGCGGTGTCGGCGGCGGATATCGCCGTCGGCGAAGGCCAGGTCGTGGCGATCGTCGGGGCCAACGGCGCCGGCAAGAGCACGCTCCTGAAGGCGATCGCGGGTCTCGCCATGCCGAGATCCGGCCGGATCCGCTTCCGCGGCGAGGACATCACGACGCTCGCCCCGCACAAGCGGGTGAAGGCGGGCATCGCGCTCTCCCCCGAGGGGCGTCAGGTGTTCCCCGACCAGAGCGTACGCGACAATCTCGAGCTCGGCGCCTATTCGCGCCGGCTAGGCGCGGCCGAGCTCGCGCGGGCGATCGATGCCCAGTTCGAGATGTTCCCCCGCCTCGCCGAGCGGCGCGACCAGCCGGCCGTGACCCTGTCGGGCGGCGAGCAGCAGATGCTGGCCATCGCGCGGGCGCTGATGGGCGAGCCGAAGCTGCTGCTGATGGACGAGCCCTCGCTCGGCCTCGCGCCGCTGATCATCAAGGAGATCTTCGCGACCATCCGGCGGCTGCGCGAGGCCGGCATGACCATCCTGCTGGTCGAACAGATGGCCAATCTCGCCCTCGGCGTCGCCGACCAGGCCTATGTGCTCGAAACCGGCCGCATCGTGCTCGCAGGCAGTGGCCGCGACATGCTGGAAAATGAACGGGTCAGGGCCGCCTATCTCGGCGGAGCGCATTGAGGCGAATAGCAAGTAGTCGAGCACCCTCTTCGACCACTCCCACTCGCAATTCGCCACTCGCGCGCTCTAGCGTGACCGCCGCGTCGGGCGGGCGAATGGCAGGGCGCGCTCGACCAGGTCGGCACGCATCCGCCCGAAGCCGAAGGGCAGGATCGGCGCGGCCGCGTCGTCTCCGGGGCGTTCCGGCCGGAAGCCAAGATTGGCCGAGAGGTTCTCGGCGAAGCGGCGCACGAACAGTGCCTGCTCGCTGTCGCCCTTGACGATCAGGTCTGCCGCCGGTCCGATCAGCGTGATGGCGAACTGGACCTGGCCGCTGTGGTCGAGCACCGGTGCGCTGACCGCATTGATGCCGGGCACCGGTATGCCCTCCGTGGTGGCGAAGCCGCGCCGGCGGATCTCGTCGAAATCGGCGGCCATGCGCTCGCGCTGCTGCCGCGCCGGGCCCGAGCGGCCGGCATCGAGCTCCTTTTCGATCAGCGGCCCGACGATCTCCTCGGGCAGGAAGGCGGCGAACAGGCGGCCGGTCGCCGTGCCCGTCACCGTATAGCCGGCGCCGACCCTCAGATTGACGTGGACCGGGCGGACCGATTCCTCGACATCGATGATGGTCGGGCCATGGCTGCCCCAGACGGTGACCGTAACCATCAGCCCGGTCTCCGCGGCGAGTTCCACCGCAGCCTGGCTCGCCATGCGCAACGGCACATGCTCGCGCATGCGCGTCAGCCCGAGCTGCAGCGCGAAGGGACCGAGCAGGTAGCGCCCGCTCGCCGCGTCCTGGTCGACGAGGCCGATCTTGCGGAAGCTGACGAGATAGGCATGAGCCTGCGCCGAGGTCACCTTGGCCATGGCCGCGAGGTCGCGCAGCATGGCCGGCTTGCCAAGCTCGACCATGGCGGCGAGCAGGCGGCCGCCCACCTCGATCGATTGAACGCCCCTGCCCTCTGGAAGCCTTTTGATCATGCCTCGTATCCTTACGAGGAACCGAGGCCAAAAGCCAGTGCCGCCAACGGCTTGCATGGGCCGCCCTGCCGAAACGGGCGGCCGGGCGGCGGCGGCCTAGCCCTGCCTGGCGGCGAGCGCCAGCCAGTCGCGCACCCGCTGGTCGGGATCGGCATGGCGCGTGACGTCGCTGACGACGGCGATCGAATCGGCACCGCTCGCGTAGACATCGGGCGCCCGTTCCAGGGTGATGCCGCCGATCGCCACCAGCGGGATCGCGCCGACGCGCTTCTTCCAGGTGCGGATGCGCTCCAGGCCCTGCGGCCCGAACCGCATGACCTTGATGGTGGTCTCGTAGATCGGGCCGAGCGCCACATAGTCGGGGGCATGGTCGAGCGCGACGTCGAGCTCGTCGTCGTCATGGGTCGACAGGCCGAGGGTCAGGCCGGCGCGGCGGATCGCCGGGACGTCGGCGCCGGCGAGATCCTCCTGCCCGAGATGAACATGTTCGGCACCGGCATCGATCGCCGCCTGCCACCAGTCGTTGACCACCAGCTTGGTCGATGTGCCGCGGGTCACGGCGAGCGCCGAACGGACAAGGGCGGTCGCCGCAGCGAGATCAAGGTCCTTGGCGCGCAGTTGCACCGTGCCCACGCCGAGGGCGACGAGCCGTTTCAGCCAATCGATGCTGTCGATGACGGGGTAGAAGCGATCAGGATAGGTCATGCCAAAACGGTGTCCCGACGACCGGGGTGGAGGGAGAGGCAAAATCGCGCGGGGCCATCAGCCCCGCCGCGTGTGCGGTATAGCCGGCCTCGACCGCCAGACGGAAGGCCTTGGCCATGGCGACGGGATCGGCCGCCTTGGCGATGGCGGTGTTGAGCAGCACCGCATCGAAGCCGATCTCCAGCGCTTCCGCTGCATGGGAGGGCGCGCCGAGCCCGGCATCGACCACCAGCGTCACGTCGGGCAGGCGCTGACGCATCAGCTCCAGCGCCTTGCGGTTGGTGATGCCGCGCGCGCTGCCGATGGGCGAAGCCCAGGGCATGATCACGCGGCAGCCGACATCGGCGAGCCGCATGGCGACGCCGAGATCCTCGGTCGTATAGGGAAACACCTCGAAGCCGTCGCGCACGAGCTCGTCGGCCGCCGCCACCAGGCCGATCACGTCGGGCTGCAGCGTTTCGTCGTCGGCGATGACCTCCAGCTTGATCCAGGGCGTGTCGAACAGTTCGCGGGCGAGCCGCGCGGTGGTGACGGCGTCGCGCACGGTCCGGCAGCCCGCCGTATTCGGCAGCACTGCGACGCCGAGCTCCTCGATCAGCGACCAGAACTGCCGGCCGGTGCCACCACCGGCGCTTTCCCGGCGCACCGAGACGGTGACGATCTCGGCGCCCGACGCGCGGATGGCCTGCTGCATGATGGCGGGCGAAGGATAGAGCGCCGTGCCGACCATCATGCGCGACGTGCAGTCGCGCCCATAGAAGCTCACCATGGCCTCATCCTCCCTGGCGCGGCGTGATGATCTCGATCTCGTCGCCGTCCTTGAGCGCGGCCTCGGCCCAGATCCGGCGCGGCACGACCTCGTGATTGACGGCGATCGCCAGATGCCGGTGCTCGAATTCGAGCTCGTCGAGCAGGACGGCGAGCGTCGCCGCCGATGTCTCGGTGCGTTCGCCGTTGACGATCAGGATCATGCCAGGATCTCCTCGAGGATCGGATGCGCATTCAGGATGTCAGGGGCAGCCGCTGGCCGCGCGACGAGCCCCAGCGTCAGCTCGGCCAAGGCCGGGGCGATGAGAAAACCATGCCGATAGAGGCCGTTGACGGAAATGATGCGGCCATGGCGCGCAATGCGCGGGCGATTGTCGGGAAAGGCCGGCCGCAGCGCGGCGCCGAGCTCGACGATGCGCGCCTCGGCGAAGGCGGGATGCAGCGCATAGGCCGCCGACATCAGTTCCAGGGCCGATCGCAAGGAAACGCCGGTGCCTTCAGTCTCGATCGTGGTGGCGCCGATCAGGAAGCGGTTCTCGGCCCGCGGCACCACATAGAGCGGCCAGCGCGGATGCAGCAGGCGGACCGGCCGCGACAGCGTGATCTCGCCGGTTTCGACCAGGACCGTCTCGCCCTTGACGCCGCGCAGGCCCGAAGCCGGCGCGCGTGCCGCCTCGTCCCGCGCCGCGAGCCCGCGGCAGTCGATCACCCAGCCCCCGGCCGCGAGGCCTTCGATCTCCCCCGGCGCGCGCGCGGCGCCGAACCGGATTTCGGCTCCGGCTTCCGTGATCAGGCGGCGCAGGACGGGCATGACCCGCCGCGGCTCGACATGCCCTTCTCCCGCGAAGAACAGGCCCTCGCGGAAACGGCCTTCGAGCGCCGGCTCGAGCGCGGCGAGAGCTGCCGCATCGAGCCGCCGGTGCTGGTCGGTCATGGCGGCGAAACGCTCGAAATCGGCCCGGTCGCGGCTATGTGCGACGACCAGCGACCCCTCGAGAGCGACATCGGGAAGCGCCGCGCGCCAAAGCGCGAGAGACCGGCTGCCGAGGGCGACGATGACATCTTCGGCCGCCTCGCGTTCGCACCAGGGCGCCAGCATGCCGCCGGCCCAATGGCTGGTGCTCGCCGCCATCCCGCCGTCGCCGCGCTCGTAGAGCGTCACGGCATAGCCGGCCCGGGCAAAGGTCAAGGCCTGCCAGAGCCCGGCAATGCCGGCCCCGACGATGCTGATATCAGGCTTGCGCGTCGACGACGGTGCAACGTCCATCCCTGTCCCTCCGCCGGCATGATCCGGATCAGGTTCAAGGGTCGCCGCCGATGTCGCAGCCTCTCAGCCCCCCGCGTGGGGCTCCCCTCAGAGTGAACCCCGAATCTGCGCGCCTTGCCCCGACCCGTCAAGTCCTGCGGCTGGACAAGACCATGCGGGTCGCGAGACCATGGCTGCACTGCAATGGGGGCGCCGATGCCGAGCGACTGTCGCGGACTTGCGGTTACCTGCGCCTCGGAGGCCGCGGCCGCCGCCTTCGACCATGCCGTCGCGGGCTATCTCGGCTACCGGCTCGATACCGCCGCGCGGGTCGCGGCCTGTCTCGATCTCGACCCCGGCTTCTGCCTCGGCCAGGTCCTGCGCGGCTATCTGACGCTCGCCGCTTTCAACCAGGCGACCGTGCCGGCCGCGCGCGAGGCTCTGGCCGCGGCCGAGGCGGCGTCGGCCGCCGCCACGCCTCGCGAAAAGGCCCATGTCGCGGCGCTCGACGCCTGGGTCGACGGCCGCCTCGACGAGCTGCTGGCGCGCTGGGAGGCGATCGTCAGGGACCATCCCAGGGATGTGCTGGCCTTCCGCCTGCACCATTTCAACGCCTTCTGGCTCGGCCGGCCGGAACAGATGCTCAGCCTTGTCGAGGCGGCGTTGCCGCAATGGGACCTCGGCCTGCCCGGACGAGGCGCCATGCTCGCCTGCCGCGCCTTCGCCAACGAGGAATGCGGCAACTACACGGTGGCGGAGAATGCCGGCCGCGAAGCCATCGCGCTCGACCCCGGCGATATCTGGGCAACCCATGCGGTGGCTCACGTCCTGGAAATGCAGGGCCGGCGCAGCGAAGGCATCGGTCTGCTCGGCGCGCTCGAACCGCACTGGCAGGGCGGCAACAATCTGCTGCATCACCTGTGGTGGCATCGCGCGCTCTATCACCTGGAACGCGAGGAGTTCGGCGAGGTCCTGGCGCTCTACGACCGGGGCTTCCGCAATCTCGCCTCGCCGCTCGTCGCTGCGCAGCCGGACCTCTATATCGACATCCAGAACGCCGCCTCGATGCTGTTCCGCCTGACCCTGCTGGATGTCGATGTCGGCGATCGCTGGGGCGAGCTCGCCGACAAGGCGGAGGGCCGCATCGGCGATTGTCTCAACCCCTTCACCCTGCCGCACTGGATGATGGCGCTGGTTCATACTGGCCGCTTCCAGGCCGCCGAGGCCTTCCTTGCCGCGCTCGACCGCGCGGCGGCTGCGACCGGCACGATCGGCGATCTGGTGCGCCGCTATGCCCGGCCGGTGTCGGCCGCGGTGCTCGCCCATGGCCGCGGACGCCATCACGAGGCGGTGGAGCTGATGCGCCCGGCGCTCGGCGGCATGTACCGGCTGGGCGGCAGCCACGCCCAGCAGGATGTGCTGGAACAGCTGTTCGCCGACGCCGCCGTCAAGGCAGGCGCCAAGGCCGATGTGAGGCTGATGCTGGAGCGCCTGGCCGGACGCCATCCGCTGCCGCCCGAGCGGCGCATCGGTTATCGCCGACTGCTGTCCTGACCGCCGATCAGGTCGCCGCCGCGGCCCGGCGCGGCCTGCGGATCGCCCGCAAGACGCCGCTCTCGCCGCCGCCACAGAACAGCCGGTCGGCACCGTCGGCTTCGAGCCCGGAAACCATCATGCCCTTGGGCATGTCGATCGCCTCGCGCACTTCGCCGGTCCGCGGATCGGCCCGGCGCACGTCGCTGTCCTCGCCCTCCCAGGTACCGTACCAGAGCTCGCCCTGCACGAAGGTCACGCCGGTGACGAAGCGGTTCGCCTCGATGGTGCGCAAGACCTCCCCCGTCTGCGGATCGACCTGGTGGATACGACGCTGCCTGTACTGACCGACCCAGAGCGTGCCTTCGGCCCAGGCGAGGCCTGAATCGCCGCCCCCGCCGGGAGCGGGGATCGTCGCCAGGACCTTGCCGGTCCCCGGATCGACCTTGTGGATCCTGTCTTCGGCGATCTGGAACAGATGCCGGCCGTCGAAAGCGGTGCCGGCATCGGCCGCGACCGCGAGCGTGCGCACCGTGCGCCCGTCCTCGGGATCGAGAGCGTTCAGCCGGTCGCCCGAAGCGAACCAGACGTGGCGGCCGTCGAAGGTCACGCCATGCACGGCCGCGACATCGTCGAACGGGCCATATTCGCGCAGGATTTCGGCTTGAGACCGTTTCATGTGTCACCTCGCAGCAATCGGCCGGCGGCGCCGGGCGTGACGGCAACGTCTCATTCGGCCGGCACGGCCGGGAGTAACAACATCGTCGTGATTCCCGGCAGCGGCGGCGTCATCCAGCGACGCGCGCGGCCCTGCCCGATCGCCTGCGCCTTGCCTTCCGCAGCCAGCGTGTCGAGGGCGCGCTGAATGGTGCGCTGGCTGGCGCCGAGCACCAGCGCCAGGGCGGAGCTCGACCAGGCCTCGCCATCGGCGAGACAGGCGAGCACATCGGCATGCGGCTCCTCGACCGGCCGGGCGAGCACGACGACCGCACCGCCGGCCGGCGAGAGCCTGAATCCCCGCGCCGTGGCATCGAGACCGGCCAGCGGCCCGAGCATGGCGCGCAGGCGCCCGATCTCGACACGCAGCCGGGCCCGATGCGATTCATCAACATGCCGGGCGCCGAACGCCCGGGCCAGAAGCTGCGCCCGCGACGCGTCGGCTGGCCAGGCCTCGGCGAGTGCCCGGGCCAAGGCGAACAGCACCGGGCGGCCGGCGAGCGCCACCTCTCGGCCGGTACGGCGCACGGCATTGCGGCAGGCATCGACGATGAGGACGTCGCTCGCCTGCAGGGCTTCCACCTCGTCGAGCAGCAGAGGCCGTTCGGTGCCTTCCGCGATCAGCCGGGCCGCAGGCGTGGTCAGCATGCGCGCGGCGGCCTCGACCTCGGCGGCAAGCGCCGGAATGCCGGCGCGAGCCGCCGCCGCTTCGGCCCGGGTCAAGGCGGCGCGCGCCGCCGCTGTCCGGAGACGGCGCAGCGCGATGCCCGCCGCCGCCAGTTCGTGCGCAGCCCGGGCCGCAGGCGGAAAGGGAGCCGGATCGAGCCTCGCCAGCATCCGTTCGGCCTCGTCGAGACGGCCGATCAGCAGCAGGCGCCTGACCATGAGATGGCGGGCATGGGCCGCGTTCAGCCGGTCGCCATGCTGCTCCAGCGTCGCGCGCGCCGTCTCGAGCTGGCGCGCCGGCCAGCCGAGGTCACGGGAGACGAGCGCGATTTCCGCTTCCGCGACGATGCAGCGCGCCCGGCCGACGGCTTCCTTCGGCCCGAAGGCGCGCGCGGCACGGCGCAGCAGCAGCTTGGCCCGCGCGAGGTCGCCGAGCTGGGCCATGGCGATGCCGCGCAGGGCCAGGGCCGGTGGATCCTCGCGCAGGGCGACCCGGTTCAGCGCCCCGAACGGATCTCCCGCGGCGAGTGCGCGGGCGGCAGCCGTGATCAGCGAGTCCATGAAAATCCCGTCACACTTGTCACTCTCGCCGGCATCGGCCCGGTCCTAGCTTCGTCGTCACCCACCGGGCGGGCGGCGCAGCCGCGATGCCCGGGCGAACCACGACAAGAGTGATGAAGAGGCGGCGGATGGCAACACCTGCACCTTGCGCCGGCACCGTGCGGCGCCTGCACCGGGCCGATCGGCCAGCCGATGACGAGGCCTCGAAGCGGCGACGCTTCCTTGCCGTCGCCGGCGCCGTCAGCCTTGCAAGCTTCGGCGCGACCGGCTTCTGGTGCGCGGCCATGCCGGCCATGGCCGGCGTTCCCATGCCCGGCGGCTGGATGCTGACGATGCCCTGGATCCGGTTGTGCGGAGAAGGCTGGGCCGCCGCAGGCACCGGCTTCGTCGCCATGTGGCTGGTGATGATGGTGGCGATGATGCTGCCCTCGCTCGCTCCCGTGCTCTGGCGCTGCCGCCACGCCCTCGGCGCGGCGAGCAAGGCCCGTCGCGGCGCGCTCATGCTGGTGGTCGCAACCGGCTATTTCACGGTCTGGCTTGCCATCGGCACCGTCATATTCGCCCTCGGCACGGCCCTCGCCGAAACCGCCTTGCGGAAATCGACGATCGCAACCCTCGTTCCATTGGCGGGCGCCGTCGTCGTTCTTGCCGGCGCGCTGACGCAGTTCAGCGCGGCCAAGGCGCGGCATCTCGCCTGCTGGCGCCGGCTGCCGGGGCTCGGCCAGAAAGCGGAAACGCGGCCGCTCGCCGCGTTCCGAGACGGCCTCCGGATCGGATGCCATTGCGCCGGCGGCAGTGCCGGCCTCACCGCCATCCTGCTGGTCTGCGGCGTCATGGACCTTGCCGCGATGACCGTGCTGACCGCCGCGATCACCGCCGAGCGGCTTGCCCCTGGCGGCGAGGAGGTCGCGCGTGCGACCGGCGCTGGCGCCCTCGGGGTCGGGCTGGTGCTGACCGTGCAGGCGGTCGCCGCCCTCGCCTGAACGGACAGGCGGATCGGGTTCGCCGCCGCGCGTCCGCCGGCCATCGCGCCGATCGGCGCGATCCTTAGATCTCCCCCGCGGGCGGCGGCTGTTTCGGCTCGGGTGCGCCCGCCCCCGCCGTGATCAGGCGGACATTGCGGCCGAAGCTGACATAGGACCAGATCCAGTCGAACATCACCGAGATCCGGTTGTGGAAGTCGATCAGGAAGAAGATGTGGACGAGGCCCCAGAAAACCCAGGCGAAGAAGCCCTTGAAGCGGAACCAGCCGAGATCGACCACTGCTTCGCCGCGGCCGATGGTGGCGAGATTGCCCCGGTCGACATAACGGAAGGCCGGCAAGGTCCGCCCTTCCAGCCGAGCCCGGATCAGCGCCGCGACATAGGCGCCCTGCTGCTTGGCGCCGGGGGCTATGCCCGGCACCTGCTTGCCGTCAGGGCCGACGACGTGAGCTGCATCGCCGACGACGAAGATTTCCGGATAGCCCGCCAGCGACAGGTCGCCGCTCACTTCCACGCGCCCGGCCCGGTCGAGCGCGACGTCGGCGCCGAGCCAGGCACCGACCGGCGAAGCCCGCACGCCGGCGGCCCAGACGATGGTGCGGCAGGCCAGCGTCGTCGCACCGGCTTCGACACGATCGGGAAAGCAGCCCGTCACGGCGAGATTGAGCCTGACGTCGACGCCGAGCCGCTCGAGGCCGGCCTTGGCCGCCGCCGACAGGGTCTCCGGCATGGCCGGCAGCACGCGCGGGCCCGCCTCGATCAGCACGACGCGGGCCGAGGTCGGGTCGATATTGCGGAAGTCGTCGGCCAGGGTGTGGCGGGCAAGCTCGGCAATGGCGCCGGCCATCTCGACGCCGGTCGGGCCGGCGCCGATCACGGCAAAGGTCAGAAAGCTCTCCCGCTCGGCCGGATCGGTGGCAAGCTCGGCCTGTTCGAAGGCCTCCAGGATGCGCCGGCGAATGGCTGTCGCGTCATCCAGAGTCTTCAGCCCCGGCGCGGTCTCAGCCCATTCGTCGTGGCCGAAATAGGCATGGGTCGCGCCGGTCGCGAGGATCAGCGTGTCGTAGGGAATTTCGCCGGCGCGGCGGCCGATGACGTGCTTGCGGGCCCGATCGACGCCGACCACCTCGTCGAGCAGCACCGTGGCATTGGCCTGGCGCCTGAGGATCGAGCGGATGGGCTGGGCGATCTGGCCGGGCGACAGGGCGGCCGTCGCCACCTGATAGAGCAAGGGCTGGAACAGGTGGTGATTGCGCCGGTCGATCAGCGTGATGTCGACCGGCGCCTTGCGCAGCGCCTTTGCCGCGGCCAGACCGCCGAAACCGCCGCCAACGATGACCACACGCGGTCGCGTCATGATGGTTCATCCCGATGCACGGCCTTGGACCTCGTCGGAGGCCAGGCGATCCAGGCCTAGCACAGCGCCACCGCAAAGCGGAATCCGATCGACGACGGGGGGCCGGTCCCGACAGGCCGGCGCGGCATCCGGAGATCGATGTCGCCTGCGCACGCCATCTCCACGAACCTCGACCGTCGCCGGCGGGCATGGACGCCACCACGCAAGCCGTGGCACCAGAGCCCGCGCGCCCGCTATGACAGGCGAACGGCCCGCACCGCGCGGCGCCCTGGAACAGGCCATGGCCCAGATATTTTTCATCACCCACCCAGAAGTGGTCGTCGATCCCGGCGTGCCGGTGCCGCGCTGGCATCTCGCCGAAGCCGGCGTCCGGCGCATGCGTGCCTTCGCCGCGACGCCCGGCCTCGCCGGACTGACCAGCGTCTGGGCGAGCAGCGAGACGAAGGCGATCGAAGCGGCCGGCCTTCTTGCCGCGCGCTTCGGCCTGCCGGTCATGGTGGAACCTGCGCTGCACGAGAACGACCGCAGCGCCACCGGCTTCCTGCCGCCGGCCGAGTTCCAGGAGGTGGCCAATGCCTTCTTTGCCGCCCCGGAGGCGAGCGTCCGGGGCTGGGAGCGCGCCATCGACGCCCAGGCGCGCATCGTCACGGCGGTCGGGCGCGTGCTGGCTGCAGCCGCCCCCGGCGACGTCGCCATCGTCGCCCATGGCGGCGTCGGCACGCTGCTGCTCTGCCATTGCCTCGGCCAGCCGATCAGCCGCGCTTTCGACCAGCCGCACGAGGGCCACTACTGGCGCTTCGACCGGGACAGTCGCGCCGTCGCCCATGGCTGGCGCAGGATCGCGCCGCGCTGAGGCCCCGGCGCCCGCTAGGCCATCAGCGCCTTGGCCACGGCCATGAAGGCCGGCAGCGTGACCGGATCGTTGGCGACATTGCCGGCCTGCGGATGCGAGCCGTAGCGGACGATGACCGTTTCGGCCTTCGGATCGACATAGATCGACTGACCGTGAATGCCGCGGGCCATATAGGCGCCGTGCGCGTTGTGGCTGACCCACCACATGGACCGATAGGACCAGCCCGGCAGCGTCGCATAGCCGGCCGGCTTGAACTTCTCGGGATCGCCGCCGCGCATGATGTCGGCGACAGCGCTTTCAGCAACGATCTGCCGGCCGTTGAAGGCGCCGCGGCAGCGCATCATCTCGCCGAACCGGGCGAGGTCGCGCAGGGTCGTGTTGAGCCCGCCACCGCCGGACTCGGTGCCGATCGAATCCACCGTGAAGAAGGCATCCTCCTCGGCGCCGAGCTGCGACCAGATGCGCTCGGCGAGCAGGTCGGCCAGCGAGCGGCCGGACGCGCGCCTGAGAATCCAGGCGAGCACGTCGGTATTGACGGTCTTGTAGGCAAAAGCGGCGCCATGCTCGCCCTGCTTCTCCTGCGCCACGAGGAAATCGTAGAGTGTCGCGGCGCCGGAATAGCCGGGCTCGCGGGCCGCCATGCCGTTGGCCTTGCGCAGGCCCCAGACGCCGGACGTCTCGTCGGTATAGACCTCCGTGTAGCGGAGGCCGGTGGTCATATCCATGACCTGCCGCACGCTGGCATCGCCGAAGGCGCTGCGGCCGAGCTCCGCCACGTAGCGGGTGACCGGCGCCTCGGCATCGACCAGCCCGTCGGCGACCAGCGCGCCGGCCAGCGTGCCGACAAAAGACTTGGTGACCGACATGGCAATGTGCGGCTTGTGGGCCTCGAGCGCCCCGCAATAGCGCTCGTAGACGACCCGGCCGCGGTGCAGCACAAGGATACCGTCGGCATAGGTCGCGGCGACCGCTTCCGCGAAGGTCATGGGCTGGCCGTCCATGGTGGTGAAACGGAGCGGATCGAGGTCGATTTCGGCGCGCGGCAGCGCCGAGGCCGGCCCCGGGCCACGCCAGACCGCGACCGTCGGCACCAGCTGGCGCATATTGCTCCAGGCCCAGCGCGACTGCGGAAACGACCGGAACGATCCGTCGGCGAAGGCCACGATGCGGTCGGTCGGCGGCGGGAAGCCCTGCATCGTGCCGAGGGCCTTCGGATCGGTGGCTTCAGCGACCGATATTGGCGATGCGGATGCGGTCATGGCCGTGGAACTCCTGCGGCAGGCGGCGAAAGCGAGCACGCAACTGTCCAGCGCGCCGGCGGCCGGCGCAACGCCGGATGCGGGACCCGTCCATGCATCCGCGGGACGGCCGCCTCGAAACGCAGAAAGCGGAGGCCAGGCCCCCGCTTCCTGTCGTGCCGGACAACACCAAGGCTCAGTTGCGCTTCGGCGGCGTCGCGGGCCAGGACCGGATCAGGCCGTCGTAATCGACGGTCTGGCCCTGCGGTTTCTCGTTGGCGAGCTTGCGCTGGGGCGCGATCGTGCCCGCCTGCTCGGCCCGGCGATACCATTCCTCGGCCGAGGTCTTGGGATTGATGCGCGGCCCGCAGGCGCCCTGCACGTTCGATCGCTCGAGGCGGATCATCACGTCGTCCATGGCGTCGGCAAGCGAATCCATGGCCGCCTGCGGCGTCTTGGCGCCGGAGGAGGCGTCGCCGATATTCTGCCACCAGAGCTGTGCGAGCCGCGGATAGTCGGGCACGTTGTTGCCGGTCGGCGTCCACTGCACGCGCGCCGGCGAGCGGTAGAACTCGATCAGACCGCCGAGATTTTTGGCCCGGTCGGTGAAGCTCTGGTGCCAGATGTCGCTCTCGCGGATGAAGGTGAGGCCGACATGGCTCTTCTTCAGGCTGGTCGACTTGGATACGCAGAACTGGGCGTAGAGCCAGGCGGCCTTGCGTCGCTCGACCGGTGTCGACTTCAGAAGCGTCCAGGAGCCGCAATCCTGGTAGCCGAGCTTCATGCCCTCGCGCCAATAGGAGCCCTTGGGCGACGGCGCCATGCGCCATTTCGGGGTGCCGTCGCTGTTTACGACCGGCAGGCCGGCCTTGACCATGTCGGCAGTGAAGGCGGTGTACCAGAACATCTGCTGAGCGATGTTGCCCTGGGCGGGCACCGGGCCGGATTCGGAGAAGGTCATGCCCGCCGCGCCGGGAGGGGCGTATTTCTTCAGCCACTCGACATATTTCTCGACCGCATAGACCGCCGCCGGCCCGTTGGTGTCGCCGCCGCGGGCGATATGGGCGCCGCGCGGATTGCAACCCTCCATGCGGATGCCCCATTCGTCGACCGGCATGCCGTTCGGGATGCCGCGATCGCCGTTGCCGGCCATGGACAGCCAGGCATCGGTGAAGCGCCAGCCGAGCGAGGGGTCCTTCTTGCCGTAGTCCATGTGGCCATAGACGCGGACGCCGTCGATTTCCTTCACGGTATTGGTGAAGAACTCGGCAATGTCCTCATAGGCCGACCAGTTCACGGGAACGCCGAGATCGTAATTGAACTGGCGCTTGAAGGCCTCGCGGATCTGCGGGCGCTGGAACCAGTCGTAGCGGAACCAGTAGAGATTGGCGAACTGCTGGTCGGGCAGCTGGTAGAGCTTGCCGTCGGGCCCGGTGGTGAACGACCGGCCGATGAAGTCCTCGACATCGAGGGTCGGCAGCGTGACGTCCTTGCCGTCGCCACTCATCCAGTCGGTCAGCGGCACCGCCTGCTGGTAGCGGAAATGCGTACCGATCAGGTCGGAATCGTTGACCCAGGCATCGTAGACGTTGCGCCCCGACTGCATCTGCGTCTGGATCTTCTCGACGACGTCGCCCTCCTGGATCAGGTCGTGCTTGAGCCTGATGCCGGTGATCTCGCTGAACGCCTTGGCCAGCGTTCCCGCCTCGTATTCATGCGTCGTGATCGTCTCCGAGACGACGTTGATCTCCTGGCCCCGATAGGGCTGCGCCGCCTTGATGAACCAGTCCATCTCCGCCATCTGCTGATCCTTGGTCAGCACGGACGGCTGGAACTCGTTGTCGATCCAGCGGCGGGCGGCATCGGCCTGGGCGCGCACCGACGTCGACAGGTAGGGCGCGGCCACGACGGCCGACGTTCCCGCGACGAATGCTCTTCTATTGATCTTGATAGCCATCGTCTTCTCCTTGGGGATCTCCTGCACGTCCCGTTGGCCGGGTTTTCTTGAATGTTGCGTCAGACGTATCGGAACACTCCGACGGCCCATACGAACGACAGAAGCGTCGCCCCCCAGAGCAGGGAGGCGCCGCCGCAGGCGATCCACAGGAGGTGGATGATCGCTGCGCTGAGGATCGAGAGAAACAGGCGGTCGCCGCGCGTGGTGCCGATGCGCAAGATGCCCACCCGCTCCGCTTCCGGGCGGCGGACGGCGAGCACGGTCATGACCGCAAGCGTCGCGAACAGCGCGGCGAACAGCAGCGCCGTCTGCCAGGTCCAGGCCATCCAGGCGAAGGTCTGCGCGAACCAGTCGGCCATCACACCCTCCCGAGGGCAAAGCCCTTGGCGATGTAGTTGCGGACGAACCAGATGACGAGCGCGCCGGGAATGAGGGTGAGCACGCCCGCGGCGGCGAGCAGGCCCCAGTCCATGCCGGCGGCGGACGCCGTGCGCGTCATGATCGAGGAGATCGGCTTGTTGTTGGTCAGCGTACGCGCCAGCAGAAGCTCGACCCAGGAGAACATGAAGCAGAAGAAGGCGGCGACCCCGATGCCGCTGGCGATCAGCGGCGTGAAGATCTTCACGAAGAAGCGCGGGAACGAATAGCCGTCGATATAGGCGGTTTCGTCGATCTCGCGCGGCACGGAGGACATGAAGCCCTCCAGGATCCACACCGCCAGGGGCACGTTGAACAGGCAATGGGCGAGCGCGACGGCGAGCGGCGTGTCGAACAGGCCGATCGCCGAGTAGAGATTGAAGAAGGGCAGCGCGAAGATCGCCGGCGGCGCCATGCGGTTCGACAGCAGCCAGAAGAACAGGTGCTTGTCGCCGACGAAGCGATAACGCGAGAAGGCATAGGCTGCCGGCAGCGCGACGCCGATCGACAGGAGCGTGTTGATCACCACATAGGTCAGCGAATTGACATAGCCCATATACCAGGACGGGTCGGTGAAGATCTTCTCGTAGTTGCGCAGCGTGAAGGTCTGCGGATAGAGCGAGAAGACCGAGGTGATCTCATTGTTGGTCTTGAAGCTCATGTTGACGAGCCAATAGATCGGCAACATGAGGAAGACGAGGTAGAGGATGAGGATGGCGCGGCTGCCTCTCATGGCTCGCCCTCCCGCGGCGCCTCGCCCTGGGTCATGACGGTGTAGAAGACCCAGCAGACGGTGAGCACGATGACATTGTAGATGATCGACAGCGCCGCGGCCTTGCCGAGGTCGAACTGGCCGAGGGCGATCTTGACGAGGTCGATCGACAGGAAGGTCGTCGTGTTGCCCGGGCCGCCGCCGGTGACGACGAAGGGCTCGGTATAGATCATGAAGCTGTCCATGAAGCGGAGCAGCACGGCGATCAGCAGCACGCGGTTCATCTTCGGCAGCTCGATCGTGCGGAACACCGCCCAGCGCGAGGCGCCGTCGATCTTGGCCGCCTGGTAATAGGCGTCGGGAATGGATTTCAGGCCGGCGTAGCACAGCAGCGCGACGAGGCTCGTCCAGTGCCAGACGTCCATCACGATGATGGTGACCCAGGCCGCCAGAATGCCATTGGCATAGTTGTAGTCGATGCCGAGCCGGTTCACGGCATAGCCGAGCAGGCCGATGTCGCCGCGCGCGAAGACCTGCCAGATGGTGCCGACGACATTCCATGGAATGAGCAGCGGCAGCGCCATCAGGACCAGCGTCCAGGCCACCCCGCGGCCCGCCTTCGGCATGGAGAGCGCGACCGCGATGCCGAGCGGCACCTCGATGGCGAGCACGATGGCCGAGAACAGGAGATTGCGGCCGAGCGCGTCGTAGAAGCGCTGGCCGACCGAGGAGCTCGGATCGAGCACTTCCTGGAACCAGCCGATGCCGTTCCAGAAGAACTGGTTGTTGCCGAACGTATCCTGGACCGAATAGTTGACGACGGTCATCAGCGGGATCAGCGCGTTGAACGCCACCAGCAGGACGACCGGCAGGACCAGATACCAGGCGCGGTTGTCGGCGATCTTCTGCATGGATCAGGCCTCCTCCGCCGGGGCGACCAGCCGTCCGTCCGCATAGATGTTGATGCGCCGGGCATCGAGCAGCACCGACACGGCCTCGCCCGCCGGCTCGAAGCCTTCCGGGACAGTGACCGCGGCCGGCGCGCCGGCTACCTCGACCCGCGCGAGCCTGACACGGCCGAGGTCCTCGACGCGCAGGAGCCGCGCGGCGAGCCCCGCCCCTGCCGGGCCGAGACGGGCATGGTCCGGCCGGATGCCGAGCTCCACCCGGCCGTCAAGCCGGCCATAGCGGCGGGCGAGCGGCACGGCCGCGCCGCCGACGGAGGCTTCGGCGCCCGATACCGTGCAGGGAATGAAGTTCATGCCCGGCGAGCCGATGAAATTGCCGACGAATGTATGGGCCGGCCGCTCGAACAGCTCCGCCGCGGTCCCTGCCTGCAGCACCCGGCCCTCGGACATGACCACCACCGTATCGGCAAAGGTCAGCGCCTCGGTCTGGTCGTGCGTGACGTAGATCATGGTGACGTCGAGCTGGCGATGGATCACCTTCAGCTTCGAGCGCAGTTCCCATTTGAGATGCGGATCGATGACGGTGAGCGGCTCGTCGAACAGGATCGCCGAGACGTCGGAGCGGACGAGGCCGCGGCCGAGCGAGATCTTCTGCTTGGCATCGGCGGTGAGGCCGCGCGCCTTGCGGTCGAGATCGCGTGTCAGGTCGAGCAGCTCGGCGATCTCGGCCACGCGCCGCCTGATGCCGGCCGGGTCCATCCGCCGGTTCTTCAGCGGAAAGGCGAGATTCTCGCCGACCGTCATGGTGTCGTAGACCACGGGAAACTGGAAGACCTGGGCGATGTTGCGCTGGACGGTCGTCTCGTCCGTCACGTCGCGGCCGTCGAACTTCAGCCGGCCGCGGGTTGGCGAAACCAGGCCGGAAATGATGTTGAGCAGCGAGGTCTTGCCGCAGCCCGAAGGGCCGAGCAGCGCATAGGCTCCGCCATGGCGGAAGGTGAAGTCGAGCTCCTTCAGCGCCCAGTCCGCCGCCGCCTCGCCCGGATTGGCGAGATAGGAATGGGCGAGACGCTCCAGGGTGATCGCGGTCATCGCACGCCCTCCCCGGCCGCAGGCCGCCGGTCGACACGCATGCCGCCGGCGTCGAACAGGAAGGCGCGCTGCGGATCGAGCCAGCAGGTGATCGGCTGATCGGGTTCGAGCAGCCGCACGCCCGAGGCCAGCGCCACCAGCAGATGGTCCCCGGCCGCCAGGTGGACGAAGCTTTCCGAGCCGGTGATCTCGGAGACGCGCACCGTCGCGGGCAAGGCCAGCGCGCCAGCGGCGAGCGGGTCGAGCGAGAGCTGGTGGGCACGGAAGCCGAGGACGTAATCGCCGTCGGCGACGCCGGCGAAACGGCCGGCGGGCAGCCGGCCAAAGGCGCCGAAGTCGAGCTCGGCGCCACGCTTGGCCACGGCAATGGCGTTGAGCGGGGGATCGGAGAAGACCTCGGCAGTGATGCGGTCGCGCGGTTCGCGATAGACCTCGCCCGACGGGCCGAACTGGGTCAGCCGGCCCTCATGGAGCGTCGCGGTGGCGCCGCCCAGCATCAGGGCTTCGGCCGGCTCCGTGGTGGCATAGACGAAAATGGCGCCGGAGGCCTCGAAGATGCGCGGCAGCTCCTCGCGCAGTTCCTCGCGCAGCTTGTAGTCGAGATTGGCGAGGGGCTCGTCCATCAGCACGAGATCGGCGCCCTTCATGAGGGCCCGGGCGATGGCGGTGCGCTGCTGCTGGCCGCCGGAGAGCTCGAGCGGCGTGCGCCTCAAATAAGGTTCGAGCCTCAGGAGCCGCGCCGCCGAGGCGACACGCGCCTCGATCTCGCCGCGTGCGACGCCCTGCACCCGCAGCGGCGAAGCGATGTTCTCGAACACGCTCATCGAGGGATAGTTGATGAACTGCTGGTAGACCATGGCGACGTTGCGCCGCTGGACCGGCACGCCGGTCACGTCGACGCCGTCCATCAGGACCCGGCCGGAGGTCGGCACGTCGAGGCCCGCCATGATGCGCATCAGGCTGGTCTTGCCGGCCTGCGTCGCGCCGAGCAGCACATTGAGGCTGCCGCGTTCCAGTCGCATCGACACCGCGTCGAGATGCCGGGCCTTGGCCACGAACTTCGACACGGTATCGAGGACGAGACTCATGTCAGGCTCCCCGCCTCACTGTTTCGCCGCGCTGCTCCGGCCGCTCGGCGAGGAAGCGCTCCAGCGCTATGATCTCGCCCGGCTGCATCCTCAGACCGAGCTTCGACCGGCGCCAGACGATGTCGGCGGCGGTGACGGCCCATTCGCTCTCGACGAGATAGGCGACCTCGGCCTCGGTCAGCGTCGCGCCGAAATCGCGGCCGAGATCCTCCCGACGCCGCGCGGCGCCGAGGATCGCCCGCGCCCGCGTGCCGTATGAACGGGCGAGCCGCGCGGCATGGGCGGGCTCCAGGAAGGGATAATCGGCCCGCAATCCCGCCGCGAGGCTCTCCCGGCCGCCGATGGCGAAGTCTCCGCCGGGGAGCGCGGCATGCGCCGTCCAGCCCGCGCCGAGCTTGCCGGCGCCGATACCGAGCTTGGCCAGCGCCTCTTCGGCAAGCCGGCGATAGGTGGTGATCTTGCCGCCGAAGATCGACAGGAGCGGCGGCTGGCCGCCGGCGGCGTCGAGCTCGAAAACATAGTCACGGGTTGCGGCACGCGCCTCGCTCGCCCCGTCGTCGTAGAGCGGCCTGACGCCCGAATAGCTCCAGACGACATCGTCCGGCTTCACCGGCTCGCGGAAATAGACGCTCGCCGCCTCGCACAGATAGGCGATCTCGGCCTCGGTCGCGGCAACGGCGGCAGGATCGCCGTGATAGTCGAGATCGGTCGTGCCGATCAGGGTATGGTCGCCTTCGTAGGGGATGGCGAAGACGACCCGGCCATCGGCCGTCTGGAAGATGTAGCAGCGCTCGTCGGCGAAGAGCTTCGGCACCACGATGTGCGAACCCTGGACCAGCCGCACCTTGGCGCCGGCGGCCATGCCGAGCCGGCCCGCCAGCACTTCGGCGACCCAGGGGCCGGCGGCATTGACCAGCATGCGCGCGGAAACGACATCGCGCGCCCCGGTCCTCATGTTCTCGAGCGTGACGCGCCAGCCCTCGGCCGTCCGTTCGGCGCCGACCATGCGGGTGCGGGTGCGCACCACCGCGCCGCGATCGGCGGCGTCGCGCGCGTTGAGGACGACGAGGCGGGCGTCGTCGACCCAGCAATCGGAATATTCGAACCCCTTGCGGAACAGGCCGGGCTTCAGCGGTGCGCCGGCCGGATCCCGCGCGAGATCGAGCGTGCGGGTCGGCGGCAGCAGCTTGCGGCCGCCGAGGTGGTCGTAGAGGAACAGGCCGAGACGCAGGAGCCAGGCCGGACGCAGGCCGGAATGGTGCGGCAGCACGAAGCGCAGCGGCCCGATGACATGCGGCGCGATGGCCCAGAGCACCTCGCGCTCCTGCAGGGCATGGCGGACCAGATTGAACTCGTAATATTCGAGATAGCGCAGGCCGCCATGGATCAGCTTGGTGGAGGCCGAGGAGGTGCCGCTCGCCAGATCGTCCATTTCGACGAGGCAGACGCTGAGATCACGCCCGACGGCGTCGCGCGCGATGCCGCAGCCGTTGATGCCGCCGCCAATCACCAGGATGTCGAACTGCTCCTGCACGCGCGCTCCCCGCCGCGACCCGATGGCGCGATCCCAACCAGACAAAGCTTAAAACGAAGGCAAAAACGAAAGCAAGTGAAAATGGAAACGAATGACGGAGGTTCAGTCCATATCCTGCTGCGCCAGGAGACCTTCGGGATCGGCCTCCCGCACCTCGACCTGCGCCTCACGGCACATCTGGCGGATCTCGTCAGAGGGGATGGCGTCGGTGACGAAACTGTCGATCTGGCTCATATGGCCAATCCGCACCGGAGCCTTGCGGGCGAATTTGGAACTGTCCGACACCAGGATCACCTGGCGGGCATTCTCGATGATCGCCTGGGTGACCAGCACTTCGCGATAGTCGAAATCGAGCAGCGTGCCGTCGAGATCGATGGCCGAGACGCCGATGACGGCATAATCAACCTTGAACTGCCTGATGACATTGGTCGCGGCCGCGCCGACCACGGCCCCGTCGGTCTTGCGCACGGTACCGCCGGCGACGATCACCTCGATGCCGGCATGCCGGTAAAGCTCCATGGCCACGTTGAGATTGTTGGTGATGACCAGGAGATCGTTGCGGAAGGCCAGAGCCCTGGCGACCTCCTCGGTGGTCGTGCCGATATTGATGAACAGCGACGAGCCGTTCGGGATCAGCTCCGCCGCGGCAAGGCCGATGGCCCGCTTGGATTCGGCGGCGGCGAAGCGGCGCGCGTCGTAGGACAGGTTGGCGACGCCGGAGGCGACCACCGCGCCGCCATGCACCCGCTGCAGCATGCGCCGCTCGCAGAGCTCGTTCAGATCCTTGCGCACCGTCTGCGGGGTCACGTCGAAGCGACGCGCGAGCTCGTCGACGCCGACCCGGCCGGCGAGCCTGGCCAGGCCGAGGATTTCCGACTGGCGCGGCGACAGATCGCTCATCGTGTTCAAGGGATGGCCCCGCCGGTCACATCATGCGTTCATATCGATTTTCACTTATCACACATCCGAACTATTTCCGAAATGCCTTCTCGCAGAAAATGGCTTCACGCGGAAGCCGGATGCACGCCTTCGTGCCGCCCGCTCGGCCGCGGCAGCGGCCGGGAAGCGGCCTTGCTCAGGGAATGAAGACCGGCGGGGTGGAGATGCGCGCCCGGAAAATATTGCGCCGCGCCGGCGTCCCGACGAGTGTCGCGTCGGAACTTTCGATATCCAGCCGCAGGCCCTGCTCGGCCAGCGCCTCGGCCACCTGGTTGAGCGCAGCGATCGCGACGATCAGCTTGTCGCGAAGCTCCTGATCGATCGTATGCATGACGTGCCCGCCCTGCCTTGCGGCCCGGCCGGCCGGCCGGGCTGGTCCGTCAACGCCGCGCCGATCCGCAATGTTCCGCGCGACACCGGCGCCGCGGACGGGCCTCCGGAAAAAGTCGGGTGACGCGGAGGTCCGGCCATGCGTCGCCGCCGTGCCGCCATATTGGACGGCTCTGTCTCCTCCCCGCGCCGGCCGACCATGCAGCGAGCGGACCGCTGCCGGGGCGAGGCAGCCGGCCTGAACAAGGATGAAACGACGTGCCCCGCAGCCTTTCCCGCAGACCGATACGTTTTGCCGTCGTAGCGCTCGCTCTCGCCGCGCCCCTCGTCGCCGCCGCCGCGGCGCGCGCGGATGACGGTGATGCCGGCCTGCGCGGTGCGGTCGATGGCGCAATAAGACCGCTGATGGCCGAGCACGACGTCCCGGGCATGGCGGTCGGGGTGACCGTCGATGGCCGCTCCGCGGTCTTCACCTATGGCGTCGCCTCGCGCGAGACCAACAGGCCGGTGGATGCCGCGACGCTGTTCGAGATCGGCTCGGTGAGCAAGACCTTCACCGCGACGCTTGCCGGCTACGCAGAGGCGCTCGGCAAGTTGTCGCTCGACGAGCACCCGAGCCGCTACCTGCGCGACCTGCGCGGCAGCGCCATCGACCGGGCCACCCTTCTGCATCTCGGCACCTATACGGCGGGCGGGCTGCCGCTGCAGTTCCCGGGCGAGGTTGCCGACACCGCGCAGATGATCCGCTATTTCCGGCAGTGGCGGCCCGATGCGGCGCCGGGCGCACAGCGGCGCTATTCCAATCCGAGCCTCGGCCTGTTCGGCCATCTCGCCGCGCGCGCATTCGGGCGCGACTTCACCCAGGCGATGGAAAACGAGATCCTCCCCCGCCTCGGCCTGCGCCACAGCCATATCCGCGTGCCGCAGGAGGCGCGCGCCAACTATGCCTGGGGCTATGCGCGGGAGAACCGGCCGATCCGCGTCAATCCAGGGCTGTTCGCGGCGGAAGCCTATGGGATCAAGACGACGGCGGGCGACCTGATCCGTTTTGTCGAGGCCAATATCGACCCGAGCCGGCTCGAGGAGCCGATGCGGCGTGCGGTCCAGGCCACCCATGTCGGCTACTTCCGGACCGGCGACATGGTGCAGGGGCTCGGCTGGGAGCAATATGCCTATCCGGTCACGCTCGACCGGCTCCTGGCGGGCAACGGCCGGGCCTTGAACACCGATCCAGCCGCCGCGCTGATCCCGCCGCAAGCTCCGACCGGTCCGACCCTGTTCAACAAGACCGGTTCGACCAACGGTTTCGGCGCCTATGTCGCGTTCGTGCCGGCACGGCAGATCGGCCTTGTCATGCTGATGAACCGCAATGTGCCGATACCGGCGCGGATCAGGGCGGCCCATGCGATCCTCGATCGGCTCGGCGAGGCGAGCCGGCGGTAGCGGTGCCATCCCCTGTCTGTTCGCCGCTCGCCATCCGCTCACCCCGTCAGTGCATGCGGCAGCGCCGCTTGATCGCCTCGGCATAGGGTTTCAGCGGGGTCAGGTCGAAGGTCTGTTCGACGCCGGCGAACTGAATGAACAGGCGGTCCGCACCGGCAATGTCGTGCAGCAGCGCCTCAGCATAGCGGGCGCCGACATAGGCCGTGCGGCCCGGCGCCGTCCAGGCGATCGGCCGCATCGGCCCGTCGTCGACCTGGTAGGACCCTTCGAGCGTCTCGTTGCGGCCCCGGACGATCTGGAAGCCGACGGCATAGGAGACGAAGACGCCGGTGTCGCTGCAAACGGCGGTGAACTTCTCCCCCGAGCTTCGGTAGGTCATGTCCAGCACCGCGCTGCTGCCCGGCCGTGCCGCAATGTCCTGCACCATCCATTGCGCCCGGGCGCTGCCGATGGTCAGCATCAGCAAGGACAAGGCGGCCAAAATACAGCGATACGACACGATCACGTCTTGATTCACTCACGGCGAATTCATGGCCCCCCAAGGATCGGGCCGCGTCACAGGCTAGATGAACGCACCAGGGTCAGTCGAGTGCGGCTCCGGGCATGACCGCCATACGCGACGGGGCGCCGCGCGCGCCTGCGGACGGAGCGAGGAACCGAAACGGCGCGCAAACGTTGCCTTCTCCGGGAAAACCGATCAACCTGCGCTGAAATCGCGTGTTTTGACCGGGGTCGGACCGTCTTTTTATCAAAAGGAGATCGTCATGGTCGATACTGCTTCCGTCGCCAAGCGCGCTGCCGCAGCCAAGGCGGAGGTCGAGGACGCGGTCGAGCGCGCCGCCGCCGCCGGAGCCGCAGCCCGCGACGCGGCGGCCGAGACCGCCGAAAGCGTCACAGCCAATGTCGCCGCCAAGCTGAAGGCTGCCGGTATCGATACGGACGTCATGGCCGAGGCCGCCAAGGGACAGGCGAGCGAGTTGCAGCGCCTGCTGGCGGAGGAACTGAGGGCGCGGCCGCTGCGCAGCCTCGGCATCGCCGCCGCGATCGGCCTGATCGTCGGCCTGATGACGGCGCGCTGACATGTTGAGGGCCATCGGCACGCTCGCCATCGGCGAAGCCGGACAGTCGATCCGCACGAGCCTCCTCGTGCGCGGACTACAGATGCTCGCCGGACTGGTCGTGCTCGTCGCCTTGGGCTTCGCGCTCGCCGCGCTCTACATCGTGCTGGCGGCCCGTTTCGACCCAGTGGTTGCCAATCTCATCATTGCCGGCGGGCTTTGCGCATTGGCTCTGCTCATCCTGGCGGCCGCGGCCTTCATCCGGTCGCGGCCCCGCAAGCCCAGTCCGGCCGCCGCCACCGCCCTTGCGCTGGCGCCGGTCGCGGCGAGCGCCCTCGCCTCGAAACCGGGGCTGCGCGCCGCCGCGCTCGGCGGCATCCTGCTGCTCGGCGCAGCGGTCGGACGTCAGCTCGGCCGCTGATCGCGGCGAAGCGACGGCGCTTCGCTCCGTCACCAGGAGCGGAGCCGGTCATGGCCGGCCCGCGGCGGCCATCGTCAGGCGCCGGCACCGGCCCCGTCGTCACGCACTCCAGTGGCTGCGCGGAGCAGTGCCGGCCGGAGCATTTCCAATACCAGCGCCTCGATGACCGCGCCTGAAAACGGCTTGCCGACGAAGCGTGCGAACTGCAGTGTTTCCGGCAGATCGGCGGGCAGCGAGGCCGAGGCGAAGGCGAAAGGCGTTCCCCGAGCGGCCAGCATGGTGGCGAGAGCGAAGGTCTTGCCGCCGACCACGTCGATGTCGAGCAGCACAAAATCGAGTGGCTCCGCGGCCGCCACGGCGGCCGAAGCCAGCGAACCGGCGATCATGACCTCCACCGCGCCGCTCAGGGCGTCGGTCACCACGGCCTCCAGTTCGATAGCGATGAATGGATCGTCCTCGACGATCAGAATTCTGGGGTTACCCAACGGTCTGCCCTCCCGCGAGCCCCACATCGTGCCGCGGCCGGCGGATATTCTCCGAGATAGCTCAGAACCGGCTTATTGGCTATCTTGGGAATGACCTGCCCGGCGCGGCAGCCGTGCAGGGGCGGATGCCCGGCCGGGCCGCGCGCCGCCATCGGAGCCGGAGCGGGAGAAGCGCCATGGCTGTCGTCAACGTCATCTTCTTCGCATCGATCGTCCTGTTCGTCATCGCCACCGCGATGGGCTTCCTCACCGGTCTCAAGGGCGGCCTCGGCCACTGACCTCAATCCGCACGGCGCATCTGTGCATTGCCGCGGAACCAACTGCGGTTGCTGGCGTTTTCCGGATATCGTCAATGCCCCAACGGGAGATGCCGCATGTTCGGCTGGGCCATTATCTTCCTCCTTGTCGCGCTGGTCGCCGCGGCGCTCGGCTTCGGCGGCCTGGCCGGTACGGTCGTTTCGGCCGCGCAGGTCGTCTTTTTCGCCGCCTTGGTCGCCTTTGCGATCTCAGCCGTCAGCGGCCTCGTTTCGCGATCCTGATTGCGCTCGCCCCTTCGCAAGCAGCGTGCGGCGGCGGGTAGCGTCATGCCGCTTGCCGCCCCGCCCGGCGATCGAAGAACAGAGCCTGACTGACCGCCGCTTTCACCGCGTCCTGCTGGAACGGCTTGGTGATGAGGAAAGCCGGCTCGGGACGCTCGCCGGTCAGCAGGCGCTCCGGATAGGCCGTAATGAAAATCACCGGAAGGGAGATCGACCGCAGGATTTCATTGACCGCATCCAGTCCGGAACTGCCGTCGGCAAGCTGAATATCGGCGAGGACGAGACCAGGCTTCTTCGCCGCCACCAGCGCGAGCGCTTCCTTGTGGGTGCGTGCGACCCCGGTCACCCTGTGGCCGAGTTCCTGGACCATCGCCTCGATGTCGAGCGCGATGATCGGCTCGTCCTCGATGATCAGCACGTCGGTTGCGACCTGCTCGGCAATTTCGCGCCCGGCTCGATCGAGCAGATCGGCCGTCTCCACCACCGGCATGTTGAGGATGGCGGCCACCTCGGCCAGGCTGAAGCCCTCGACCGTGCGCAGCAGGAAGGCCTGCCGCGAAAGCGGGGTGAGCGCGTCGAGATTGCGATCCGCGGCGGAAGCGCCGGCAGCCGTCGCGCCGCTGCTTTCCGCCGGCCCGCGGTCCAGAAAAAGCCGATAGAGCGCAACCCTCTCGCCGAGATCACGTTCAAAGATCGAAGGATCTGCGACCAGAGCTTCGAGCGTCGTCATCACCCGGGCATCGCCGTCGGCCTGGGTGCCATGCAACGCGCGCGCGAAGCGCCTCAGATACGGAAGATGTTGAGCGATATCCTTAGCGAGGGTCATGAACGGGCTCCCGACTGCGCCGGCAAGCGACCACCGGCCACCACCATTTGGCAAGTCTTTTCTTTTTGCGCGTAAAAGGAACTTTGCGGGCGAGCCGAAGTTCCGGTGAGCGGATCGGTGTATGTGCGCCTGTCGGCGCGACGCTTCCGCGACCATCAGGTGGCTTGCGTATCATTGGCCGAAGCGATGATGAGGACGAGTATGGCGCATCCCCAGGACGAGGACCCCAATGACGAGGTCTTCGAGAACGAACCGGTCCTCGATCAGCGCGTCCAGGAGGCGATCGGCCGCTCGCTGAAAGCCCACTACGACGATCTCGTCAAAGCGCCGATCCCCGATCGCTTCCTGGTTCTCCTCGCGGAACTCGAAGCCAAGGAGCTCCAAGCCAAGCCGGAGGGTGAAGCGGATGAGCGATGATCGCTTCCGCGACGGCCTGGTTGCCGAAATTCCCAATCTCAGGGCATTCGCCGCTTCGCTGTCGGGCTCGATGCAGCTTGCCGACGACCTGGTCCAGGACACGCTCCTGAAAGCCTGGTCCAATGCCGACAAGTTCGAGCCCGGCACCAGCCTCAGGGCCTGGCTCTTCACCATCCTGCGCAACACCTATTTTTCGCTCTACCGCAAGCGCGGACGCGAGATCCAGGATACGGACGGCGCCTATACCGAACGCCTCTCGGCCCAGGGGAACCAGGAAAGCCACCTCGACCTGGCCGATTTCCGCAAGGCTCTGGCCACCCTGCCCGACGAGCAGCGCGAGGTGCTGATCATGGTCGGCGCCAGCGGACTGTCCTACGAGGAGACCGCGGAAATCTGCGGCGTCGCCGTCGGCACCGTGAAGAGCCGCGTCAACCGCGCCCGTGCCAAGCTGGCAGAACTGCTGCAGATCCACGGCGCTGACGACTTCGGACCGGACCGCCGGACGGCGGCCGCCCTGCAAGGGTCTTCCGGCTCCGGCTCCGATACCTGAACGAAACCCGCCGCAGATGAACCTGTCGCAATTCCAGACCGTCCGTGGCCGCCTGATCGGGCTGCTGGTGCTGATCGCGATCCCCATGGCCCTGCTGGCGGCCATTGCGGCCGCGACCACCTACCGCACGGTTCTCGGCTCGATCGAGAACCGTCAGCTGGAGGCGGCGGCAAACTATGCGGTGCGCACGCGCATCTGGTACGACGGCTCGCTGCGGAGCCTGATCGCGACGGTCGCTGGGGTCGAGGCGGCAGGCGCAAGCGGCGCGCAATGCGGCGGCTTCGACCGGCAGGTCCTGGCGGGAACGCAGAACTACCAGGCGCTGCGCCTGCGGTTCGCCGACGGCACGTCATGCCTCGCCTCGCGCAATCCCGCACTGACCGCGGCGGCGCTCGACGGCATGGCCGCGACCTTGACCTCCCAGCCGGTCGTGCAGGATCCGCCCGATGCCACCTCGGTGACCGCGCGCTACGACTATGTCGATTTCGGCGACGAGCATTTTCTCGCCATTCATGCGACCGGCACCGGCGCCTCGGGTATCGGCTGGGAGGCGCTCTACGTCACCGACACCGCCGCCCTCGACCGCGCCTTCGATCTCGGCGCGCTGGCTTCCGGCACGATCGTCGGCCTCGTCGGACGTGGCGATCAGGTGCTGGTCGTGCGCGGCGCCGACAAGCGGAACAACGGCTGGCTGCCGGAGGAAACCGACAGCCAGAGCGGCGCCCGATTCAATGCGACCAGCCGTGACGGCACCGAGCGTTCCTATACGGTGCAGCGGATCGCCGAACCGGACCTCTACGTGCTGGCCAGCTTCGACCAGACGGCGACGCTGGCCGCGCAGACCCAGTTCCTGGCGCTGCTGATCATTCCGCTGGCGACGCTCGCCCTGCTCTGCGCGGTCTATCTGCACGCGATCCACAATCACATCCTGCGCTGGCTGCGCGGCATCGAGACCGCGGCGCGGCGCGAGGAGCGCAGCTCCACCGCGTTCACCGCGCGTGCCCTGGTGGCCGACGAGATGCCGACCGACATCAAGAGCGTGGCGGTCGCCTTCAACGACATGGTCGATGCCCAGGAACAGCGCCAGCAGGCGCTGCAAACGGCACTAGACCGGAATCGGCTGCTGGTTCGCGAGCTGCATCACCGGGTGAAGAACAGCCTGCAGATCGTGCAGAGCTATTTGTCGCTGTCGAAACGCAACCAGTCCGCCGAAGCCAGCGCCGCGCTGGCGGAAGCCGAATGCCGCGTGCAGGTCCTGGCCATCGCCTATCGCTTCGCCCTCGCCGAGGGCGAAATGCATGCCGTGCGCGTCGATGCTTTTCTCGACGAGGTCCTGGCGACCATATCGCGGCTGCTGACCCGGCCCGGCCAGACCGTCGAGGGGCAGATCAGCTCACAGGCGAGCCTGCCGATCGACCGGGTCATTCCGCTCGGCCTGCTCGTCGTCGAGGTGGTCTCGCACTGCCTTTGGACGCTGTCCAACGTCAGGGTGTCCGCCACCGTGGTCGACCTGCCGGAGCCTTCGGCACTCGAACGCGTGTTTGAGCTGAAACTCTCCGCCGATCGGGAGGTGGCGCTCGGTCCGCAGCCGAAAATGCTGGCCGGCCTCGCCATGCAAATCCAGGCGACCCAGCCGATCCCGGCCGCCGCCGCCGAGCTCGGCACCTGGCAGGTTGCGACCTGAAACGTTCGGTCAGCCGCCGGTCCCCAGCCGCAGCATGCGCCACAGGGCGCTGGTCGCCGGCTCGGCGGTAAGCCGCGCGCCAGCCTCCTGCCGCTCCAGGACGATCTTGCGGTCGTGAAAGGCTTCGAGACCCGGCCGGTGGCCGACGCTGATCACCGTCGCCTCGGCGAGATCCTCGCGCAGCAATTGCAGCAGGTCGGCCTGGCTGTCCTCGTCGAGGGCAGAGGTCGCCTCATCCATGACGATGATGTCGGGTTTGTGGATCACCAGCCGCGCAAAAGCGATGCGCTGGCGCTCGCCGCCCGACAAGGTCCGGTCCCAGCCGTCCTCGTCGTCGTCGAGATGTTTGCCGAGATAGCCGAGGCCGCATCGCTTCATCGCGGCGAGGATCACCGCATCGTCGATACGGCGATCGGCATGGGGATAGAGCATGACCTCGCGCAGCGGCGCGACGGGAATGTAGGGTTTCTGCGGCACGAAGGCGATGATCTGGCCCGGCGGCACGGTGATCGAGCCGGAGCCCCACGGCCAGAGCCCGGCCAGCGCGCGGATCAGCGTGCTCTTGCCGGTGCCGCTGGCGCCGGTGATCAGCACCTTCTCGCCCTTCGCGATGACCACGGAGGCATCGGCGATGACCACGCGGCCATTGCGGTGGGCCAACGAGAGGTTTTCGATATGGATGGCCTTGTCCGGGCTGATGCCGAGCTCGATCTCGCCCTCGCCGGCCATGATCGAGCCCATGTCGAGGTCTTCGAGAGCCTCCACCAGCTCATCGACACGGGTCAGCGAGGCGTACCATTCGGCCAGGCGCACGAAATTGTCGACGAACCAGATGAGCGCCGATTGCACGGCGCTGAAGGCGGCGGCGACCTGCATGACCGCGCCAAGCGACAGCTCGCCCGAGAGATATTTCGGCGCCACCAGCAAGAGCGGGATGATCGGGAACAGCGCGCCATTGCTGTTGAGCACGAGTGCGATCACGCCCTGCTGCCGGATGATCGCAAGCCAGGCCGAGAACAGCCGGCGATAGTTGTCGTGGACGGAGGCGCGCTCGTCGTCGTCACCGCGGATCAGCGCGATGCTCTCGGCGTGCTCGCGCAGCCGCGTCATCTCGGCGCGGAACTCGGCCTCCATCTGATTCTTGTCCGCCACCCGCCGCACCAGCGGCCGTCCGGTCAGGTAGGCGCTGAGCGAAGCGATCACCGCATAGAGAATCGCGGCGATCGCCATGTAGAAGGGAATGACGATCACGGTGCCGCCGACCGGCACGCTGATCGAGCCCGCGACCTGCCAGAGAATGGCGGCGAAGGTGATCGCCGTCACCGTCGCGGTGATCAGGCCCAGGGCGAATTCGACCAGCGGCTCGATCGCGAGGCGCACATCCTCGGCAATGCGGAATTCCGGCGCGGTCTGCTCCTCGTCGACCAGCGTCATGCGGTAATAGCGCTGGTCGGCGATCCACCAGCCGGCAAGGTGCAGGGTCAGCCATCGCCGCCAGCTGACCTGCAGCAGCATGCGGGCCACGACGACACCGGACAGGGACAAAGCATAGCCGGCGACGATGATCGGAACCCAGGAGATTGCGGTCAGGACCTCGGCCCCGGATTTCTGATCGAGGGCGTCGAAGAACAGTCTCTGCCAGGCATTGAGGCCGACCAGCGCGCCGAGCTGCGCGGCCACGAACACCAGCACCAGCACCGTCAGCGCCCAGGCCCTGAGCCGCGTGCGGCCGCGCCAGAAACCCAGCGCCATGCGGAAGAATTCGAAAGCTCGCCTTCGTCTGCCCGATGGCGTTTCGGCCCATTGAGGGTCGCCGTTCTCCGTCATCAACACCACCGGTTGGCCGTATGTCGCAGCCGCCCCCGACGCGAGTGCAGGGTCAACGTCCGGCATGACGCCGGGGTTCCCCCGAGGCCATGCGGGCCGGCCATCCAGGTCGCGCGGGGTCATTTTTTGGCCTGCGTGCGGCCATGCGGCGCCGTCATGCTGTAGAATGTCGTCGCGGCCCATCGATGACTCGCCGCCGGAGCGCGCAATGCATATCCGCTATGGTTTTCGACTGGAGGTGGTCACCGAGGCCTCGACGCCGGCCGCGGTGATGGTCGACATTCATCCGAACCGTCGCCACGACCTCACGCAGGCCGACGACCTCGTCGCGACAGCCCTCCGCGATCCGGCGGTTCCGATCCCGCAGACGATCCAGGTCGACCGCTTCGGCAATCTGCGCCGCGACCTTGTCGTTCCCGCCGGCGGCCTGTCACTCACCGGCGGCGGCGTGATCTTCGACCCTGGCTTTCCCGATACGACGGCGCCGGCCGCCGGCGAGACGCCGCGCGACGCCCTGCCCGCCGACGTGCTGCCCTTCCTCGAAGCCAGCCGTTTCTGCGACGGCGCGCCGCTCGCCCCGGAGGTTCGGCATCTGGTCGCCGCCACGGCACCGGGGTGGCGGCGCGTCCAGGCCATCACCGACATGGTGCACCGGCGGCTCGGCTTCGGCGAACGCTATGCCCGCGAGGGCCGGACCGCCGCGGAGGCCTTTCACGAGCGGGTCGGGGTGGCGCGCGACTTCGCCCATGTCGCCATCGCCCTCTGCCGCGCATTCGGCATCCCCGCACGTTACGTCACCGGCTACCTGCCCGAGATCGGCGCGAGCGCCATGCCTGGGCCGATGCCCTTTCACGCCTGGTTCGAAGCCTTTCTCGACGGCCATTGGTACACTTTCGATGCGCGTCACAACGTACCGCGCATCGGCCGCATTCCCGTCGGCTTCGGCCGGGATGCCGCCGACGTGCCGGTCGTCGATACCGGCGCCACGGCGGTGGCGACCCGGCTCGAGGTGACCGCCGAGGAGATCCGCGGTCAGCGCTTCCCCGTCAGCCCGGAAGATCGCCGCGCCCACGCCGCCGAAACAGCCTCGCGCAGGCGCCGCACCGACGGCTGAACCCGCGCACCGGCGCGGCGATGCACCAGGGCGAACGTTCAGCTGCTGTTGAGCACGCGGGCAAATGTTAGAATCGAAAGGCCGGTGGCAACCCTTTGATGACGAGTGGAGTTTTCAATGTGCCCGATACGGCCGCCCTGCCGGCGAGCCGCGACAGTCACATGCGCTCCACGAGCTCGCGATCCAATCGGCGCGGCGGGCGCGGCGCCAAGCCCGGATCGATCCGCTCATGCCCTTTGCCTCCCTCGACCATCTGCCCCTGCCGGAACCGCTCAGCCCGCATGAGCTGCCGGCGGTTCTTGCGCAGCAGATCGGCCGAAAACCGTCCGACTTCGCCATTTTTTTCGATTTCGACGGAACGCTGGCCGATATCGCCGACACGCCCGAGGAGGTCGTGCCGCCCCCGCAACTCGCCGCCGATCTCTCCCGTCTGCAGCAGTTCCTCGGGGGTGCGGTCGCCGTCGTCACCGGCCGCCATATCGCCGACGTCCAGCACATGATCGCCCCTGCCTGGCTGCCCGGCTCGGGGCTCCACGGCCTCGAATTCAGCTTCGACAGGGCCGCGCCGGCCGGCTCCTCGGCCGACGCGGTCGCGCCCGCCCTGCTCGCCCGCGCCGTGGCGCTCGCGGCGGACCACCCGGGCGTGCGGCTGGAATATAAGGGCCCGATCCTGGCGGTGCATTTCCGCCGCAACCCGAGCGCGGCCGCGACACTGATGAACGCTCTCGCCCATCTCCTTACCGAGCTAGACCTGCGCCATCACCTCAAGGAAGGCCGCGCGGTGATCGAGGTGATCCCAGACGGTACGTCCAAGGCCACGGCGCTGGAGACCATCCTGCGGCGCCCGCCCTTTGCCGGCCGCATCCCGGTGATGATCGGCGACGACCGCGCGGACGAAGACGCCTTCGTCGTGGCGGAGGCGGCCGGCGGCTTCGGGCTTCAGGTCGCCGGCGAACATTTCGCCGCGGACGGCGCCCATTTCGCCAATCCCACCGCGGTCAGGGCTTGGCTTTCAGGCATTGCCGGCGCGCGGCGGTAGCTGTGCGGCGCTCGGCCACGGCAGCGGCACGCCATTGGGGATCAGCTGGGACCGCGGATCGCTGCGGGTCTCCACGGGCCTGATCGCGTCCTTGACGGTCTCCTTGCCCGGTCCGCCCCGCGGCAGCGCATCGCCGAGCCGTTGGCGCGCCTTGGCAAGCGTCGCCGCCATGCGCGTGCGCACGTGGTCACGCAGGCCCGCGAGGACCGGCGGCGGAATATCCTCGCCTTCGCCGATCCCGGCAATCTCGCGCTCGATCATGTCCTCGAAGCGGGCCAAGGTCGCATCGGCCGCCGCCGGATCCCGGCGACCGAGGGCTTCGGCGAGACGCGCAAAGCCTTCCTCTATAAAAAGTCCGGTAATGGACAGGACATAAGGCCTCATCCATGGTTCGTCGTCGGTCATCTGACATGCCCCTGGCGATCCCGAAACCCGAGCTGGTCCGAACCCGGGAGGATCTCGGCATTAACGCATCCCTGGCGCCAATGTTCCAGCTTGCGGGCCGCCGGCCGTGGCCCGGCCATGGCCCTGCTCAGGCATCTTGGTGGCAAGGACATGCGCTCGCGCGCCCGCGGCCCCGTCGGGAGAGCACGCCAACCCTTTGATATCCGGAGGACATTGCGATCACAAAGTCGTGTCTGCGGCCTGCCGTCGCGGCGGGGGCGAATATGGCGATGTCTGGACAGGGTTTTGTGAGGATTCGGCCGGAATGGTCGGCCGCTTCACCCTCGCCGGCCGTGCCTCGGACGCGGTGGCGCGCCGCTTCGGCGCTGCCGCGTCCTAGTTGGGCTTGATGCCGTTGGCGCGAATGATGTTGCCCCATTTTGTGGCCTCGGCCTGCATGAACAGGCGCAGTTCCGCCGGCGTCGACGTGGCCGGCTCGGCGCCGACCTCGACGATCCTGCGGCCGGTCGCGGGATTGGACATCGCCTTCAGATAGGCGACGTGCAGCCGCGCGATGATCGGCGCCGGTGTGTTTTTCGGCGCGAGCATGGCGAACCAGCCATAGGCCTCGTAGCCGGCAAGGCCCACCTCCGCGACCGTCGGCACCTGCGGCAGCACCTCGGACCGCTTGTTTGCGGTGACCGCGAGGGGACGCAGCTGGCCGCCCTGGATCTGCCCGAGCACATTGGGGATGAGCTGGAAGGAGACCTGCAGCTGGCCGCCGACCAGGTCGCTCACGAGCTGTCCCGTCACCCGGTAGGGAACATGCGCCATGCGCGTTCCGGTGACCTGCTCGAAATAGGCGGCGGCGAGGTGTTGCGAACTGCCGTTGCCGATGCTGCCATAGTTCAGCTTGCCCGGCTCCTTCCTCGCCGCTTCGATCAGATCGGCCACCGATCGCAGCGGTTGGTCGGCATTGACGACGATGATGTTCGGCAGCGTGGCGATCAGCGAGATCGGCTCGAAATCGACCAGCGGATCATAGCCGATCCTGGGAAACAGCGATTGATTGACCGCCAGCGGCCCGGAAGCGGAAACGAGGATCGTATAGCCGTCCGGCTCGGCACGGGCGACAGCGGCCGTCCCGAGATTTCCACTGGCGCCGGCCTGATTCTCCACCACGAAGCGGTGGCCGAGATCATCCGCCATCGTCTCGAGCACGATGCGTCCGACAATATCCGACGCGCTGCCGGCGGCGAAGGGCACGATGACGCGGATGGGGCGATCGGGATAGGGGCCCTGCGCCAGGCCCGGGCCGGCAAGGCCGGCGCCCAGCATGGCAAGTGCGGCTCTGCGATGAATGGTCATTGCGATCCCTCCATTCCGTTTTCTTGGCTGCAGTCTTCAGGCTGCTTCACGATGACCTGACGGTCCGGAACTTGCGGACGCTGCCGTCAGGCGCGGATGACCTGGTCGACATAGCCCTTGTAGACCTGAGCCTTCGGCTTCTCGCGATCCTCGGCGTTGACATAGGCGATCGAGCTGCGGCCCAGGAGTGCCGCCGGCAGCACCATGACGCGAATGAAGCGGCTGGCACGGTCGCGCGCCGCCTGAGCGAAGACCGGCTCGGGGCCGCTTTCGAACCATGGAGTGCCGGCGCCGAAACTCGCGGAATGGCCCGCCGTGTCGATGCGGATGCCGCCCTCGATCAGACAGCGGATGCCAGGTCCTTGATGCGTGTGCAGATAGGCGCAGCCCCCGGGCGGGAAGGAGACGCTGTCGGCCCGGATCAGGACCTCGTCGGCGACCGGCCAGACGATGCGCCGGCGCAGCTTCTCGCGCGTGATGCCCGCTTCGGCTGCCAGCGCGACGAGCGGAGCCGGCTCGGGCGCGAGTTCGTAGCGCCAGACCGTCGCACCGGCCGCCGCCGCCGTCACCTGCGCAGGACCGGACAGAAGGATCGCCTGGTCGTCATGCAATTCCCCGCCCGCAGCTTCGATCGCTCCGTGAACGACATAGCAGACGCGATGGACACGATCGTCCGGCAACGACAGCCGCGCTCCGGCGCCGATGACGTCCTCGACGAGCCTCAGTTCCCAGGCAGGCGCGGTCATGCGGCGTCCCCGTCGATCAGTTTCGGCGAAAAGGCGGCCGGCATCAGGAGCTTGTTCTCCTGGCCGACCATCCAAGGACGGATCTTCGCGACATAGGCCTGCCAGCCGGGATCCGCGGCCAGCCGGCGGCGGCGGATCTCGCGGTCGGCCAGGTCGCGATAGGCCCACAGATGCACGATCTGATTGAGCGGGCCGAACTCGGTCGAGAAATAGCCGACCATCGTGCCAAGAATGGCCTTCTGGATGGCCAGACCTTCGCTCTCGTAAGTCTTGAGATAGTCGGCCACCTTGCCGGCCATCAGCGTGTAGATGCGTTCCTCGACGATCATGAGGTGCGAAATCCCGGGTTCGGCAGCGGCACGGGAGGCCTTCCCGTCCAAAAGAAAGCCCGCTCCATTCACCAGGGATCATAAAGGTGGCCCGCCTTTGCGGCTTACCACCGGGTCCGGCAACTTACCTTTTCGTCCCATTTTGTGGATGATGCCGCAAAGGCCTCGCAGCAAGCGACGAGGCCAAGGAGGAAGCATGACCGGCGTGATCGGTGTCCATCAGGGCCTGTTCGGCCGCGTGACGCTGTTCCAGACCAACCAGCCCGTTCACCTGCATGCCCATCCCCATGTGCATGCGCTCATCAAGGTCGATGGCAAGGACGGCGCCTACGAGGTCGACGGAACGCTCTGCCCCATCACCGATGACGAAATGGTGCTGATCAATCCCTGGGTGCCGCACGCCAACTGGCGTGACATCAACGATCCTCCCATCACCATCCTGGCACTCTATCTGGAAGCGGGCTGGCTCGCGCGCGGAGGCGGCTTCGTGGCGCGGCGGCCGTTCAATTGCCGGTCGGCGACGGTCGATGCGCACATGCGGACCCTGGTCGCCAAGATCGCCGCGACCATTGCCGATGCCACGATGCCGGCCGGAGAGGAAAAGCTGGAGGCGGATATCCTGGAACTGCTCCAACGGGTGCTCTCCGCCAGTTCGGCCGCTGATCTCACCCCGCTCCGGGCCAGGGCGGTCGATCACCGCATCCGCAAGGCCGCCAGCCTGATGCGGGCGGAGCCGGCAAAACCGCAGGACCTCGACAGTCTCGCGCAGTCGGTCGGCCTCTCCCGGTCACGTTTTTTTGCCCAGTTCAGCGCCGGCATGGGGATGACGCCCGGCGTCTACAACGACACGCTGCGCGTGGAATACGCGATCGAGCAGCTGATCGGCACCAATCGGCCCGCCAGCGACATTTCTCTTGATCTCGGCTTCTCGACGCCCGGACATTTCTCGCGCTTCTTCAAGAACAGGATCGGCTTTGGGCCGCGCGAATACCGCCGCGTGGCGAATTTGGCGCCTTCGGACGGGTGATGCCCCGTCTCGACGGCCGATCGCCCCGGAGGCGCCGGCAGCGCCCGAACCAAGGCCGCGCGCACGGCCTCCGCGCTTCCACATGGCCGGCGCGATCCGCGCGCCCATGAAGCCAGAGCGAAGAAACATGGGCTGGAACGAACGACGGCCGGGCGCGGCGGCCCAGGGAGCGCGTTGCCCCCGCGCCCTCCCCGCTGGCCGCGCGGCCCGCCAGATCCGGCGACGAGGCCCTAGGCGAGATAGTCGTGGACCACCTCGCCGAGGTCGAGGGTCAGGTCTGCAATGATATGCGTGCCGGAGAGCACCTCCAGCACCGGCAGATCGGCGACGGGCGCCAGGGCATGCGGGCTGAGTTCCAGCGCAGCCGGGCCGGTCCAGGCGCCCTTGAGGTTCAGGTCCTTCAGATAATAGCGCACCAGTTCGCAGATCCGGGGACGGCCGTCGACATGGGGCACGATCTTCAGCAGGAAGCCGGGCTCGCGCAGCGCGTGCAGGGCGGTCTCGTCGGCAAGACGGCGGTGCTTGTAGCCCATCGTGCCCGTGGCGATCCGTGCAGGGCCGAAATCGAGCGTGCCGACCAGCGTGTCCCGCTCGACCCGCAGGCTCGGCGCGGCGAGCTTCTTCGGAAAACCCCAGAGCTCGCGCCCGCCCGAGATCGGCGGATCGTCGTCAAGAAACATGGCATGGACATAGCCGCCGGACTGGTGGCCGCCCTTGCCGTCCGGAAACCGCACCGGAATGACCTGCCCGGATTCCGTATAGTCGCCGAAGCCCGTGGAATCCGGCATGCGAATGAACTCGTATTTGACGATCGGTTCGACGATTTCGAGCGGTTCGGGCACGACCCGCTCGAGGGCCTCGCGGCTGGTGCGATAGGTGATGATCAGGAATTCCCGATCGACAAAACGGTAGGGCCCGGGCGGGAAGGACGGGTTTTCCAGGGGCATGGCATAGGCGTTGGCGACGATCTCGGCAGGTTCCATCTCGAGGCATCCTTGGTCTGATGTCAGCAGGCTCAGGCGAGGTAGTCGTGGACGACCGTGCCGAGATCGAGCGTGTAGTCGGCGACGAGGTGCAGGCCCGCCACGTCGCCCGCGACGGGCAGGTCCGTGAGCGGCGCCAGCGCATGCGGGCCGAGGCGCAGCGCGGCAGGCCCGCTCCAGGCCCCCTTCAGACGCACGCCGCTCTTGGTGACGCGCACCAGTTCGCAGATGCGCGGGCGGCCATCGACATGCGGAATGACCTTGAGAAGGAAGCTCGGCTCGACGAAGGCCGCCTCGACCGCGGCCAGGTCGGCCTCCGCGTGCTTGTAGCCCATGCTGCCGGTGGCGACGCGGATACGGCCGAAATCGAGCGTGCCGACCAGCGTGTCGTGCTCGACGGCAAGCTTCGGCCCGGCGAGCTTCTGCGGGAATCCCCAGAGCTCGCGGCCGCCCGAGATCGGCGGGTGGGTGTCGAGAAACATCAGCCTGACATAATTGCCGCTCTCGCCACCCAGCCGCACGGGAATGACCTGGGCCGCGCCGCTATAGGCGCCGAAGCCGGTGGAATCGGGCATGCGCACGAACTCGATGCGCACTGTCGCATCGGTCAATTCGAGCGGCCGCGGTACGATCCGCCGCAGCCTTTCGAGGTCGGTGCGGTAGCTGACGACGAGATATTCTCGGTCGACGAAATGGTATGGCCCGGGCGGAAACGAAGGCCGGTGCAGTGGCATGGCGAATGCGGATGCTCTGATATCCTCAGCCTTCATGAGATCACCTCGGCGCATGGATCGGCGGCGCGGGTCGGTTCGGCATTGCCCGCGCCAGAGATCTATGACGCCGCCCGCGACAGGCCGATGTCACATCACGAGGCGGTGTCCGCCCGCCCCGCCCAGGACGGCCGCTCGGTGCGCCGGTCCTCGAGCTCCATCCGCTGGCGCGGCAGGCAGTAGGGATGCTCGGCCTGCAGGAAGGCGATGAGTTGCTCGCGGATGTCGCAGCGCAGGTCGAAGGCGCGCCCGGAATCGGAGGCGGTCGCGAGAATGCGCACCTGCAGCGTGGTCGTGCCGAAATCGGTCACCTGGACGTTGACCACACGCCTGTCCCAGAGCGGAGAAGCGGCGACGATCTCGCCCACCTTGGCGCGGATCGCCGAAATCGGCGCGGTATAGTCGAGATTGATCATGACCGTGCCGATCAGCGTCGCCTCCTCGCGCGTCCAGTTCTGAAACGGCTTCTCGATGAAATAGCTGAGCGGCAGGATGAGCCGGCGCAGATCCCAGATCTTGACCACCACATAGGTCGAGGTGATCTCCTCCACCCTGCCCCATTCACCCTCGACCAGCAGCGCGTCGTCGATGCGGATCGGCTGGGTGATGGCAAGCTGGATGCCGGCGAAGATGTTCTTGAGCACCGGCTGCAGCGCAAGACCGGCAATGATGCCCGCCGCGCCGGCCGAGGCCAGCAGGCTGACGCCATACTGCCGGACGCTGTCGAAGGTCATCAGGCAGGCCGAGACCGCGAGGGCCACGATCAGGCTGGTGGCGACGCGGCGCAGGATATGGGTCTGGGTGACGTGTTTGCGGGCGGCGAGATTGTCGGTCGAATCCAGCGTGAAGCGCCGGAGATAGACCACCGTCCAGATATGCAGTGCCGTATAGGCAGCCCAGGCGACCAGGACGATGGAAGCCAGGGCGATGCCCTGCCGGAACAGCGCCGCCTGTTCCGGCGTCAGCGGCAGCAAAGGCTGAACGAGCAGGAGGCCGGCAACCACGAAAGCCAGGCGCAGCGGCCGCCGGTTGCGCGAAACGAGCGAGCGCCAGAACAGATCGCGGCCCCGGACGAGACGCGTCGCGAGGCGAAAGGCGAAGCGATGCAGCAGGACCGCCACGAGAATGGTGGCGCCGAGCAGGGCGAGGCTGATTGCCCAGGCCGGCGCAAAGTGGAGATGGTCGACGAGCTGGCGGTAACTGACCATGAAGCCCTCATGAAGCGATCGGCGGGCAGGCGCCGCGGCGGTGCCCGCGGAAACAACAGCCCGCGCGCCGTCGGGTTCATTCGCGGGGCCGCACGCCGCAGGTCTGGTCCGGCTTTTTGCCACTTGCCCGGCGGGCTCCGCCGGCCGACAACGCCATCGGACCATCGCTCAGGATCATAGCCCGTGAACCATCCATCGCCGACCGACGACGCGGCCTACCGGGTCGCGACCGAAGGCCCGCTCGAAAGCCTGCGCTTCGCCGGCCTGGATGCCGGACCAGACCTCCTCGTGCTCGGCGCGGTGCACGGCAACGAAGTGTGCGGGCCGCGGGCGATCGAGCGCGCCATCGCCGCGTGCCGCGCGGGCGAGCTGCTGATCCGCCGCGGCGCGGTTACCTTCGTGCCGGTCGCCAATCCCAAGGCCTATTGGCAGCGCAGCCGCGAAGGTGACCGCAATCTCAACCGCAGCCTGGCGGAAAAGCCGGTCCCGGCGGACTACGAGGACCGCATCGGCAACCGCCTGTGCGACCTGCTGCGCCGCCACGACGTCCTGCTGGACATCCACTCGTTCCGCAGTGAAGGCGAACCCTTCACCTTTTTCGGCCCCGAGGAAGGCTCCGCCGCGCTTCGCCCGTTCCGCCATGCGGCGGCGGAAGGCGCGCTCGCGGCCGCGCTCGGCACGCGCGTCGCGATCCACGGCTGGCTCGAAAACTACGAACGGCTCATCGCCATCCGCAATCGCTTAGGGTTTCCGCCCGGATCGATCGCGGAAGGCTATGGGACCACCGAATATATCCGCTTCCAGGGCGGCTACGGCGTCACGCTGGAATGCGGCACCCATGACGATCCGGCGGCGATCGAGGTTGGCTACCGGGCGATCGTCAACACCTTCGCCCATCTCGGTCTGACGGACGATACGCCGGCGCCGCGGCCGGAACAGACGGTCATCCATATCGTCGACATCGTCGTCTGCGAGGCGGCAGGCGACCGGCTCGAGGGCCGCTGGCGGACCGGCGATCCGGTCGTGGCTGGCACGGTCATCGCTCGCCGCGCCAGCGGCGAGGCGGTCCATGCCCCGTCCGACGGCTTCATCATCTTCCCACATCCCGGCGCAAAACCCGGCGAAGGCATCTGCCATTTCGGCGTGACGAGCCGGCGCGCCATCTGACGCCGCGCCGATCGGTCATTGTTCGAGCACGAGGCTGTTCTGCGCGAATTCGAACCGGCGCAGACGCGACAGGTAACTCATGCCGAGCAGGTTCGTCGACAAGGTGCCGGCCGGCATGACCACGGCCGGCACGGAAGCGACCGCCAGCCCCTCCACTTCGAGCCGCGGGATCGTCACCCGCCGGCCATAGGCGCGGCCGGAGGCCGTCTGCATGACCACGTCCATTTGATCGCCGGGATGGATCAGGTTGAGGTCGAGCGCGGTCTGCCAATTGAGCGCGACGACGCTCGCACCGGTATCGACCATCGCATCGAAGGTGCGACCGCCGACTCTCGCCCTGACCCGGTAATGGCCGTCGCGGTCGGCAATCACCCGGCGCGGGCCGTAAGGCGCAGGAGTTGCGGCCTGCGCCGATCGCGGCTGCTGGGCGACGGCGGCAGGCGCCGGCTGGCGGACCATCTGCGCCATCAGCACGGCATAGATATCCGGCTTGGCGATGGCCACGACGCCGACGGGCAGCATCAACCAGTAGAAGGCCCGAGGCAGCATGGCATTGGGGCTCCGGACGCGGTGATGAAGCTTATCCGCGAACCGCCTGCCGGCCGGTAAACCCTGAGCTGCATTCTCGGACAGGGTGAACGAACGCTGAGGACGGATGCAGCAGACGGGTCAGGGCCGCTGCCTTGACCCGCGCCTCACCGGCGGTCGCGCTGGAACAGCGCCCATTCGTCGATGCGTTCGCCACTGGGCAGCAGGCAGTCGTTCCGATCCCCCTGTGGCGTGCGGACGGCAATGAGTCGCCCGCCCCGCTCGATGCAATGGACCGAAGCCGGGTTGGCCATGCTCGGCCGCGGCCTCTCGCTGCCGCCGGCGGGCATGCAGGCCGCCAGTGCCGCAAGGCCCGCGGCCAAGCCCGCAGCCAGCCCAACGCGCCGTATCGGCCGGATTGCTGCCGGTTTCATCGCCGTCATGCCTCACCAAGTGTAGCGGAGCCCCACCGTACCACGGATCGCGTAGCTGTCGCCGAAACGGTTGAGGCTGGTATCGACGGTGCCCTCGCCATAGAGCGCATAGCGGCCGTTGCCCCAGCTATAGGTGCCGCCCACGCCGATGCCGCCCATCAGCCGTTCGCCGGCGCTGATCAGCCTGGCTCCCGACACGTCGGTGCGCATGCCGCCGAGGAACTCGTAGGTGAGATTGGCGATGCCGTAGACCCGTGAGCGCGACAGGCTGCCGGAGGCATCGCGCCAGCTCTGTTCGAAATCCACGGCGAGGCCGAAACGACCGCGCAGGCTTTCGCCGCGGTCGAGCGAGACCTGGGCGCCGAACGGATCGGCGAAGCGGTCGAACCGGACCGCGGAATAGACGAGCTGGGCCTGGGGCGTCAGGCCAAGCTGCGGTCCGATGGCGAAACGCCGCCCCGCCTCGACGCCGAGCGCATAACCGAAGCCGCCATTGCGGCCCGGATTCATCACGCGGCTCAGCGTGTCCGAGGTCAGCTTGCTGTCGAACCAGGTGGCCTGCGCCTGCGCGTCCACATAGAAGCCGTTCTGGCCGTACCAGGTCAGCGTGCCGCCGAAGCCATAGCCCTGGGACCTGATCCAGCCATTGCCGAACAGCGAGGCGACCTGAGCGGAGATCTCGCCGTAATGCGCGGTGACGCCCGCAATGAGGCTGCCGGCATTGGCCTCCACCAGCCGGCCGTCGAGGCCGATCTGGGCGCGCCAGAGATTGGAGGTGAAGCCGGTGCCACTGGTCGAGGCGGCTGGCGAGAAGCGGTTGTGCGCACCTTCGATACGGCCCCACAGGCCCTGCCGGTCGAAGGCCGCCCAACCCTCGCCCGCCGGCGAAACCGTGGTCTCGCCACCGCTCCAGGTCCGGTTTCCGACGCGCTGCTGCAGGGTCGGCAGGCCATTGAGCTGCGACAGCGCCTGGGCATAGGCCTCGTAGAGCGGCACACCCGGCTGATAGATAGGCTTAGGTGGCGGAGGCGGCTCGGGCGGCTGGGGAGGCGTCGGCAGCAGCGTCGAACGCAGGTACCAGTCGCCGTCGCCGGGCGTCGACACGCCGCCCTTGTGCAGCTGATAACCGTAGGCGCCCGCGATGAGGGTCGGAGCGCCCATGAACATGTAGTCACCGACAAGCGCGAAGGTGCCGTTGGACGCGCCGGCGACGTCGATGACCTTGATGCCTTCGACGGTCGGCGCGCCGATGCCGCCCCGGTTGACGACGGCGAGCATCGTGGCGCCGGACGTGTCGCCCGCAACCACCAGGCGGTCGGTCGGCGAGGCGTCGCCGGCGAGATGCGTGTTGAGCCGCAATGTGCCGCCCGCGCCGGCATAGTCGCCCGTCACGGTCAGCGTCGTGCCCGGCGCGCCGCCGAGGCTGACGAGACCCGCATTGGAGAGCGCCGCGACTCGCTGGTCGAAGCCGTTGAGGGCGAGCGTGCCGGCCGGCAGGACCGAAAAGGCCGAGGCGGCGCTCAGGATGCCGGCCGCGCCCGGTGCGAGCGTGCCCGCCTCGACGATGGTAGGGCCGCTATAGGCACCCACCGCGGTGAGCGTGGTCGTGCCGGGTCCGATCTGGCGCACTGTGCCGGCACCTGAGATCGTGCCGGCAAAGGTGAAGGCATCCGAGCGGTTGAAGGCGAGCGTGCCCGCGTTGGCGACGTCGCCGACGATGCTGCCGGTCGTCCCGCCGACGCCGAGCTGCAGGATGCCGGCCGCGATCGTCGTGCCGCCGGCATAGGTGTTGGCATTCGCGAGCGCCAGCGTGCCGTCGCCCGCCTTGGTCAGCGCGCCCGGCCCGGCGATGACCCCGGCCTGGGTCAGCGTCGTACCCGCCGCCGTCTCGATCGTGCCGCCCCCCGCTTCGAGCGTCGTGGCCCGGCCGGTCGCAAAGCTCGCCGTGGTCCGCAGCGTCGCGCCATCGATGGTCACGCCACCCGAGGCCGCGCCGAGATTGGCATCGCTCGCGACCTGCAGCACGCCGGCACGGATGAAGGTGCCGCCGGAATAGGTATTGGTGCCGGCCAGCACCAGCGTGCCGTCGCCGGTCTTGGTCAGCGCGCCGGGTCCCGACACCACGCCGTCATGGGTCAGCGTGGTGGCCGCGAGCGTCTCGACCGTGCCGCCGCTGCCGCCGAGCAGGGTGGCGCGGCTCAGCGTGAAGCTCGCAGTGGTGCGCAGCGTGCCGTCGTCGATGGCGAGGCCGCCGGCGGAAGTGCCGAGATTGGCGTCGCGCGCGATCTGCAGCACGCCACCGAAAATCGCCGTGCCGCCGGTGTAGGTATTGTCGGCGTTGAGGACCAGCGTGCCGAGATCGGTCTTGACCACCCGCGTGCTGCCGGCCAGCACCGCGTCGATCGTCGCGGTATAGCCGGCGCCGGCCGCGGTACCGTCGCCGACCTTGATGATCGAATCCGGCGCGCCGACCAGCGTCAGCGTGCCACCCTGGATGACATATCCGTCGCTGGCGAACTGCATGCCGACGGCGGCGACGGGACTGGCGGAGTTGATGCCGTTGTCGACCGTCACGGTGCCCGGCGCGGCCATGAATACGGCGAAGGCAGCGGGCGCCCAGGGCGCGTTCGGCGTTCCGCTGACGGTCGTCCAGTTGTCCAGGGCGCCGGCATTCTGCCAGACGCCGTTGCCGCCATTGACCGCGCCGTCATTCTTCGGGCCCCCATTGCCGTCCCAGAAGTTCAGCGTCAGGCCGGCCGTGTTGACGAGATTGACCTGGTTGGCGACCGAGGTCTGGACGAAGAACGTTCCGGGCGGCGTGCCCGGCGGCAGCGACGCGATGGTCAGCGTATTGTCGGTGAGCGTCCCGCCGTAGTTGATGATGCGGTAGACGCCCGGATCGAACGAGCCGCCCGGCGTCAGGTTGACATTGAGCCGCCCCGACAGGTTGAGGTCGCCGGCGACGGTCGTCAGGTCGTTGAACGGGCCGCCCGGCACGTTCGCGCGACCGAAATTGTAGTGGAGCTCGGAGGTCGGCTGCAGCGTCAGGCTGCCGCGAATGGTGAGCTCGCCGGGTACGACGCCGACATTGCCGGGCGCCAGCGCACCGCCGCCAGCGATCGACACGCCGCCGCCGATCGTGCCGGTGCCGCCGATGGTCGCGCCGCTCTGGACCGTCGTCGGGCCGGTCGCCGCGCTCTGATTGCCGTTGACGATCAGCGTGCCGGCTTCGACTGACGTCGCGCCGGCATAGCTGTTGCTGCCGGTCAGCGTGGTGATGCCGGTGCCAATCTGGCGCACCGTGCCGGAGCCGGAAATGACGCCGCCGAAGGTGATGGCGTCGGAACGGTTGAAGATCAGCGAGGCATTGTTGACGACATTGCCGACGATCGAACCCGAGGTGCCGCCATTGCCGAGCGCGAGAGCGCCGCCGGATATGGTCGTGCCACCCGTATAGGTGTTGGCATTGGTGAAGGTTGTGGTGCCGGGACCGATCTGGTCGACCCTCCCGGAACCCGAAATGACATTGCCGAAGGTGACATTGTCGGATCGGTTGAAGGCGAGCGCAGCATTGTTGGTGATGTCACCGATGACCGAGCCGGTGGTGCCGCCATTGCCCAGCTGCAGCGTGCCGCCGGAAATCGTCGTGCCGCCGGTATAGCCGTTCGCCGCCGTGAGGATCAGCGTGCCGGCGCCCGCCTTGGTGAAGGCCCCTGCCCCGGTCATGGCCTGGCTGAGCGTCGACGTCAGCCCAGTCTGGACGTCGATCGTTCCGCCCGGCGCATTCAGTGTGATCGCGCGGGCCGCGCCGATATCGAAGCTGGAGGTGAGGCGCAGCGTACCGCCGTTGAAGGTGAGGCTGCCGGTGGCCGCGCCGAGCGCGCTGTCGGCGCCGACCGCGACGACGCCCTCGTTGAGCGACAGGCCGCCCGAGAAGGTATTGCCGGCTGCCGCCACCGGGGCCAGCGTCAGGACGCCGCCGCCGAGCTTCACGACCGAACCGGTACCGGTGATCTGGCCGATATAGGTGCCGTCGTCACCTTGCGTGAACCGCAGAAGGCCGTTGTTCTGCACGTTGTCGATATTGGTCGCGGCGCCGCCTGCCTTGGTCGGCAGGCTTTGCGCGCGCGCTTCCAGCGTGCCGGCCGGATCGATGATGAGATTGCCGGTATAGCCGGCATTGTTGCCGGTAAGCGCCAGCACACCGTGCTTCACCGTGACGATGGTGAAGCCCGACAGGCTGCCCGACACCGTCCAGCGGCCTTCCCCCTCCTTGGTCAGGGTGGAGAAATTGGTGATGCTGCCGGGCAAGGTGTCGCTGGAGCCGGCGGCGCCCTGCAGCGTCAGATTGTTTGTGCCGGCCCCGCCGTTGATGCTGCCGCTGGCGGTCGAGCCGGCCTCGAAGATCAGGTCATCATTGCCGGCGCCGAAGGAGAGATTGCCGAGAATCCGTCCACCCGTGCGGTTGTAGAAGACGATGCCGGCGCCGACGCCGCTGCCCATGACGGCCCCGCCCCCGACACGCTCGATCGTGCCGTAATTGTCGACCGTGTTGCGCGCGCCGGTGACCTGATCCTCGAACCAGATCGCGGCGCTGTTGGTCGCCTGGATCAATCCGCGATTGATGATGGTGTTGCCGAAGCCCGTCGGATTGATGGCCTCGGAATTGCCCGAACTGCCGTCGGCGATGATGCTGCCGCCCGGCAGGATGGTCAGCGTGCTGTTGCTGCGGAACTCGACCGTATTGTTGCCGGTGCCAGCGGTTCCGACGCCGCCGCTCGACGTCGTACGGACGGTGCCGCCGATCGTGATGGTCGCATTGTTGCCGAGGCTGATGGCATTGGTGTTGACCGTCGCGATGGTCGCGCCGGCATTGACGTCGACCGTGCGGCCGTTGTCGGCCTGCCCCGTGCCGACGCGGCTCGTATAGGGGTTCGGCGCCGTCGTGCCGCAGGTCGTCGCAGCGCCGCTCGTGACGCAGTTGGCGAAGGCCGCCGAGGGAAGGAGCAGGCCCGCCGGCGCGAGTGCTGCCATGACGCCCAAAAGTGCCGTCGACGAGGTCAGCCTGGCCCTGATATGACGCATGATAATTCCCCAACGTAAGATAACGTCATTCTATGCAATCGTCGGATTGCAACCGATTGGCGGTATCATAAGAAATACAAGCGGTATCCTGATCCGACCCGCGGGAAATTATTTTAGTCAAAGTGATTTGGCTAGAACGGGCCCGATGTCCGCTGGCAGCCGTGTCCGCCGAGACACACCGTGTGTATGAGCTGGACGTCCCGCCGCTTGGCGCTCGTCGCACTCGTGGGCGTTGTCCCTGGGGAGCATCCGCTCGCGTTCTTCAGTGGCAGCCCGCCGGAGGGCTCGCCGCGCATGGCGTGCAGCCGCCGGGCGAGCGCCCCCGGGGCGGGACGGCGCCGCTGCTGTCGCAGGCGGCGCGGTTCGGTGAAGAAGATCAACCGTGCTCGGCCGTCACGCCGGCCCTGCGGCGTGATCACGCGGCCGCCGATGCCGGATGCCGGCCGCCACCGGCGCGGGATAAGGCCGGGATGTGGCGCCGCCGGCATCGCATGCCCGCAGCGCGGGCCGAGCGGCAGCCCTGCTCGACGCAGCCGGGGCGGCTCCGATCGACGATCCAGCCAGGCTTGCGCCGGCCGAAGGCGGAGGACCGCGCAAGGCGCGCCTCATCGCCGAGCAGATACGCGGAGCAAAGCGCCTGTTCAGGCCGTCAGGCGCCCGAGCCGGCGGCTGGCAGGCCACGATAGCCCATGGCGAGCACGTAGAGCTCGCTCGAATCGGCCCGGCTCGCCTGCGGCTTGATGTGCTTGACGGTCGTGAAATCGCGCTTCAGGTCGGCCAGCAGCTGCCCTTCGGTGCCGCCCTGCAGCACCTTGCACAGGAAATGGCCGCCGGGCGCCAGCACCTGCCGGGCGAAATCGATGGCGAGTTCGGCGAGATAGACGATCTTCAGGTGGTCGGTCTGCTTGTGGCCGGTGGCATTGGCGGCCATGTCCGAGAGGACGACATCGGCTTCGCCGCCGAGCAGTTCCTTCAGCCGGTCCGGCGCGTCCTCGGCGGTGAAATCGCCCTGGATGAAGGCAACGCCCGGCACGGGGTCGATGGCGAGCAGGTCGATGCCGACGATCTTGCCCTGCCCTTTCTCGAGGCCGATGCGTTTGGCCGCCACCTGCAGCCAGCCGCCGGGCGCGGCGCCGAGATCGACGATCCGCTGCCCCGGCTTGAGGAGCCGCACCTTGTCGTCGATCTCGATCAACTTGTAGGCGGCGCGCGAGCGCCAGCCGTCGCGCTTGGCGCGCGCCACATAGGGGTCGTTGAGCTGCCGCTCCAGCCAGCGCTGCTGGCTGGTGGTGCGCTTCTTGGCGGTCTTCAGCCTGACCGTCAGCTCGCGGCCACCACCGCCCGATCTGGCGCTCATCGCCGGTCTCCGTCGTGATTTCTGTAGAAAGGCCGCCGCCAGACGCCGTCAGCGCGCATCAGGCCGACCAGAATGCCCTCGCGCAGGCCCCGGTCGGCCACCCGCAGGCGCTCGCACGGGAAGTGGCGGCGCATGCCCTCCAGGATCGCGCAGCCGGCCAGCACCAGGTCGGCGCGCTCGGCGCCGATGCAGGGATGGCCGATCCGCTGCTCGTAGCTCATATCCAGGAGCTGCTGCAGGATGATGTCGACCTCGCCCGCCGCCAGCCAGGCGCCGTCGACGCGGCGGCGGTCATATTTGACGAGGCCGAGATGGACGCCGGCCAGCGTCGTGACCGTGCCCGACGTGCCCAGCATGTGCAGGTGCTGCAACTGGCCGCGGATCGCCTCGCGATGGGCGAAACAGGCCACCATGTCGGCGACCTCGTCGACCATGCGCGCGAAGCTTTCGCGCGTGACGCGCTGCCCGCCGTGACGCTCGGCCAGGGTCACGACCCCCACCGGCAGCGAGGTCCAGCCGAGGATGTCGGCGCTCGGCGGCCCGCCGGAGCGGCCGGGCCCGCGCGGCAGCAGCCAGACGAGCTCGGAGGAGCCGCCGCCGATGTCGAACAGAATGACGCCGCGGGCGCGCGGGTCGGCGAGCGGCGCGCAGCCCTGTGCGGCCAGATGGGCCTCGGTCTGGCGATCGACGATTTCGAGCCTGAGGCCGGTCTCCTGCCGGACGCGGTCGATGAAGATGGCGCCGTTCTCAGCCGCTCGGCAGGCTTCGGTCGCGATCAGCCGCGCCCGCGTCACCTGCCTGTCCTGCAGCTTGGCCCGGCAGACCTTCAGCGCCTCGACGGCGCGGTCCATGGCCGCTTCGCTGAGCCGGCCGGTCTGAGCAAGGCCCTCGCCCAGGCGGACGATGCGCGAGAAGGCATCGACCACCCGGAAGCTCGCCCCTTCGGGCTTGGCCACCAGAAGGCGGCAATTGTTCGTTCCGAGATCGAGCGCAGCATAGAGCCGCCGCGGCGGGCGGCCGGACTCGGCCAAAGACCCACCGCGCGCAGCCGCGGCTGGCGCCGCCGGCTGCACGCCCGATTCCCCCGGCGAACCGCCATTCTGCGGTTCGTGGGCCATGGCAACCTTTCCACCGCCGGTTCCGGAACGCCGAAGCGCTCGACGGATCGGGCGATTGATGCTGTTCAGTTGGGCGTGAGTGTAGCAGCCGGGACGGTCGTCGCAAGCTTTGCACACATGGCTGCAATTTGGCCGTCATTCTCCTGCGCCAGGGCCTTGAACTCCGTCCGGCAATCGACTATCACCGCGCCTCGCACCGAGGCAGCGCTTCGGGGCGCCCCTGGTGGGGGATAGTTTAATGGTAGAACAGCGGACTCTGACTCCGTTAGTCTTGGTTCGAATCCAGGTCCCCCAGCCATCCAAAAAGCCCGCCCGATCAAGGATCTGGCGGGCTTTTTTGGCTCGGAACGGACGACGGCGGCGGGCGCGCAGGCGATGTCCGGGCCGGATGTCGGCCGCACATCGTCGCCCCGCACCGCGGTGAACCAGCGGCACCGGACGGAACTGTCCGGTCAGGGCGCCCGAGACCTCATGGGCTGAACACCAGCACCAGGAACACGAAGAACACACCGAGGTGCACCGCGCCCTCGAGCATGGTCGTCCGGGTGCCCGTGAAGGTAAGCGTCGACAGGACCAGCGTCATCGCCAGCAGGATCATGTTGGTCGGCGACAGGCCGAGCACGACGTTCTGGCCGGTCAGGACACCGATGGCGAGCACGGCCGGCACCGTGAGGCCAAGCGTCGAGGCCGCAGCGCCGAGGCAGAGATTGATCGCCCGCTGCAACTGGTTCGCCGTGATGGCCCTGAGCGCGGTGATGCATTCGGGCGTGAACACCACCATGGCGATCAGGATGCCGCCGAGCGCCGGCGGGGCGCCGAGGCGGGCAATGCCGAAATCGAGCACCTTGGCGAGGCTTTTGGCGAGCAGGACGATCGGCAGAATGTTGAGCAGGAGAAAGAGGACCGGCTTGGCGAGCGGGCCCCCGGCATCACCATGGTCGTGGCCGGCTTCCGCCGGCGCCGCCTGCGGGTCGTCCGAAGGCGGCTCGCGATAGAATTCGGCGTGCCGGCCGGTCTGCAGCAGCAGGAAGGCGCCGTAGAGGGCAATCATGAAGATGGAGAAGCTGATCGCCTGGAAGGAGGTCAGGGTGCCGTCATTCGTGGAGGTCGTGAAATTCGGCAGGATGAGCGGAATGACCGAGAGCGGAATGATGATGGCAAGATAGGACGAGGCGCCCTTCAGGCTGTAGCGCTGGGAGAAATGCTTCATTCCTCCGATCAGCAGCCCGACGCCGACCACCCCGTTGAGCACGATCATCAGGACCGCGAACATGGTGTCGCGCCCGAGCGTCGGGGCGCCCTTGGCGCCCAGCATCACCGCCGAGATCAGGGCGACCTCGATGATCACGATGGCCAATGTGAGAATCAGCGTGCCGTAGGGCTCGCCCAGCCGATGGGCCAGGATCTCCGCCTCGTGGACGACGCCGAAGGCGGCCCACATGATCACGGCCAGCAGCCAGGCGAAGACGGCGAGCGCGACGACCCACTGGTCGAGGCCTCCGAGCAGCGCATCGCCGAGAACAAAAAACGCGGCGACGCTGGCCCATGCGACGACGAGGCGGAGAATGACGATCGGCATGACGGGCGAACCTCGGCTGCGAATGACGGATGACGAATGAACGATGAAAAAGGGCGGCTTGACGAAAGCTGACGGCCCGGGCGGCCGCATTCCGATCTTGAAATCTGCCGGGCCGCGCGTCCAGATGGTCCTGTCAAGCCGGCAAACCGATTTGCCCGCAGGACATTCCACTCAATCAGCCGCCCTGCCCTTCAGGGCTGGCGCAGCGGCTCGGCCCTGGCGAGCACAGCCGCGGTCTCGGTGATCATGCCGTCGCTCGCCATCCGGCCGAGCACCCAGTCTCGCCGGGCCCTCGCCCGCCCGGCATTGTCGGCGAGATCGATGCGATAGAGATTCGGCGCCTTCGGCAGTGCGGCGAGCGAAGCGGCTTCGGCAACGCTGAGCGCGGCGAGCGGCTTGCCGAAATAGGTATCGGCGGCGGCCGCGACGCCATAGGCCGCGCCGCCGAAATAGATCTGGTTCAGATAGATCTCGAGGATTCGCTCCTTGGACAGAGCCGCCTCGATCCGGCCGGCGAGGATCGCCTCGCGCACCTTGCGGCCGAGCGAGCGTGGCTCGGCCGCCAGCAGCAGGTTCTTCGCCACCTGCTGGGTGATCGTGGAGCCGCCTTCGGGATCCTCGCCCCGGTTGACGATGTTGCGGACGGCCGCCCGGGCAATCGCCGGCAGGCTGGTGCCGCCGTGATCGAAGAAGCGCCGGTCCTCGGCCGCAAGGAAAGCCTTCACGACATGGGCCGGAATCATGTCGAGCGGGACGAAGTCGCGCCGCTCGAGCAGCCGGCCGGAAGCGTCGCGGCGCAGCACTGTCTGCGGGCGGTAGGTTGCGAGCTGGCCGACTTCCGGCAGGTCCTGGCCGTGGATCGCGACGAGCGCGCCGCCACCCATCCCGAAGGCGATGAGCACCATGGCGCCAGCCGCGGCGGTGCGGCGGGTCCAGCGCGCCATGCGCCCGCCGGCAACCGCGTAGGGCCGGCTCAGGAGGTCGAGCGGGATCGACCAGGCGGCCGCAAGCCGTTCCGCCATCGCCGCCGACAGCATGCGCCGCCGTCCGAGCACCTCCGAGGCGCGCGAGCGTGACCCGAGCACGGCCGCGAGGTCGCGTTGCGAGCGGCCCTGCGCCTGCATGGCGAGTTCCAGCACGGCCACGGGATCGGCCGGCGGAATGGCGGCGCTGCGCCGCTCGTAGTCTGCGACCAGGATCGCCAGCACCTCCAGCCGGTCGGCTTCAGCCGATCCCGGCTCAGCCTCGATCGCGGCGCGGATCGCGTCCAGCGCCCGCCGGTGGTCCTCGGCGGAACGGATCGGTTTCAACGGCTCCATGATTCAGCCTCCGCATCAGTCGAAGCCGGGCCGATCGCGTCGAGCACGACAAGGCCAGCGGCGAAGTTGACCCGCCAGACCAGCACGAGCGCCGGCTTGCCGAGCGTGAGATGCCAGCGCCCTGCGGCGTCGCGACGGCTCGCCGGCAGCGCCGCGGCAATATCCGCGGGGCCCGTCCAGCGCGCCGCCCCGACCAGGGCGTGGAACGCCGACAGCAATGGCGCCGCCGGCGGCTGCGCCCGGATCGCATCGTGGATGAGGGACAGACCGACAATCCGCATCAGGGGAAATTTGTTCCCAATTATGGGAACATTAAGGCGCCCGGCTCAGCCGCGGGCCGGCCGGCCCTGGCCGAAACGCCGGCGGAACCAGTCGTCGAGCATGGCCTTCTCGTAGGGCAGCGGGCCCGATGCGTTGCGCGCGCGGATATTGGAGAGATAGTTGAGGTCGGAAATGGTTTCGCTGCCGGCGGCGATCGTCCTGCCGCCCTCGGTCAGGCGATAGCTGAGCTTGACCCGGGGCGGCGTGATGTCGCGCATCACCCGGACTTCGTTGAAGCCGGTGCTGAAGGGCTCGTAGCGGCCGGCGAGATCGAGATCGGTGATCTCGAGCGTCAAGGTCTGCTGCGGCGGCAGATAGCGCTCGCCGAGCGCCTTGAGATGGAGCTCCAGCTCGCGCATCAAGGCCTCGCGCCGGACGGGCCTGCGGAAATCCTGGTCGGCGAAGCGGTCCGGCCCGACGAATTGAACGACCACCCCGGCCTTGGCAACAACCGGCGCGAGGAGGAGGGCCAGAACCGCTCCGGCAAAATGACGTCGTGTCATGGCCCGACCTGTCCTGTGCGTTGCGCGTTCACAAAGTCTAGGCCGGCCCCGGGGCGGGCGCCAAGCCGGCGGCCTGTCAGCGCGTCGATGTCTGCGGCGCGAGCGACGCCAGATGAGGCGGAACGCGCCGGCCGACCGAAACGAGATAGGCCACCATCGGGCCGACGACGGCGCGCACCGCAGGCCGCTCCAGCATGCGCGCGCGCCAGGCGACGAGCTTCGGCTGGTCGTCCGTGAGGCGGGCGCCCATGCGCTCGCCGAAGAGCTGCGCCATGAAGAAGGCGATGTCGGCGAAGGAATAGGCGCCTGCGAGGAACGGCCGGTCGGCGATCCTTGCCTCCATGTCCCCATAAAAGCTGGCCGCACTGGCGAGGGCGGTCTGCGCTGGCTCCTCGTCGAGCCGCCCCTGCAGGCCCATCAGTCTGATGATGGCGGGGAAATAGACCTCGTCCGACATGTGCTCGAGAAGGCGGGCGCGAGCTCTCGCGGCCGGCGCCGCCGGCCACAGCGCGGGCTCCGGCCGCAAGTGCTCGAAATATTCGAAGATCTGTGTCGAATCGAAGATTTCGAGGTCGCCGTCGACCAGCACCGGCACCTGGCGCTTCGGATTGATGCGCAGCACCTCGGCATGTTTGGGCTCGTAGAGCCGGTCCATGTCGAAGGGCACCATGACGAGATCGAACGCGAGCGCCTTCTCGCGCGCGGCGATCTCGGCCTTGGCTCCGAACATGCTGAGCGGTCCGGAATAAAGCCGCATGCGCGTCATGGGCCGCCTCCCTTCGGGTCCCGATGCCTTGCCATGTCCGGCTCCGCCGCAGGCGCCGGTCAGGCCGTCGCCTCGAAGCCGCCGAGCACGGCGGTCAGGTTGGGCCCGAGATTGTCGGAGAGATAGCCCCCTTCCTGCACGAACAGCGTCGGCAGGCCCATGCGCGCAATGGCCGCGCCGGCCGCGCGGAAGCCGCCCGCCGTCACCTTCGCGCCGCCGAAAGGATCGTCGGCCGAGGCGTCGAGGCCGAGTGCGATGACCAGCACGCCGGGATCGAAGGCGGCGATGGTGCGCGCCGACTGCTCGATCGCCGCGACATAGGCCGCGTCGTCGGCGCCATGCGGGATCGGCAAGTTGAGGTTGAAGCCTTCGCCCGCCCCTGCCCCGCGCTCATGCGCATGGCCCCAGAAGAAGGGATAGAAGCGGTTCGGATCGGCATGGACCGAAACGGTGAGCACGTCGGGCCGGTCGTAGAAGATGTCCTGCGTGCCGTTGCCATGATGGATGTCGATGTCGAGCACCGCCACCCGGTCGTGGACGGACCTGAGATATTGCGCGGCGACGGCGGTATTGTTGATGAAGCAGTGGCCGCCGGCCGCATCCCGGTAGGCATGGTGGCCGGGCGGGCGGCACAGCGCATAGGCGGCGCGCTCGCCCTCGATGACGAATTCGGCGGCAGTGATGGCGACGTCGGTGGCCGCGGCCGCCGCGGCCCAGGTCCCGGGCCCGATGCCGCAGGCCATGTCCTGCATGTACCAGCCGGCCCGGCCGGTCAGCGAGGTCGGGAGCGTGCCGCCGCGGCGCACCGGATGGACATTGCCGAGCACCTCGTCGGAGGCGTCGGCGAGGAGTTTCCATTCTTCCGCCGCCTCTTCCAGGAAGCGCAGATAGTCGACCGAATGGACGCCGAGGCGCGGCCCCTGGCCGAAGCTCTCCGCCGGATGAAGGCTGTGGCGGCCCGCCTGGAGGCCCGCCGCCAGGCGGTCGGCGCGCTCGGGCCGCTCCTCGCCCGGCGCGAATTTGCCGCGCAGGACGAAACGCTTCGGATCGTGGCCACGGTGCAGATCGGAGAAGGCGGCTTTCATGACGGTGTTGTCCCGGCGCTGTCCTGAGATACCAGTTGCCACTGGAATCCGAATTCGCGTGATCATCAGGCCGCGACCAAACACGCTCCAAAGCCGGGCTGCAAGAGCCGGCATGCGCAGCAAGGCTGCATATCAGGCGCTTGTCCCCACCGCCCCGGTCGCTAGGCTGAGCCGGGATCGGAGTTCTGACATGTCACTTGATGCTGCCCTGGCCGCGAAAATCCTGAAGGCGGTGGACGACAATTTCGACCGCCAGATGGCGCTGACTGCCGATCTCGTCCGCTTTGCCTCGCAGCGCGGCGCGGAAGGCCCCTGCCAGGATTTCGTGCAGGGACAGATGGAGCAGCGCGGCTGGGTCATCGACCGCTTCGCCATGGACGAGGCCGCGATCGGTCGCCACCCCGGCGGCTCGCCCTTCGCGCCGGAGCATTCGAAGGCGCCCATCGTCGTCGGCATCCACCGGCCGAAGCAGGAGACCGGCCGCAGCCTGATCCTGCAGAGCCATGTCGACGTCGTGCCGCCGGGCCCCGCCTCCATGTGGACGCGGCCTGCCTTCGAGCCGCATATCGAAGGCGACTGGTTTTACGGTCGCGGCGGCGCCGACATGAAGGCCGGCCATGCCGCCATGTTCGCCGTGTTCGACGCCCTGAAGACGATCGGCCTGCAGCCGGCCTCGACCGTCACCGTCCAGTCGGTCGTGGAGGAGGAAGCGACCGGCAACGGCGCGCTGCAGTGCCACCTGCGCGGCTACCGCGCCGATGCCGTGCTGATCCCGGAGCCGGAGGAGGAAAAGCTCATCCGCGCCAATGCCGGCGTCCTCTGGTTCCGCGTCGAGGTGGCCGGGCTGCCGGTACACGTCAGCCATGCTGGCTCGGGCCAGAACGCCATCGAGGCCGCCTTCGGGTTGATCGCCGCCCTGCGCGGCCTCGAGGCCGACTGGAACGCGAAGAAGGGCGAGCACGCCCTGTTCGCCGACGACCCGCACCCGATCAACCTGAATATCGGCAAGATCGAGGGCGGCGACTGGGCCTCCTCGGTTCCGGCCTGGTGCAGCTTCGACTGCCGCATCGCCATCTATCCGGGCGAGCGGCCGGAGGCCATGCAGCGCGCGGTGGAGGCGACCATCCAGGCCGCCTCGCGCAACGACCGCTTCCTGTCCAACAATCCGCCGCGCGTCGTCTGGAACGGCTTCACCACCGAAGGCTACGTCCTGGAGCCGGGCTCGGAGGCCGAGGCGACCCTGGGCCGGGCGCATGAGGCGGCGACAGGCAAGCCGCTCGAGACCATGGTGACGCCGGCCTATCTCGATACCCGCGTCTACGCGCTCTACGATCAGGTGCCGGCGCTCTGTTACGGGCCGATCTCGGAAAACATCCACGGCTTCGACGAGCGCTTTTCGGTCGCCAGCATGCGCCGCGTGACCCGCACGATGGCCCTGTTCGTCGCCGAATGGTGCGGCGTCGAGCCGATCTGAACACCACTACCCGCCCTCCTGCAGCATCCGTCCGGAGCCTTCCATGCCCCTCGATCCCGTTCTCGCCGACCAGATCCTCAAGGCGGTCGACGACAATTTCGCCGACCAGATCGAACTGACCAAGGCGCTGGTGCGCTTTCCCTCGCGGCGCGGCGAGGAGAACGCGGTACAGGATTTCGTGTTCCGCCAGATGAAGTCGCGCGGCTGGGCGATGGACCGCTTCGACATGGACGAGGAGGCGATCAAGCGCCATCCCGGCGGCTCGCCCTTCGCGCCCGAGCATTCGAAAGCCCCGATCGTCGTCGGCATCCACAGGCCGAAGCAGGAGACCGGCCGCAGCCTGATCATGCAGGGCCATATCGACGTCGTGCCGGAGGGGCCGACCGCGATGTGGACCAGCCCGCCGTTCGAACCACGCATCGACGGCGACTGGTTCTACGGCCGCGGCGCCGGTGACATGAAGGCGGGCCATGCCTCGATGTTCGCGGTCTTCGACGCGCTCCGGCGCATCGGCCTGCAGCCGGCGGCAACCGTCACGGTGCAGTCGGTGGTCGAGGAAGAATCGACCGGCAACGGTGCCCTGCAATGTCATCTGCGGGGCTACAAGGGCGAAGCGGCGATCATTCCCGAACCGTCGGGCGAGACGCTGACGCGCGCCAATGTCGGCGTCGTCTGGTTCAAGGTGGACGTGGCCGGCCTGCCGGTGCATGTGCGCGAGGCCGGCAACGGCCAGAATGCCATCGAGGCCGCCTACGGCATCATCCGCAAATTGCGCGAGCTCGAAGCCTTCTGGAACACGAAGACGTCGGAATACCCGCTGTTCGCCAACACGCCGCACCCGATCAACCTCAATATCGGCAAGATCAAGGGCGGCGACTGGGCCTCCTCGGTGCCGGCCTGGTGCAGCTTCGACTGCCGCATCGCGCTGTTCCCGGGCGAGAAGCCCGAGGCAATGATGCGCGCGATCGAGGAGACCGTCGCCAAGGCGACGCGCGAGGACCGGTTCCTCGCCAACAACCCGCCGCGCATCACCTGGAACGGCTTCACCACCGAAGGCTACGTGCTGGAGCCCGGCTCCGAGGCCGAGGCGGTGCTCGGCCGGGCACATCTGCGCTCCACCGGCGCGCCGCTGACCGAAACAGTGCTGCCGGCCTATCTCGACGGCCGCGTCTATGCGCTGTTCGACAAGATCCCGACGCTCAACTACGGCCCCTATTGTGAGCTGGCTCACGGTTTCGACGAGCGCTTCTCGATCGCCAGCCTCAAGCGCTCGACCGGAACCATGGCCCTGTTCGTCGCCGAATGGTGCGGCGTCGAGCCGATCTGACCGGCCAGGGATGACCCGGAACAAGTTCGGCTCGGATCGGTTTGCTCCGAGCCGTCTTGACCTATGGGGAGTGGTCCCCGACAGTCCGACGCCCCCATGGAGAATCCCCGATGACTACGCCCGTCCGTGACGCTCTCGAAGCTTCGCTCGCCCGGATCGACGCACCAAATTCGGACGGCCGCGTCACCTACACCAAGGTCTATGCCGAGCGCGCGCGCGCCGAGGCCGACGCGGCCGATGCCCGCGCCAGGGCCGGCGTGTCGCTCTCCCCCGTCGACGGCTGGATCGTCTCGATCAAGGACCTGTTCGACGTGGCCGGCGAAACGACCACGGCCGGATCGGCGATCCTGCGCAACCGTCCCGCGGCGACGGCCGACGCGCCCGCCGTCGCGCGCCTGAGGCGGGGCGGCGCGGTCATCGTCGGCAAGACCAATATGAGCGAGTTCGCCTTCTCCGGCATCGGCATCAACCCGCATTTCGGCACGCCCGGCAATGCCGCCGACAAGAGCCGCGTTCCGGGCGGCTCGTCTTCCGGCGCCGGCGTCTCGGTCGCCGAGGGCACGGCCCGGATGGGCCTCGGCTCGGACACCGGCGGCTCGATCCGCATTCCGGCCGCGCTCAACGGCTGCGTCGGGTTCAAGCCGACCGAGCGGCGCGTGCCGAAGGCCGGCGCCTTCCCGCTGTCCCCTACGCTCGATTCGATCGGCCCGCTGGCCACCACGGTCGCCGACTGCGCGGCCGCCGACATGGTGCTGGCCGGCGATGACGCCTGGACGCTGGAGCCGGCGCCGCTGGCCGGCCTGCGGCTCGCCATTCCGCGCGGCCGCCTGTTCGGCCAGACCGAGCCGGAGGTCGAGAAAGCCTTCGAGGCATCGGTGGCGAAGCTGACCAAGGCCGGCGCGCAGGTCAGCGACATTTCCATCGAGGACCTGCTGCAGGAGCTCGCCGACGCCATGGCCAAGGCGCCGCTGGTGGCGATCGAGGCCTCGGCCGTCCATGCCGAATGGCTGGAGGAGCGCGCCCGCGATTTCGATCCGCGCGTGCTCGCGCGCGTCCGCCTCGGCGCCAAGGCTGCGGCCTCGGACTATATCCGGCTCCTCGCCAAGCGGGCCGAGCTCGTCCTGCGCATGCGTGACAGGCTCGCCGATATCGACGCCCTGATCCTGCCGACGACGCCGATCCGCGCGCCGAAGATCTTCGACCTGATCGCCTCGGACGACCAGTTCTGGACCGCCAACGGCCTCGTCCTGCGCAACACGACGGTGGGCAACATCTTCGATTTCTGCGGCGTCTCCCTGCCCTGCCACCAGGGCAAGGGCCTGCCGATCGGCTTCATGATGACGGCGCTCGCCGGCCAGGACCGGCGGCTGCTGCGCATGGCCGCTGCGGTCGAGCCCCTGTTGCAGGGCTGAGAGCAGAGGATCGCGCGGCGCGCGGCCCATCGGCGCGCCGCAAAGCAGCCCGGGCGCGGGCGCGCGATCCTGCCCGCACGGGCATCAGAGCGGCTTGGTCATCCGTTTCAGCCAGGCGAGAGCTGCGCCGTCGAGCTGCTTCGCCAGGACCTTCAGGACGCGGGCGTGATAGGCATCGATCCAGGCGCGCTCCGCCGGGTCGAGCAGGCCGACCTCGATGGCCCGCCGGTCGATCGGACAGAAGGTGATCGCCTCGAAGTCGAGAAAGCCCTCGAAGGAGGCCTCGCGCACGACCAGCAGGTTTTCGATGCGGATGCCGTGCGAGCCGGTCTTGTAATAGCCCGGCTCGTTGGACAGGATCATGCCCGGTTCGAGCGGTACCTGGCTGAGCGGCGACAAGCGTGCCGGCCCTTCGTGAACGCCGAGATAGCTGCCGACGCCATGGCCCGTGCCGTGATCGAAGTCGAGCCCGTGGGCCCAGAGATTGCGGCGGGCGAAAGCATCGATCGCAACCCCGCCGGTCCCCTTTGGAAAACGCGCCGTGGCCACCGCGATATGGCCTTTCAGCACCAGGGTGAAATGCCGCTTCAATTCGCGCGGCACGCGGCCGACCGGAATGGTGCGGGTGATGTCGGTGGTGCCGTCGGCATATTGACCGCCGGAATCGAGCAGGAAGAAAGTGCCCGTCTCCACCGGCCGGGCGGTCTGTTCGCTGGCCCGGTAGTGGACGATCGCGCCGTTCGGTCCGCAGCCGGCAATGGTGGTGAAGCTCGACCCGCGATACATCGGATCCTCGCCGCGGATCTCCTCCAGCTTCGCCATGACCTGCAATTCGCTGAGGCCCAGCGCCTCGGCATCGAACCAGGTCAGGAAACGCACCATGGCAGCGCCGTCGCGTGCGTGAGCCTTGCGGGTGCCGGCAAGCTCGGCGGCATTCTTGCGCGCCTTGGGCAGAACGGTCGGGTCGGCCCCGCGGACGACCGTCGCGCCGGCCGCGGCGAGCCGCGCCTCGATCCAGGCGGTGGCGGTGTCCGGCTCGATCGAAACGGTTTTCCCGGCAAGGTCGGCGAGGCCTTCGGCAAAGGCCTCGATCGGCCGGATCGTCACGGTATTGCCGAGCTGCTGGACGAGCCCGGCCGTCAGCTTCTGCCGGTCGACGAACCAGGTGGCGTGGCCGTCGGCGGCAAGCACGAGGAAGCTCTGCACCAGCGGCGTCGACGGCGTGTCGCCGCCGCGCACATTGAGGATCCAGGCGATCGAATCGAGCTGATTCAGCACCGTCGCCGCCGCGCCGCGCGCAGCGATCTCGGCGCCGAGCCGCTTGCGCTTGTCTTCGCTCGCCTCCCCGGCGAAGGCCAGCGGCTGGCTGTGGACCGAAGCGAACGGGTCGCCGGGCTGGTCGATCCAGATCTGGTCGATCGGATTGGCGTCGAGCGCGACGAGCTCGGCCCCGACCTTGGCGAGGGCGGCGCGCCAGCGCTCCGCCTCGCTGAGCGCGGTGATGCGCGGGTCGTAGCCGACACGATCGCCCTTGCGCAGCTTGGCCGGCAGCCATTCGATCGCCGGCGGCTTGCGGAAATGGCGGCACTCGATCACCGCGGCATCGGTTTCCGCCGGCGCCTGCAGGGTATAGCGGCCGTCGACGAAGAGCGCCGCCGCCTTGCGCAACACCACGGCGAAGCCGGCCGACCCGCTGAAACCGGTCAGCCAGCGCAGCCGCTCGGCGCGGGCGACGATATATTCGCCCTGATGCTCGTCGGAACGTGGCACCAGCAGTGCCGCGAGCTTCAGCTTGGCAAGCAGCTTCTGGAGGGCGGGAATGCGGCTCGAATCACGCTCGAAAGCCGGCTCCGGCGTCTCCGCCAGCATCGCCCTCAGCTGGAAGCGCTGTTCGACCGAGGCATGCGGACAGGCCGCGGCCATCCATTCGTCGGGATGCGGGCTTGCCGGCGTCGCCTTGACGCGGGCGAGGATCGGGCGAAGCCCTTCGGGATCAAATGCCATGTAGGACCTGCTTGGCCGCCTCGCTTCCCGCCAGGCGCCCGAGGACGACGGCGGTAACGAGGCCATTGCCGGAAAGATAACCCGACGAATCCGGTCCTGACACCCCCACCGCCGCGCCACCCGCCGCGAAAAGATTGGGCAGGCTCGAACCGTCGGTCCGGCAGACGCGCGTCTGACGGTCGACCATCAGCCCACCCTGGGTGTGGAACAGCGCGCCGGTCACCCGCACCGCCCGATAGGGCGGCGTGAGCGGGACGAGCCCCGACCAGTCGCGGCCGAAGCCGTCCGTCCCGCCGGCGCGCGCGTGACCTGCCGCAGTTTCGAGAGTCGCATCAAACACATCCCGCGGCATCTTCATCGCATCAGCGAGCGCCGCAGGCGTCGCGGCGCAGACGATGGCGCCGGCCGCCTCGGCCCGGCGGAAGTCCTCGAACTGCCGCGCTATGCCGGCAATGCGCTCGTCGAACACGTCCCAGGCGATCCCGCCGGGCTGGCGGAGCACGGCGATCCCGGCCTCAGAATAGCCCTGCGCCTCGTTCCAGAACCGCCGGCCCGCGGCATTGACCTGGAAGCCGCCTTCCATGATCACCGCCCAGGAGATCAGGATGCCGTGCGGGTGGGCGACCGAGCCGTGCCCCTGATGACCGGTCATATGCTTGAGACCCGCGCCGAGCGCCGTGCCCCAAAGGACGGCGTCGCCCTGATTGCCGGCATGGCCGAAATAGAGCGCCGCGGCGAGATCGGGAATATGGGTGGCGACCATCGCCTTGTTGCCGCCATAGCCGTTGCAGGCGAGGATCACCGCCTCAGCACCGATCCGCTCGGCCGAACCGTCGGGGCGCCTGACCTCGAGGCCGCGCACCCGCCCGTCGGCACCGGCGATCAGCGCCGTCACATGGGCCTCGGTGACGATGCCGATCCCCGCATTTTCCGCCGCCGCGCGCAGCCGGTCGATCAGTTCCGCTCCCGACCGCGAGGCGAGGCCGTGCATGCGGCGGGCGCTGTGGCCGGGATAGGAGAAATCGGCGACGACGGTGAAGGCGAGGCCGTGGCGCCGGGTCAGCCAGTCGATGGCCGGGCCGGCGCCGCGCGCCACCAGGTCCAGAACGACCGGATCGGCCTCGCCATGCGCCTTGGCCTGGATATCTGCGGCGAACCGCTCGACCGTGTCGTCAATGCCGGCCGCTCGCTGGGCATCGGTCGCCGGCGCGGGGATCAGACCCGCCGAGAGGGCCGTCGAGCCCTGCGGCACCGCATCACGTTCGAACACGACCGGCTCGATGCCGGCCTCGGCGGCCGCCAGCGCCGCGCAGAGCCCGGCCGCGCCGGCGCCGACGATCGCGACCGGCACGGTGGTATCGAAAGCTTCCTCGTCGAAGCGAACATGCGACATGACCCGCCTCCCGGCTCAGGCGCCGCGTTCGGTCATGAGCTCGGCGACCGTCGCGATATGGGCGACCGGGCGCAATCCGGCGATCGCCTCCTCGTGCACCCTGGGCGAGAAGGCCGCGCAGCCGTCCTCGATGACGGTCACCTCGAAGTCGCGCACATGCGCGTCGCGCACGGTCGAGGCGACACCGCCGTTGGTGACGATGCCGGCGACCAGGAGATGCTGGATGCCGGCCTTGCGCAGCACCCATTCGAGCCGGGACATGTAGAAGGCCGAGAAGGCCACCTTCTCGACCTTGATGTCGGCCGGCTGCAGGGTGTCGACGAGATCGTGCCCCCAGGCACCCGGGAGGAAGTCGCCCTTGGCAAGAAATGGCCGCAGCTTCTTCAGATGCGGCGAGATGAAGGGCTCCCCGCCCTTGCCGGGCACCAGGGTGAAATGGGTCGAGACGACGAAAGCGCCGCGGCGGCGCAGCTGCGCGGCGAGCGGCGCGAGGCGCGCCGGCAGCGCCGCGATCTCGGCGGCCGTCTGTCCCGCCCGCCCGTAGGCCCCCTTCGGATCCAGGAAATCGTTCTGCAGATCGCAGAGAAGGAGGGCAGTGCTCGCGAGTGTCATCGGCCCCGCTCCATGATGAGATTGCCGAGCGTGTCGACCCGGCCGCGCTGGCCCGGGGGAATGACAGTCGTGGCATCGGGCTGTTCGAGAATGGCCGGCCCGTCGATGATTGCGCCCACCGGCAGGTCGAGCCGCGACCAGACCGAGGTGTCGCGCCAGCCGCCGAACCAGACCTTGCGCTCGCCCCGCCTTGCCGCCTCCAGCGAGGCCCCCGCACCCGGCGCCAGCGCGCCGAGATCCACCCGCGGCCGGCGGCCGATGGCCGACGTGCGCAGATTGACGATCCGGACGCCGAGCCCCGGCAGCAGGCGCGAGAAGGCGCGCGAATAGGCCTTTTCGAAAGCTTCGCGGACGATCGCGGCGGTCACGCCGGTGCGCCCGTCCGTCAGCGTCACCGGCAACGGCACGGCGACCGTGTGGGTCTGGCCGAGATAGTGCATGTCCAATTCGAAGCCGACATCGATGCGCGCAACGGCAAGGCCCGCCCCGGCGACGACCGCATGGGCCGCGGCGCCTTCCGCCGCCATGCGGCGGTCGAGCGCCTCGGCATCGAGGCCGTCCAGGGTCACGTTGAGGGTCTGCACCTGGTCATGCCTGATATCGGCGATGACACAGCCCATGGCCGAGGTGACGCCCGGAAAGCGGGGCACGAGGGCCGCCTTCAGGCCGATATCGGCAATGAGGGCGCCGGCGTGCAGCGCGCCGCCGCCGCCGAACGGCACCAGCGCGAATTTCGCGGGATCATGGCCGCGCTCGATGGAGACGAGACGGATCGCCCCGGCCATGCGCGCGTCGGCGACCCGGATGATCGCCTCGGCCGCTGCCTGCGCGTCGAGGCCGAGCGGCGCACCGACATGGCGGCGGATAGCCTCCGCCGCGGCCTCGACGTCGAGGCGCTGCAGGGCGCCGCCGATCGGCCGCTCGGCATTGATCCGGCCGAGCACGATATTGGCGTCGGTCAGCGTCGGCCGCTCGCCGCCCTGGCCATAGGCGACCGGCCCCGGCCGCGAGCCGGCGCTTTCCGGCCCGACCTCCAGCAGCCCGCCCTTGTCGACATGGGCGATCGAGCCGCCGCCGGCGCCGATCGTGGTGATCTCGATCATCGGGTTGCGGATGACGAGGCCGAAATCGATCGTGGTCTGGGCGGCGAGCGCCGCCGTGCCGCCCGATATCAGCGATACGTCGAACGAGGTGCCGCCGAGATCGCCCGTGATGACGTCGGGATAGCCGGCGGCCTCGGCGATCGCCGCGGCGGCGATGACGCCGGCGGCGGGCCCCGACAGGGCCGTCCGCACCGGCAGCCGGCGGGCGGTCGCCGTCGACATCACGCCGCCATTGGACTGGACGATGTGGAACGGCCCGCCGAAGCGCTCGGCCGCCAGGGCCTCCTCGAGCTTGGCGAGATAGGAGCCGACCACCGGCTGCAGATAGGCGTTGAGCGCCGTCGTCGAGGCCCGCTCGAACTCGCGGATCTCCGGCAGGATCTCGGAGGAGACCGAGACGTGGTCGTTCGGCCAGACCGCGCGGGCGGCCTCGGCGGCGGCCCGTTCGTTGGCCGGATTGGCATAGGCGTTGATGAAGACGATGGCGAGCGCCGTCACGCCCTTGGCAAGGAGCGCCTCCGCCGCGGCACGCACCTCCTCGGGATCGACGGCGTCACGGATCGTACCGTCGGCGAGCGTGCGCTCGCGCACCTCGACCCGCACGTCGCGATCGACCACGGGCGAGAAATCGCCCCACAGCCCCCAGGTGTTGCGCCGGTCGCGCCGGCGCATCTCCAGCGCGTCGCGGAAGCCGGGCGTGGTGATGATGCCGACCCGCGCGCCCTTGCGCTCGAGCAGCGCATTGGTGCCGACCGTCGTGCCGTGCACGATCGAGCCGAGGCGGTCGATGGCGCCGCCGGCCTTCAGGCCGGCCAGAAAGCCGACCGCCTCGTCGCCGCGGTTCGACGGCACCTTGGCCGTGCTGAACGTGCCGGCCGCCTCGTCCATGAAGAAGAGGTCGGTGAAGGTGCCGCCGACATCGACGCCGACCAGGGGAGAGCCGCTCATGCGAGGCCTATGACGTAATTCGTTTCGAGATGATCGGGCGTCACATATTCGAAGATGACATCGCGGGCGATGGCCTGCGGCGTGCGCTTGGCCGGATCGCCGAAACCGCCGCCGCCGGGCGTCTCGAGCCTGACGCGATGGCCGGGCGCGAGCTTGACCCCCGTCACCTTGGAGGCCATCGGCGGCTCGTGCCAGCCGGACTTGTCGCTCCAGGCGAACCGGTTGAGCGCGGCGCTGCCGCCGCCATTGACGCCGAAGGGCGCGTAGCGGCCACGCTCACCGAGCAGGAAGACCTCGGCGCCGCGCGGATCGAGCAGCTCGATCTCGTAGATCGCGCCGAGCCCGCCGCGATGCTCGCCCGCCCCGGCCGAATCCGGCCGCAGCGCCCATTGGGTGAACATGACCGGATAGGCTGCCTCGAGGATCTCCACCGGCGGAATGGTGGCGGTCGAGATCGGATTGTTGGCATGGCTGAGGCCGTCGCTTTCCGGGTTGCCGCCTAGACCCCCGCCGAAAAACGAAAACATCACCCAGCGCGAACCGTCGGCGCGGTGGCCGGCGATGGACAGCGCATTGATGGTGCCGAAGGGGCCGGCGGTCGCGCGCTCCGGCACGGCCTTGGCCAGCGCGCCGAAGACCACGCCGATGAGGCGCAGAATGGTCTCGGTATAGCCGGCCATCGGCTTGGGCGCACGCGCGCCGAGCAGCGTCGTGTCCGGAATGACGAAATCGATCGGCCGGAGGCAGCCGGCATTGGCCGGCACGTCGGTGAAGACGTGCTTCAGCGCGACATAGCAGGCGGCGACCGTCGTCGCGGTCGAAATGTTGATCGGGCCCTGGCAGGGCGGCGACGAGCGCGAAAAATCGAGCGTCATCCGATCGCCCGAAACGGTCAGGTCCAACGCGACGGTCAGCTTCTCGTCGGTGATGCCGTCATTGTCGAGATAGTCCTCGAAGGCGTAGCGGCCGTCGGGCAAGGCCGCGATCGCCTCGCGCATCAGTGCCTCGGCGCGATCCGAAAAGGCCGTGAAGGCGGCTTCGACGACCCCCTCGCCGTAGTCGTCGAGAAGCCCCGCCAGCCGCTTCTCGCCGAGATCGAGAGCGTTGATCTGGCCGTTGAGATCGCCCCAGTTGGAGTTCGGCAGGCGCGAATTGGCCGCGAGGATGTCGACGATGTCCTGGCGCAGCTCACCCTTGGCGATGAGCCGCACAACCGGGATCAGCACGCCTTCCTGGAAGCTCTCAGTCGCGACCGGATTGTAGCCACCGGGCACATTGCCGCCAATGTCGAGCCAGTGGCCGGCGGATGCCAGCCAGCAGAACAGCCGACCGTCCCGGAAGATCGGGCGCACCAGGCGGAAATCGTTGAGATGGGTGCCGCCGGCATATTGGTCGTTGAAGATGAAGGTGTCGCCCGGCTCAGGCCCGCCCTGCGCCCTGGTCTTGTCGATGACGGCCTTCACCGCGAAGGCCATGGCGCCGACGAAGATCGGCAGGCCCTTGGTGCCCTGCACCAGCGTCTCGCCCGTGTCGCGGTGATAGAGCCCGTGACAGGCGTCGCGCGCTTCCGCGATGATCGGATTGAACGCCGAGCGATACAGCGTCGCATCCATCTCGTCGGCGATCTGCTCGAGGCGGCCCTTCAGGACCGCGAGGGTGACCGGGTCGAGTGCCGTCACGCGCCGCCTCCGTCGGAGTCGTATTTGCGCCCCTGCTCCAGAAGTTCGCTGGTGCCGACGATATCGGCAAGCTCGTCGAAGGAATACATCTGGTCGCGGATCGCGTCCGAGGTGCCGTCGGCCATCAGCGTATCGTAGAAGCTCCGCGCGGTCTTCGCCATGGCGCGCACGACGCCGGCCGAGAAGACGACGAGGTCGTAGCCCATGGCCTCGAGCTCGGCGACCGGCGTCATCGGCGTCCGTCCGCCCTCGACCATATTGGCCATCAGCGGGCGCTTGCCGCCGAGCGCCGTCGGCACCGCGGCAAGCTCCGCATTGGTCCGCGGCGCCTCGACGAAGATGACGTCGGCGCCGGCCTCGATATAGCGCTCGGCGCGTTCGAAGGCCCGTTCGAAGCCTTCGACGGCGCCGGCATCGGTGCGCCCGATGACCACGATGTCGTTGATGCGTGCATCGACCGCGGCCTTGATCTTGCCGACCATCTCCTCGGTCGGCACGACGTCCTTGCCGCGCAGATGACCGCAGCGCTTGGGGAAGGTCTGATCCTCGATCTGGATGGCCGCCGCCCCGGCCCGCTCGAAGAAACGGATGGTGCGCTGGACGGTGATGGCATTGCCGAAGCCGGTATCGCCGTCGACGATCAGGGGCACGTCGACCTTGTCGGCGATGCGGGCGACCACCTCGGTGACCTCGGTCATGGTGGTGAGCCCGACATCGGCCATGCCGAGGCGCGAATAGGCGATGCCGGCGCCGGTCAGGTAGAGCGCCTCGAAGCCCGCATTGACCGCGAGCACCGCGGTCAGCGGATCGATCACGCCGGGAGCAACCAGAACAGGGCGCCGCTGCAGCCGCGCGCGCAGAATCTGGGGCGTATTGTTCATGAAGCTCCTCCCGGCATGTGTATGAGCGTCGTCAGTCTTTGTGGGTCGTTCTCGGCATCGAGCGCCGCCACCGCGGCAATCACCCGCCGGGCGCGCGCCTCGCCCCAGACCGGCGCGGTGATCTCGACGAATTTCGCCTCGACCTCGGCCGGCGGATAGGGATCCTCGGTGTCACCCTTGTTGGTGGTGGCCATGGCCGTCAGGATGCGCCCGTCGGCGAGCCGCAGCGTCACCCGGGCCGGCCGGGCCGCCGGCAGCATGGCGGTGAGCGCAGGATCCTCGTCGACGCGCACCCGGCTTGCCAGCGCCAGCACGGTGCGGTCGGCACGCGCCGCATCGCGGAAGGCGTCGATCGAGGCGCTGCCGTGGACGAGTGTCGTCGCCAGCGCGAAGGGCAGCGAGAATTTTGCCGCCAGCATGGTTTTCGGCTCGGGATCGTCGAGCTGCGCCGCCCAGACATAGGTCGAGACGTCGATGCCGAGCACGGCCTTCGGATCGATCCGGCCGCCGGCCTCGGCGACGATCGTGCCGAGCGCGTCGAGCGCGGCATGGGTGTAACGGCAGGCGGCATGGCGCTTGAAATAGTTGCGCGCGATCTCGTAGCGCTCACCGAGCGCTTCGGTCATCGCGGCCGGATCGAAACCGGTCGCGGCGATCGTGCCGTAGACGCTGGCGACGCCGTCGCGCTCGCCGCCGAAGCCGGCGGTCACCAGCTCCCAGGCCATCAGGCCGATCTTGTTGGAGAAGCCGGCATAGCTGTTTCGGATGGTCGCGCCCTCCAGCATGGTCTTGCGGCTGGTGGTCAGGCCGAGCGAGGACGCGACATTGATGGCTTCGACCATCGTCTCGGCGTCGGCCTCGGCGAGCCGCGCAATGGCGACCGCCGCGCCGACCGTGCCCCAGGTGCCGTGCGGATGCATGGCGACATTGAGTTTCGAGGCGATGCCGATGCGGGCGCCGATCTCGTAACCGAGCACGACCGCCGTGATCAGGTCCTCGCCCGAGCAGCCCATGCGGGCCGCGGCGACGAGCGCGGCCGGCACGACATGGATGCCGGGATGGCCGCGGGCATATTGATTGCCTTCGTCGAGCTCCAGCATGGTGCCGGCGACGCCGGCGAGAAAGGCGGCGTTCGAAGCCGACAGGCGCTGGGCACCACCGATGACGGGCGAGGCCCCCGGCCCGTCCAGCGCCTCGAGCCGGAGCGCCAGGGCCTGCATTTCCGGCTCGGCCATGCCCGCGACGATCGCGCCGATACTGTCCAGGATCACCTGTCGCGTCCGCGCCACCACCGGCCCGGGCAGGTCGTGGAAGGTCAGGTTGGCGGCAAAGCGGCCCCAGGCGGCGAGCCAGTCCGCTCGCGGCTCGGCGGCGAGCTCGGTGGCGGTCTTCACTCCCTCGGTTACGATCGGCATGGTCAGAGCCCCAGATAGGCGCGTCTCAGCGCGGGATCGGCAGCGAGATCCTTCGCGCTGCCCTGCAGGGCGAAGGTCCCGTTTTCGAGAATGAACGCACGGCCGGCCAGTTCCAGCGACTGGACGACGTTCTGCTCGACCAGCATCACGGCGAGCCCTTCGGCATTGATCCTGGACACGAGCGCGAACATCTCCTCGACCAGCAGCGGCGACAGGCCGAGCGACGGCTCGTCGAGAATGATCAGGCGCGGCTCGGCCATCAGGCCGCGGCCGATTGCCAGCATCTGCTGCTCGCCGCCCGAAAGGGTGCCGGCGCGCTGGCGCGCCCGCTCCTCCAGCCGTGGAAAGATGGCGAAGACCTTGGCGAGATTGGCTGCCCTGTTGGCCTTGCCGCGCCGGTAGGAACCGAGCTCGAGATTTTCCCGCACGGTCATGTTCGGGAAGATCTTGCGGCCTTCCGGCACATGGATGAGCCCGAGCTCGACGATCGCCTGCGACGAGGCGCGGGTGATGTCCTGGCCGAGGAAGCGGATGCACCCGGATGTCGCCGGGCAGACGCCCGACAGCACCTTGTTGAGCGTCGTCTTGCCGACGCCGTTGGAGCCGAGCACCGCAACGATCTCGCCCGGTGCGACCGTCATGGTCAGGCCGCGCAGGATCTCGGTCCCGCCATAGCCGGCATGCAGCTCTTCGACCGTCAGCAGCGGCTCAGCCATGGCCCGCCTCCGCGCTGAGGCGCTCCGCCGCGCCATGGCCGGCATGCCATCTCCCGACCAGCCCAACGACCTCAGCCATGGCCCGCCTCCGCGCTGAGGCGCTCCGCCGCGCCATGGCCGAGATAGGCCTCCACCACCTTGGGGTCGCCGACGACGCTCGCCGGCGTGCCGGCCGCGATCGTGCGGCCATTGGCAATGACGTGCACGCTGGCGCAAAGGCTCATCACCGCCTGCATCACATGCTCGATCATCAGGATGGTGACGCCGGACGCGCAGACGCCGCGGATGACCGGGAGAATGTCGCGGATCTCGGAAGGATTGAGGCCGGCCAGCACCTCGTCGAGCAGCAGCAGACGCGGCTCCGTGGCGAGCGCGCGCGCGAGTTCCAGCCGCTTGCGGCCGGCGACGGTGAGCGAGGCGGCGGGCTTGTCGAGCTCAGCCGACAGCCCGACCGCGCTCGCCACGGCACGGGCCCGCGCGAGAGCCTCGGCGCGCCGGCCGTGGCGCAGATAGGCGCCGACGGCGATGTTCTCGCAAATGCTGAGGCCGGCGAAGGGCTGGACGATCTGGAAGGTGCGCGCGATGCCCATGGCCGCCAGCGCCTCGGGCTTCATGCCGGTGATGTCGCGTCCCTCGAACAGGATCCGGCCGGAGGTCGGCGGCTCGAAGCCGGAAATCAACGTGAACAGCGTGGTCTTGCCCGCGCCGTTCGGGCCGATCAGCCCCGAGATCGTGCCAGCCTCGACATGCATCGTCACGTCGTTGACCGCGACGAGCCCGCCGAACCGCTTGGTGACGCCTTCGACCTGCAGCATCAGCCCCTCCCCGTGGCGGACAGACGCCGGACGAGTCCCATGACGCCCTGCGGCGCGAAGGCGATCGCCAGGATCAGGAGGATGCCGTAGACGACGAGGTCGACGCCCGGGACGGCCGAGCCGAACAGGGCGTGGATGCCGATCTTGGCGAGCTCGCCGAGGCCGACCAGAGTGAGCGTGCCGAGCAGCGGACCGAACAGTGTGCCGATGCCGCCGATGATCGGGGCGAGCAGCGCTTCCACCGAGATCCACGAGCCATAGGCGATATTGGCGTCGATATAGAGGAATTTCTGGGTGTAGAGCGCCCCCGCCGTGGCGGTGATCGCCGCCGACAGGGCGATCGCCTTCAGCTTCACCTTGAGCGTGTCGACGCCGAGCGCGCGGGCGGCATCCTCGTTCTCGCGCACGGCGACGAGATAGGCGCCGAAACGGGAGAGCTCCATCGCCCTGTTGAGCACCAGGACCAGCGCGACCAGGGCGAGCGCCAGATAGTAGAAGCTCTCGCGCGTCGCGAACTGGAAATTGGCCGACCGGACGTCGAGCGGCACCAGCAGCCCGGCGGCACCACCGGTGAACGGCGCCGCATTGGCGAGAATGCGGAACACTTCCGCGAAGGCGAGCGTGACGAGCGCGAAATAGGAGCCGCGCAGCCGCGCGCGGAAGGCGAGAGAGCCGATGACCGTGCCGACGAGGCCGCCAGCCGCGATCGCCAGCGGCAGGGCGATCCATGGATTGACGCCGAAACGGACCTGCAGGATCGCCTGGGCGTAGGCGCCCGTGCCGAAAAAGGCGGCATGGCCGAAGGAGAACTGTCCGCCATAGCCGCCGGCAATGTTCCAGCCCTGCGCGGCAAGCGTGATGATCAGGGCGAAGACGAGCAGGTTGACCAGCAGGTTCGCGCCGGCCGCGAGCCCCGCCGCGACGGCCAGCGGCACGGCAAGCGGCAGCGCGGCCAGCACCAAGACCGCGACGACGATGGGGCGGAAATCACTGATGGTCATGCCTTGGCTCCGAACAGACCGGTCGGGCGCAGCAGGAGCACCAGGATGAAGATGGCGAAGATGCCGATCTGGCCGAGGCTCTCGCCCAGATAGAGGCCGCAAAGGCTTTCGATGACGCCGATGATCAGGCCGCCGATGACCGCGCCGGGGATCGATCCCATGCCGCCGAGCACGACCACCGTGAAGGCGACCAGCACGAAGGCGTTGCCGACGCGCGGATTGACGTAGAAGGAGGGCATCAGCAGGCAGGCGGCGATCGCGATGCAGGCCGTGCCGAGGCCGAAGGTCACCGCATAGACGTGGCGGACGTCGATGCCGACGAGCGCGGCGCCGAGCTTCTCCTTGGCCACCGCGCGGATCGCCTTGCCGGTATCGGTCAGCGCGAGCACGGCCCAGAGCAGCCCCGCCACCAGGATCGCCACGCCGAAGCCGACCACCCGGGTGAAGGAGAGCAGCGCGAAGCCGACATCGACCACCTGGAAGGAATAGTCGAGCGTCAGCGCGCGGGTATCGGACCGGAAGATGGCCAGCAGCGCGTTTTCCAGGATGATCGAGAGCCCCAGCGTGACGAGCAGGATCGAGCCGTCGTCGTTGCGGCTCGCCGGCCCGATGACGAAGCGCTGGAGGCCGTAGCCGAGGCCGAAGAACAGCGGCGTCAGGACGACGATCGCCAGATAGGGATCGAGGCCGAAGCCGAGATGGACCATCAGCACGGCGAACATGGCGAGCGTCAGCAGCGCGCCATGGGCGAAATTGATGATGTGCAGGACGCCGTAGACCAGGGTCAGGCCAAGCGCCACCAGCGCATAGACCGAGCCTGTCAGGAGGCCGTTGATCAGCGCTTCGAGCACGATCTGGGGCGGATAGGACGGCAGCACCGGATGATCCCTGCGGTTCGCTTCGGGAACGAGAGGCTCGTGCCGGCCGGGACGAGCCGGCCGGTTCTTGCAGTGTCAGCGACGTCTGAGGCGTGGCGCGCGAAGACGGAGCGCCGCGCGCCCTGCTCTAGCCGGTCACGGGGAAGACCGGCTTGGAATCGGCAAACTCGGTGGGGAAGATGACCTTGATGTCACCACCCTGGACCTGCGTATTGACCGGGGCAGCCCCGGTATTCTGTCCGTTTTCGAACTTGGTCGGGCCATAAGGCATGATATGGCCGGCAAAGGTCGATGCGGCGATCGCCTCGATGATCTTCGGCCGCTCGCGCGAGGCGGCCCGCTCGATCGCATCGGCCACCAACTGGACGCAGGAATAGTTGAGCGGCGTGTTGTAGAGCCAGAAGCGGCCGGCAGCCTCGACCTGCCTGCGCAGCGCGGCGGCCTTGGGCTTGCGTGGGTCGGCCCAGTGGTTGCAGTCCATCACATTGGCTGCGGCGTCCGGGAATTCCTTGACGAAACGGAAATTCGAGGCCGCACCGTTCAGCACCGCATAGATGCCCTTCGGCCGGATGCGCTGCTGCTGCATGGTCCGCGCCAGCAGCACGAACTCGGCATAATAGCTGGAGGGGATGACAAGGTCGGGATTGAGCGCGCGGATGCGCAGCGCGACATTGGACATGTCGCGGGCCGGCGTCGGATGGGCGATGGTCTCCAGGATCTGGAAGCCGAGGGCGGAGAGCCGCTCGTTCATCAGCTTGGCGAGGCCGGTACCGAACAGGCCGTCCTCGTGAACGAGGACCACGGTCTTGGCCGGCTTGCCGGCGGCATCGTTCAGCTTGACCAGGTTGTCGATCGCCGCCTTGGTGACCATGCCGAAGCCAGGGCCGAAGCGGAACGTGTTCTTCAGGCCGCGCGACACGATGGCGTCGGAGACGCCGACATCGACGATATAGGCGAGGTCATAGCGCGACGCCGCCTGCGAGGCGGCGAGGCAGATCGGCGAGGCGAAGCCGCCGATGATGGCCGCCACCCCTTCCGCATGCATGCGCTCGACCTCCTGGGTGCCGCCCTCCGGCGTCGAGCGGGCATCGCCGAAAACCATTTCGAGCTTGGCGCCGCCGAGCGACTTGATGCCGCCAGCCGCATTGATCTCGTTGATCGCCGCCTCGGCGCCGAGGCGGCCATATTCGCCATCCTGCGCGAGATTGCCGGTCACCGGCTGCAGGATGCCGAGCTTGACCGGCGCGGGCTGCGCCATCAGGAGGCCGGGCGCCGCGATGAGCGTCGCCCCCGCGGCGCCCGTCTCGATCAGGCGCCGTCGCGTCAGGCCCTTGCCCGAAGACAGCCCTTTGGTGTCCGTCATGTCCCTCCCCCTCGATCTCTGCGCCGCATGCCGGCCGGGTCCTCACGTCGCTCCTAGGTGATCGCGCAAGCCTGGCGGCGTCAATCATTCGGCTTTCACCGTGGTATTGAAATTGCTGCCGCCCCGGAACCGCTCGACCGGCGACCACAGGCGATCGCCGCCTGAATCGATGCGCACCAGATCCATCTGGAAGGAGTAGCGGTCGGGCCGGTAGAAGGCGACGAGATGCTCGATGCCGCGCCGCTTGACGTCGTAGACGACGCGGGTGAGCGCGATCAGCGGCGAGCCGATGTCGATGCCGAGCGCTTCGGCGACGCCGGGACCCGCGAGGGTCGCGGAAATGGTCTGGGTGGCCCGGTCGACCTTGACGCCCGAACGCTCGATCAGGGTCAGGAGCGGCACTGCGGCGAGCTCCTGCTCGGTATAGGTCGTGCCGACGCGCTCCGGCACGTGGGTAATGAGGTAGCTGAACGGCTCTCCGTCGATGATGCGCACGCGCACCGAGCGCTGCGCCTTCTCGTTGTCTTCCAGCCGCAGCGCCTCGGCGACCTCGACGGCCGGACTGACGTAACCGAACTGCAGGAGCCGGACATCGGTCGAACGGCCCATTTCGACGAGGTGGGCGAGCGCGTTGGAGAGATCCGCGACAATCGGTCGCTTGATCATGCGGGCGGTGATGAAGGTGCCGGCGCCCGGCCGGCGCGAGATCAGTCCCTCGCGCTCGAGTTCGGCGAGGGCGCGGCGGATGGTGACGCGGGAGACATCGTGCAGATCGGCAAGGTCCGGTTCGGACGGCAACCGCGCTCCCGGCGCCAGTTCGCCGGACATGATGCGGTCGCGCAGGGTCAGGTAGACACGCCGCGTCTTTGATGTCTCGATTGCGTCTGCCATGATTGCCTTGCCACCCCAATGACTTCCGGCGCCCACTGCCCCACAACCCCTTGCGGAGTGTGGCATTTCGGCAATCGTTTGAGCCCCGAAGTTCATTGGCGTCAACTAGACCATCGCAATTTCCCGCTGATTGTCTAGTCTATGATACAATTCGCGCCGGTCAAGCCGTGATCGAAAGAACTGCCCCATGACGGCCCCTTCAACCCTGTTCGACAAGCTCTGGGATGGCCACGTGGTGACACGCCGCGACGACGGCCTGTCGCTGATCTGGATCGATCGCCATTTCGTGCACGAAGGCTCGCACCATGCCTTCGGCCAGATCGCCGCACGCGACGGCCGCGTCGCCCGGCCGGACCTCACCTTCGGCGTGGCCGACCACTACGTGCCGACGCGCGGCCGCGGCCGTCCGATCCCCGATGCCTCGATCGCCCGCATGGTCGACCTGCTCGCCGCCAACACGGCCCGCCACGGCATCACGCTGTTCGGCCTCGACGATCCCCGCCAGGGCATCGTCCATGTGGTCGGCCCGGAACAGGGACTGACCCTGCCCGGCCTCACCATCGTCTGCGGCGACAGCCATACGTCCACTCATGGCGCCTTCGGGGCCTATGCCTTCGGCATCGGCGCCTCGGAGGTCGCCCATGTGCTGGCGACCCAGACCCTCTGGCAGAAGAAGCCGAAACGGCTGCGCATCCGGGTCGACGGCACGACCGGGCCCGGCATCGCGGCCAAGGACATCATGCTGACCGTCATCGCCCGGATCGGCGCGGATGGCGCTGCCGGCCATGCCATCGAATATGCCGGCTCGGCCATCCGGGCCCTTTCGATGGAAGGCCGGATGACCCTTTGCAACATGTCGATCGAAGCCGGCGGCCGCTGCGGCATGGTGGCGCCCGACGCCACCACGGCCGCCTATATCCGCGGCCGCCCCTTCGCTCCCGACGGCGATCGCCTGGCCGCCGCCGAGGAGGCCTGGTCGCGGCTGGCGAGCGATGCCGACGCCGCCTTCGACCGCGAAGTGGTGCTCGCGGCGCACGAGATCGCGCCGACGGTGACCTGGGGCATCAGCCCCGAGCACGCGCTGCCGATCTCGGCGACGGTGCCTGATCCGGAGCGCATGGACGACCCGGTCAAGGCCGCGGCGGCGCGCGATGCCCTCGCCTATATGGACCTTGCGGCCGGCCAGCGGCTCGACAGCATCAGGATCGACCGGGTGTTCATCGGGTCCTGCACCAATTCGCGCATCGAGGACCTGCGCGCCGCCGCCGCCGTGCTGCGCGACCGCAAGGCGGTGGTGCCGGGCGTGGTCTCGCCGGGCTCGTCGGCGGTGAAGCGCCAGGCCGAGGAGGAAGGGCTCGCCGCCATCTTCCAGGCGGCCGGGCTCGAATGGGTCGATTCCGGCTGCTCGATGTGCGTCGGCATGAATGGCGATCTGGTCGCGCCGGGCGAGCGCTGCGCCTCGACCACCAACCGCAACTTCAAGGGCCGCCAGGGGCCTGGCGCCCGCACCCACCTGATGTCGCCAGCCATGGTGGCGGCCGCCGCCGTCACCGGCCGGCTCACCGATGTGAGGCGCATGCAATGAAACCCTTCAAGGCCGAGACGGCGCCGATGCTGCGGCTCGCGGCCGCCAATATCGACACCGACCAGCTCATTCCGGCGCGCTTCATGAAGGAGCCGCGTGTGCCGGAGGGCTATGGCCGCTTCCTGCTCCACGACCTCGTGGCGGAAGGCCGGCTCGCCGCGCCCTCCCCGGGCGAAGCGATCCTGGTCGCCCGGCGCAATTTCGGCTGCGGCTCCTCGCGCGAGGCGGCCGTCTACGCGCTTGCCGATTTCGGCTTCAAGGTGGTGATCGCGCCGAGCTTCGGCGACATCTTCGCCGCCAATTGCGTCAAGAACGGCGTGCTTCCGGCCCTGGTCAGCGAGGCTGACGCCGAAGCGCTGCTGGAGGCGCCGGCGGCGACCGTGACGGTCGACCTCGCAAGCCAGCGCATCACGGCCGGCAACCTCGCCGTCGACTTCGCCATCGATCCGGTATGGCGGACGCAGTTGCTGAACGGCTGGGACGATATCGACATGACGCTCGCCGAGGCGCCGGCGATCGAAGCCTTCGTCAAGCAGGATGCCGCGGCGCGGGCCTGGGCCGAGCCGCGGCGCTGATGTTCCGCCAGTCGACGCTGGCCAGACCGATCACATCCATGCCGGCACCGACCTGCACAGCCAGGCGATTGTGCAAGGCCCAATCATTCCGCGCGTTCAGGTTGGCCGAAACGTTGCCCCGTCCGGCGTGATGCCGGCTGGCGCCCAAGCGCCATGACCGTCGCCGGGAACGGCGGGTGATGCCGGCGCGACTGCGGCGACGCGACGAGCCGGACCATGAACGGTCATGCGTCTCGGGGCGTCCCCGCGATGACACCGTCGATCTCTGCCGAGGTGAATCCGTACTTCGCGACACGCGCCCGGTGATCGGAGGTGCCGAGATAGCGGCGGAGCTCCGTGTTCACCGCCTGAAGCAGGCCGGGATTGCTTTTGCTGAACGAGAAGCCGCCGATCAGTTCGGCCCCCGACTTGCCCGCATCAACATCCACCGCGTCCAGCGCGGGATGGGCGCGGGCTGCGGTACGATTGCCGAGCGCGGTGGCGGCAAAGGCGTCGATCCGCCCCGCCATCATTGCGGCGATGGCCTCGGACTGATCCTTGAACAACACGATCTGATCATCCCGGACGCCAGCCGCTTTTGCGGAATCGACCTGCACCTGGGCCGGGATAAGCCCCAGCCGCGCATCGGCACGCCCCGCCACGGCCTCGTAGCTCGTCAACGCTTTCGGATTGCCGGACCGAACGAGGAACCCGTCGCCGATTGTCCAGACCGGCACGCTGAAATCCACTTGCTGACCGCGTTCCGGCGTGATGAAAATCGGCACATTCATATCCCAGCGCCCTTCCTGCACCCCGGGCAGGAATTCCGCGAACGACGTCCGCTGATAGCCGATGGCGGATACGCCGATCGCGCGCAGCACGACCTCCGCCAACTCGATGTCGGCGCCTGTCGGCCGGCCATCCTCTCCGGTCCAGTAGAACGGCGGCTCTTCGATATAGGCAATTCTCACTTTCATGGCCTTGCTCGCTTTTGACTGTCGAATGGCGAGAGCGTCATGCGGCGGCCGCGCTCTGCCTTGAGCGTAGACGCCGTCTGCTGATTGCCGGCGTCTGTGGGGAAAGCCTTCATGTGCGCATCATATGGCTCGCGCCTCGACCATAACAGGCACAGTCGTCCGCATATCGAACCATAACAGTTTTCTGGAAACCCGACCGCGCGGCGTTATGGTGCCTGGATTTCATCCGCGAGGTTCCATGACTGCCGCCACGACGTTTCGATACGAACAACTGGCCGGGCTTATTACCGCCATGATCGACAACGGCACGCTCGCGCCGGGCGCCCGCGTCCCGTCGGTGCGCACGCTGAGCATCCGGCATGGCGTCAGCATGTCGACCGCCTTAAAGACATACCGGACGCTGGAGGACCGCGGTGTCCTCGTCGCGCGGCCGCAATCGGGCTTCTACGTCGCAGCGCCCCGAAACGGCGCATTCGCACTGCCGTCGATGTCGCGCCGGCGCGCGAAGGCCTCGACCGTCTCGATCAGCGGCGCCGTCGCGGCCCTGCTCGAGTATTCGTCGAACCGCGCGTTCATCCCCTTCGGCTGCGCCGTGCCCGACGGCGAACTGCTGGGATCGAAACGCCTCGATGTCGCGCTCGCACGCGCGGCGCGCCGAGAGGGGGCACGATACAATGTCTATGGCCCGCCACAGGGTGAACTAAGCCTGCGCGGAGAGATCGCCAAGCGGGCTATGCGTGTCGAGCACATGCTGTCGCCCGACGACGTGGTGATCACGAGCGGCTGCACAGAGGCGCTGACACTTGCGCTCACCGCGGTCGCCAAGCCCGGCGACACGATCGCGGTGGAATCGCCGACCTATATGGGATTGCTGCATACGCTCGAAATGCTCGGCCTGAAGGCGTTCGAACTGCCGGTCGATCCCACCCGCGGTATCGACGTCGGCGCGCTCGCGCAGCTCCTGGCGACCGAACGCGTGGCCGCCTGCGCGTTCGCTTCGAACTTCAACAATCCACTCGGCTCGGCGATGTCCGAAGCCGACAAGCGCGCGCTCCTCGCCGTGCTTGCGCGGTATGACGTGCCGCTCATCGAAGATGATGTCTATGGCGATCTCTATTTCGGGCGCGAGCGGCCGAAGCCATTCGTCGCGTTCGATGGCGGCGCCAACACGATCTACTGCAGCTCCTTCTCGAAAAGCCTGGCGCCCGGCTACCGTATCGGCTGGATCACCGCGCGCGGCCGCACGCAGCGGGTGATCGAGCGCAAGCTCGCTTTCAGTCTCTGCGGTGCAGTCCTGCCCCAGATCGCGGTTGCCGAATTCCTGGCCAGCGGCGCTTATGACACCCATTTGCGCAGCGTCCGTCGCGTGTTTCAGGACAATCTCGTCCATATGGCTCGTGTCGTTGAGGCGAGCTTTCCGCCCGAAACGAAGATGAGCCGACCGGTCGGCGGCTTCGTGCTTTGGCTCGAATTGCCGAAACACTTCGATTCCCGCGCACTCTTCGATGAAGCACTCAAGCAGGGAATCTGTTTCGCTCCGGGCGACGTCTTCTCGGCCAGCCGGCGCTTTCGCAACTGCCTGCGACTGAGTGCCGGACACGGCTGGGACGATCGCATCGAAGACGGCGTGCAGCGCCTGGGCCAACTCGCTCGAGAGCAACTGGCGCAGTAGGAACAGGGTCGTCACGGCTCCTTCGCGGTCGCGTCGCCGCTCGCGCCCCTCAGGCGGCGCGTCTTCGCCTGCGCATTGCCGCCAGGCGAAAATGCCCGACGGAATGCAGGCCAGCTTCATTGCCCCGGTTACGCCGGCTTCAGGCGTCGCCGGCGACTGCCCTCTGCACCGCCGGGCGCTCGCCCATGCGCTTGAAATGGTCGGCGACCTTCGGGAAGCGCGCGATGTCGACACCGTCGCCCTCGAGCCAGCGGGACATGGTGTAGAGATAGGGATCGGCGATCGTATAGTCCTCGCCGAAGACCCAGGGGCCGGCGATCATGTCCCGCTCGATCAGCGTGAAGCTCTCGGCCATGCTCTGCGGCACCTTGCGCTTCATGTCGGCATAGGATGTCTCTTCGTCCGCCCAGCGATAGCCGCGCATCTTGTGGGCGTGATTGATGTGCACGGTCGAGCACAGATAGCTGTTGAACGCCTGCACCTGCGCGAAGGCGAACGGATCGTCGATCGGCGCCAGCTTCGCCGCCGGATAGGCCTGGGCGATATAGGCGAGGATCGCCGGCGTTTCGGTCAGGACGCCATGGGCGGTGACGAGCGCCGGCACCCTGCCCTTCGGATTGACCGCCAGATAGTCCGGCGTGCGCTGCTGGCCGCCGGCCATGTCGAGCCGCACCGCCTCATAGGCGACGCCGGCTTCCTCGAGCGCGATGCGCGAGGCCAGCGCGCAGGTCTTCGGGCCAAAGAAAAACTTCAGGCTCATGAGGCATCCATCCCGTTAGCCGGCCTTGATCAGCACGTGCTTCTTGCGACCGAAGGACAGCTTGATGACGCCGTCCTTCAGATGTCCCGATGATACCGTCATCTGCGGATCCGTCACGGCCTCGTCGTTGAGCCTCAGTCCTCCGCCCTGCACCTGGCGCCGCGCCTCGCCATTGGAGGCGACGAGGCCGGCCCGCACGAACAGGGTGAGCACGCCGATGCCGGCGCCGAGCTCGGCCTCGGGCACCGCGACCGTCGGAAGATCCGCCGCGGCCTGACCCTGCTCGAAGGTCTGGCGCGCCGTTTCCGCAGCTGCAGCGGCGGCCTCGCGGCCGTGGATCAGCGCCGTCGCCTCGGTCGCCAGGATCTTCTTGGCCTCGTTGATCTCGGCGCCGCCGAGCGCGGCGAGCCGTCCGACCTCGCCGAGCGGCAGGGTCGTGAACAGCTTCAGGAAGCGCTCGACGTCGGCATCCTCGGTATTGCGCCAGAACTGCCAGTAGTCATAGGCCGAGAGCATGTCGGCATTGAGCCAGACCGCGCCGGCGGCGGTCTTGCCCATCTTGGCGCCGGACGCCGTGGTCAGCAGCGGACAGGTCAGCGCATAGAGCTGGTGCGTGCCCATGCGGCGGCCGAGATCGATGCCGGTGACGATATTGCCCCACTGATCCGAGCCGCCCATCTGCAGGTTGCAGTTGTAGCGGCGGGCCAGCTCGACGAAGTCGTAGGCCTGCAGGATCATGTAGTTGAACTCGATGAAGCTCAGCTCCTGGTCGCGGTCGAGCCGGAGCTTGACCGAATCCATGCTGAGCATGCGGTTCACCGAGAAGTGCCGCCCGATGTCGCGCAGCATTTCGATATAGTTGAGCTTGGTCAGCCATTCCGCATTGTCGGCCATGACCGCGTCGGTCTTGCCGTCGCCGAAGGTCAGGAACTTCGAGAACACGCCCTTGATGGCGTTCTTGTTGGCCTCGATGTCATCGAGCGACAGGATCTTGCGCGTCTCGTCGCGGCCCGAGGGGTCGCCGACGCGGGTCGTGCCGCCGCCCATCAGGGTGATCGGCCGGCCGCCGCCGGATTTCTGCAGCCAATGCAGCATCATGATCGACAGGAGGTGGCCGATATGCAGCGAGGGGGCGGTGCAGTCATAGCCGACATAGCAGATCACATCGCCCTTGGCCGCCAGGGCGTCGATGCCGGCGAAGTCGGAGGACTGATGGATGTACCCGCGCTCTTGCAGAATGCGCAGGAAATCTGATGTCGGAGCGGTCATGATCTTTCCGAGACAGGGGGTGGCTGCACGACGGGCCTCGCGCCCGGCGGGCAGCCGGTGTAGCAGAGGCATCCGGTGATTTCACCTCTTGAGTCGTCTGGATCGGGAGAGCCATGCGCGCGATCGGCCTGATGTCGGGGACATCGATGGATGGTGTCGATGTGGCTCTGATCGACACCGACGGCACCAGCATTTCGGGCTTCGGGCCGACCGGCTACCGCGCCTACGGCGACGAGGAGCGCGCCCTGCTGCGCGAGGCGCTGAAGGAAGGCGCGGCCCTGCACGACCGGCTGACCCGCACGCCCCTGCTTGCCAAGGCAGAGGACCTGATCACCCGCGCCCATGCCGAGGCGGTGGAGGCATTCCTGGCGACCCACGGGCTGAGCCGGGCCGATATCGGCGTCGTCGGCTTCCACGGCCAGACCGTCATCCATCGGCCGGACCTGAAGATGACCGTGCAGATCGGCGACGGCCTGGCGCTGCGGCAGCGGCTCGGCATTCCCGTCGTCTACGACCTCAGGCAGGCCGACATTGCCGCCGGCGGCCAGGGCGCGCCGCTGGTGCCGGTGTTCCACCGCGCGCTCGCCACCCAGAAGGAGCTGCCGCGGCCGCTCGCCGTGGTCAATGTCGGCGGTGTCGCCAATGTCACCTTCATCGGCTCGAACGACGAGCTGACCGCCTTCGACACCGGCCCCGGCAACGCGCTGATCGACGACTGGATGCGCGAGCGCACGGGCAAGCCCCTCGACGACAACGGCGTCATGGCGGCGCGCGGGCGCGGCGACGAGGCCCTGCTCGCCTGGCTGCTGGTGCATCCGTTCTTCGCCAAGTCGCCGCCGAAATCGCTCGACCGCAACGCCTTCGCCCATCGCATCGTCGGCAATGTCTCGACCGAGGACGGCGCGGCGACGCTCACCACCTTCACCGCCCGCTCGATCGCCAGGGCGGCCGATTTCGTCCGCGAGCGTCCGGTGCTCTGGATCGTCTGCGGCGGCGGCGCGCGCAATGCCGAGCTGCTGCGGCTCATCGCCTACCACACCCGCGCCGAGGTCAGGACCGGCGAACAGGTCGGCTGGTCGTCGGACTTCCTGGAGGCGCAGGCCTTCGCCTTCCTCGCCGTGCGCTCGATGGCGGGACTGCCATTGACCTTCCCGTCCACGACGGGCGTGCGCGAGCCGGTCACCGGCGGCGTGCTGGCCGGGGCTTGAGCCGCGGCGCGCCCCGGGCGCGCTTCGTTGCAAGGCCCGCTCCGCGGCCGGCGCCTGCCCCTCCGCCCTTCGCCCCTCTCGCGAAGCCGTCGACGGCTGCCTATCTTGGCGGAACCGAAGGGAAGATCCATGGCCTATACAGTCGAAGACCTGAGCCCCGATGCGGTCGCGGCCGCTCTCGCCAATGACGAGATCCTGCTCGTCGACGTGCGCGAGCCGCATGAGCTGGCCATGGCGCGCATTCCGGAGGCCGTCAACGTGCCGTTGTCGCGGTTCGACCCGGCCGCGATCCCCGATCCGCAGGGCAAGCGCGTCGTCTTCATGTGCGCCGGCGGCGTCCGGTCGATCCAGGCGAGCGAGATCGCGCAGGGCCACGGCCTGCCCTATGGCCAGCATCTCGCCGGCGGCCTCAAGGCCTGGGCCATGGCCGGCCACGGCTTCGAGCGCGGCTGACGCGCCGGCTCGTCCTCCACCGCTTCGGGCTCGACGGCCTCGCCTTTGACGATCGCCCCGCGCCGCCGCCGGGCCCCGGCGAAGTCGCGATAGCGATGGAATCGGCAGCGGCCAGCCTGCCCAGCGCGGCCTCGCCGCCTGGTCGGCGCTCGCCACCCATGGCGGCGTCAAGGCGGGCGACACGGTGCTCATCCAGGGCACCGGCGGCGTCGCCATCTTCGCCCTGCAGTTCGCCAAGCTCTTCGGCGCCACCGCCATCGTGACGACCTCCTCCGAGCGCAAGGGCGAAGCGGCCCGTGCGCTCGGCGCCGACCACATCATCAACTACGCCACCCGGCCGCGCTGGTCGGAGGAAGCTCGCCGGCTGGCCCCCGGCGGCATCGACCACGTGATCGAGAGGGCGGCGCCGAAACGCTGCAGGGTGCCCTGCGCGCGGTCCGCCCGGGCGGCGTCATCTCGCTGGTGGGCGTGCCGTCCGGCGCGATCGCGCCGCTCAACCTGCCGCTGGCGGTTCATGCGGCGCATCCGGCTGCAGGGCATCACGGTCGGGGCGGTGCGCGAGTTCGAGGCCATGCTGAAGGCGATCGAAGCGTCCGGATTGGAGCCGGTGATCGGCGCCAGCTACGGCTTTCCCGAAGCGGTGGACGCCTCGGCAAGATCGCCATCGACTTCACCCGATGATTCATCTCGAGGCAGTCGAGAAAAAGAGTCCGGAAAGCTCGCTAAACTTTTGATATGCGATCTCTTTTCGGCTTCAGCGAAGACCGCCGGTGGCCGGATCGTCGGACCTGACGACGCTGCGCCCGCGGAATTCGAACATCTTGCGCAGGAAGCCCGGCGCGACCGCCGAGAGCGGATTGACCGTCAGCCGCGGCTGGTTGAAGGCACCCGCGATCTCGTAGGTGATGCCGAAGACGCCTTCGTCCGGAGAGCCGCCGAGAAAGACGCCGAGCACCGGGATGCGTGCAAAGAGATTGTTCAGCGCATAGGCGGGCACATAGGTGCCGCGCAGCTTGAGCTGGTCGTGGGCGGTGTCGACCTCGCCCTCGACCGTCGCACCGATGGCCGCGCCCCACAGAAGGCCGTCGCTCACCTCCACCTTGCTGCCCGTGCGGGTGAAGGCCGCGCGCAGGCGCGAGAACGCGAAGGCGTCGTTGGCTTGCGGCGGCGGCCCACGGCGGCCGCCGCGCGGATCGCCGGCGGCGGCGACCATGCCGGCAATGGCCCTGTCGCCGCGGATGGTGAAATTGGTGATCTCGACATTGCCGTCGCGGATCGTGCCGTCCGGACGCGGCGGCGTCATGATCAGCGCGAGACTGCCGCCCTGCATCGTCGTCCAGAGGTCGAGGAAGCGCAGCACCGCGCCGGCATCGCCCGAACTGACCGCGAGCCGCATGGCGCTGCCCTGTCCGCGCGTGCCGATGGCGAAGGGCGCGTTCCGCCCGACGCGGCCGCTGGCGGTGAGATTGCGGATCTCGGCGCCACGCTTCACAAGCCGCATCTCGAACTGCCTGATGACCTCGCCGTTGCCGCCGGCAATGGCGGCGGTCTTCATGTCGATATCGAGCTCGGTCGCCTGGCCGGCGGACGCGCTGGTGCCGCCGAGCTGGGTCGGATCCTGCATGTGCCGGATCAGCTGGCGGGCGTCCATCATCTCGCCACGCACGGTCACCTTGTGGCCGTTGCCGGCCCGCTCCACCCGCACATTGATGCGGTCGCCGTCCGAGAGGTTGTAGGCCGGGAACAGTCCGGACACGAGGCTGCCGCTGTTGTCGAGCAGCGCCGAGCCGCGCACCAGGACGCCCCGGCCCTCGACCACGAGATCCTCGAGCCGCCAGCCGCCCTCGCCTTCGATCGCGGTGAAGCGCGCCTTGGCGGCCTGCCCGCGCGGCTTGTTCCAGCCAGGCAGCAGCTCGGCGAGCGTTGCCTGGGTCAGATCAGCCTCCACCGCATAGCGGCCGGAATCGTCCCCCTCCGTCGTCACCTTCAGCGGGGTCGGGCCGACGATGCGCGAGCCGATATTGAGGCCGAGGCGGTTGCGGCCGGCATCGTCGAGCGTGGCCGTGAGGCGGATGACCGGCTTCGCATCGGGCCGCGGCTTGCGGTATTCGAAATTCGCCTGGGCACCGCCGAGCCGGCCGTCGCCGCGCAGCAGGAAGTCCCGCGGGGTGGTGACCACCTTGAAGCTCGCATTCTCGATGCGCATCTCGCCGAACACCTTGTCGCCGGCAAAGGCGGTGAAATCGGCGTCGACGCGATAATCGATCTGGCTCGGCTGCAGCTTGTCCGAAATCGGCACGTTGACGGTGACATTGGCCACGACATTGCCGCGCACCGGTCCGGTCGGCAGGGCGGGACCGGTCGCCGCGCCCTTGAACGCATCCTGCCCGAGCAGCGCGAAGGCCGCTTCCGCCGACCCTTCGAGACGGAACCGGCTCGCCGAGCGCGGATCGGCCACCCGGTGCTCGGCAATCGTGAAACTGCCCTGGCTCAGCGTCAGGCGCTTGCCGGGCGCCGGCTCCAGGATGCCGCGCTGCACGTTCAGGCGGGTGGCCTGGCCGTCGACCAGGACGTCGATATCGGCCGCCTTCAGCGGCGTCAGATTGGGCAGGACGCGCAGCGCCGTGCCGCGCAGCTTGGACTGCACCAGCAGCGCATCGGGCTCCAGCAGCATGGGCATGGTGGCGAGCTGACCCTCGGCGATCTCGATGCGCACGATGGTGTCCTCGGCGACGCCGCCGGACAGGTTGTCGACCACCCAGTCGCGCACGTGCGGATTGGTGATGCGCGGCCAGAGCCTCAGCCCGTCAGCCAGCGCCAGCCGCGGCGCCTCGACGCGCAGCGAGATCGCCGGAGCGGCGCTGGTGAGCGTCGCCCGGCCGGTGACATTGGCGACCGTCGCCGCGCCCTGATTGACGTTCATCCGCTCGATGGTCAGCACCCGGCTGTCCGGCTGATAGACGAAGCGCGACTGCGTCAGGCCGAGCGGCACCGGCGGCTCCTGCGGATTGAGCAGGGACGTGACGGTGGCGGCGTTGGCGATCTCGACGACCAGCGGCTCGCCGCGCGCCGCCGGCGTCCAGACCGTGCCGTTCATCTCGCCCTGGTTCTGCCCGGCGGAGAAATGCACCCGTTCGATGCTGAGGCCGCGCGTGCCGGCCTGCCAGCGTACGTCGGCGGCGGCCTGATCGATGGCGATGCGCATCTCGGGATTGCTGACGTCGCCGACCGTGCCGGCGCCCAGCGCCACCCGTCCGGCGAACTGGGCGGGGTCGCCCGAGGAATCGAGCTCGGCCTTCAGCGAACCGGAGATCGGCGTGTCGGCGTGGAACAGTTCGGGGTTCTGCAGGGCGAGGCTGAGATCGCGCGGCGACAGTCCGGCCACCACGAGGTCGATCTTGCGGCGGCCCTCGGCATCGCGCGGCGTGATCGCAGCCTGCGAATTCCAGCGCGCGCCGGATCCGGAGGCGGCGACCGACAGGGTGAGGCCGCCGGCGGCCGGCGCCTTCATGTCGAAATCGATGCCGCCGAAGATGAACCGCTTGCCGGAGCGCACGTCGTCGACGATGACCGTGCCATTGCGCAGGCCGACGCCGATCAGGCGGTGGCCGTCGAGCCCGGATTTCTCCATCAGGTCGAGCCAGATGCCGAGGCGCCGGAACGGCGACATGTCGGGTTCGGCGAGGTTCGAGCGGATCTCGGCCTGCGGCGCCTGGTCGCCGCCGGCCTCGGGAGCGGCCGCCGGCGGCAGTGGGGACGTGCGGAATTCGCCGGCGGCAAAGGCGATCTGGCCGTCCTCGCCGAGCTTCAGCGCGACGGAAGCGCCGACGAGATCGATGCGGCGTACCGATGGCCGGCCGAGCAGCGGCATGCCGTCGAGCCCGAGCGCGACACGCGGCATGGAAATGATGCGCCGCCCCTCCGCGTCGTGAATGGTGACGTTCTCGGCCTCCACCTCGACGCCGCCGGACACGTCGCGCGCGGCCACCGCCGAGCCGATGGTGACCGAGCGGCCGTCGCCGAGCTGGCTCGACAGCGAGCTGGCGATCCAGGGCGTGAGAAGGTCGAGCGCGACCGTTCCGCCGCGGCTGATCTGCCAGGTGAGATAGGCGCAGGGCGCGGCGACCGCCAGGAAGAGAGCGGCGACGGCGGCGACGACACCACGGCGCCAGGACCACCAGCGGCGCTGCAGCCAGCAGGTCAGGAACGGCGGAACACGCCGGTTCTCCCACAAGGCGGCGAACCGACCCGGCCGGGTCGGTGCGGGCGCGCAGGGGCGGCCGTGTTCGGCGCCAATGTCCATTCCGCCTCGTCCCTCGCTGCTGCCGCCACAGAGGCGCGTGTCAGATATGGCGCGGGCGCGCCGGATGCTTCATTCTGCCCACGGCTTGTTAACCGAACCTTGGCCACGAATCGCAAGCGCGGACCAGAGGCAATCGGTCCTTCACCCATTCGTCGGCCAGCGGCAACCCTCGGCCTTGCCAAGGGTCGGTTTTCGGGCTCGGACGGGGCGCCTCGGAACCTTGTCGCTCAAATTCGCCCATAAACCAGACAAAAGGAAGGCATCATGGCGCTTGCGCCCGGCGATCCCGCCCCGGATTTCACGCTGCCCACGGCCCATGGCGGCACTATCAGCCTCTCGGGCCTGCGCGGCCGCAAGGTCGTCGTCTATTTCTACCCCAAGGCCAATACCGAGGCCTGTACGCTCGAAGCCCAGGACTTCACCCGCCTGAAGGGCGAATTCGACAAGGCCGGCACCACGGTCGTCGGCATTTCGCACGACCCGATCAAGGCCATCGATAGGTTCCAGAGCAAACACGGCCTCGCCGTACAGCTCGCCTCCGACGAGACGCTCGATACGCTCGAGGCCTATGGCGTCTGGGCCGAGAAATCCATGTATGGCCATACTTTCATGGGCATCATCAGGACCACCGTGCTGATCGGCGCCGACGGGCGGATCGCGCGGATCTGGCCGAAGGTCCGGGTCAAGGGCCATGCCGAGGACGTGCTGGCGGCCGCGCGGGACCTGTAGCCCCGCGCTCCGGCATCGGACGCTGCCGAACTTTTCGCCGGCGGGCGCTCCGCCGCATTGCCAGAGCACGAACTATTAGTTACATATGAAACTGATTTTTCGGAGGACGCGCACATGAACATCCAGAGCGCTCAGACCCTCGCCGGCCGGCAAACGGCCCCCGAGAGCGCCATCCAGGCCGGCTACATGTCCGGCTTCGGCAACGGCTTCGAAACGGAGGCGCTGCCCGGCGCGCTGCCGCTCGGGCGGAACTCGCCGCAGCAATGCGCCTACGGCCTCTACGCCGAACAGCTCAGCGGCTCCCCGTTTACCGCCCCGCGCACCACCAACGAGCGGTCGTGGCTCTATCGGATCCGGCCGACGGTCGGGCACTGGGGTCAGTTCAAGAAGGTCGATATCGGCCTGTGGCGGACGGCACCGGCGCCGGAAGTCGACATGCCGATCGCGCCGCTGCGCTGGGACCCGATCCCAATTCCGTCGGAACCGCTCAGCTTCATCGAGGGCATGCGCACGCTGACCACGGCCGGCGATGCCGGCGCGCAGGCCGGCATGGGCGCGCATGTCTATCTGATCACCCGCTCGATGGCGGACGAATATTTCTACAATTGCGACGGCGAGATGCTGTTCGTGCCGCAGCAGGGCTCGCTGCGCCTTGCGACCGAGTTCGGCATCATCGACATCGAGCCGGGCGAGATCGCGATCATCCCGCGCGGCGTCAAGATCCGCGTCGAACTGAAGGACGGCCCCGCCCGCGGCTATATCTGCGAGAACTATGGCGGCGCCTTCACCATGCCGGAGCGCGGTCCGATCGGCGCCAACTGCATGGCTAATCCGCGCGATTTCCTCACCCCCGTCGCGGCCTACGAGGACCGCGAGGTGCCCTCCCGCCTGTATGTCAAATGGGGCGGCAACCTGTGGGCCGCCGATATCGGCCAGTCGCCGCTCGACGTCGTCGCCTGGCATGGCAACTACGCACCCTACAAGTATGACCTCCGCCGCTACTCGCCGGTCGGCCCGGTGCTGTTCGACCATGCCGACCCGTCGATCTTCACGGTGCTCACCTCGCCCTCGGAGACGCCGGGCACGGCCAATATCGATTTCGTGCTGTTCTCCGACCGCTGGCTGGTGGCCGAGAACACGTTCCGGCCGCCCTGGTACCACATGAACGTGATGAGCGAGTTCATGGGGCTGGTCTACGGGCAGTACGACGCCAAGACCGGCGGCGGCTTCGTGCCGGGCGGCGCGTCGCTGCACAACACCATGCTGCCGCATGGGCCGGACCGCGACGCCTTCGAGCGGGCGAGCAACGCGGAACTGAAGCCGCACAAGCTGGAGAACACGCTGGCCTTCATGTTCGAGACGCGGTTCCCGCAGCGCGTCAGCGCCTTCGCGGCCAATTCCGGCGCCCTGCAGCAGGACTATGGCGGCTACGGTCACAAGCTGACCAAACATTTCGACCCCAGCCGTCCGTGAGTTCACAGATGCCCGCACAGCTCCCGGCCGATCTCGACCAAAGCCACGATCCAGCCCGCACGAGCTGGGTCGCATCGGCCAACGGCCATGCCGACTTCCCGATCCAGAACCTGCCGCTCGGCATATTCAGCCCGCCGGGCGGCGCGCCCCGCGCGGGCGTCGCCATCGGCGACGAGATCCTGGACCTGCCGGCGGCGCTCGCCGCCGGGCTGTTCGCCGGCGACGCCGAGGAGGCGGCGCAGGCGGCCAATGGCAGCGACCTCAATGCGCTGTTTGCGCTCGGCCGCGGCCCGCGCCAGGCCCTGCGCCGGCGCCTGTCGGAGATCCTGAGCGCCGACAGTCCGGACCGGTCCAAGGCCGAGGGCCTGCTGCAGGCCGCCGCCACCGTCGCGCTGCATCGGCCGGCCCGGATCGGCGACTACACCGACTTCTATGTCGGCATTCATCACGCGACCCATGTCGGCAAGCTGTTCCGGCCCGACAATCCGCTGCTGCCGAACTACAAGCACGTGCCGATCGGCTATCACGGCCGGGCCTCCTCGATCGTCGCCTCGGGGGTGCCGGTGCGCCGGCCGAAGGGCCAGATCATGCCGCCGGGCGCCACGGCGCCGGTCTTCGGGCCGAGCCAGCGGCTCGACTACGAGCTCGAGCTCGGCGTCTGGATCGGAACGGGCAACGACCTCGGCGAGCCGGTGCCCGTCGGCAGCGCCGGCGATCACGTCGCCGGCTTCTGCCTCCTCAACGACTGGTCCGCCCGCGATATCCAGGCCTGGGAATACCAGCCGCTCGGCCCGTTCCTCGCCAAGAACTTCGCAAGCTCCATCTCGCCCTGGGTGATCACGCCCGAGGCGTTGGCGCCGTTCCGCATGGCGCAGCCGCCGCGTCCGGCCGGCGACCCGGCGCCCCTGCCCTATCTCACCGATGCGGGCGACGCGGCGGCCGGTGCGTTCGATATCGAGCTCGAAGTGCTGATCAGCACCGAGGGCCTGAAGGACAAGGGCCTGCCGCCGCATCGTCTCGCGCTCTCGAACACGCGCCACATGTACTGGACGGTCGCGCAGATGATCGCCCATCACACCAGCGGCGGCTGCAATCTGCAGCCGGGCGACCTCCTCGGCTCCGGCACGATCTCGGGGCCGACCCGCGGGGCGAGCGGCAGCATCCTGGAAACGACCGACGGCGGCCGCGAGCCGATCCGCCTCGCGTCCGGCGAGGAGCGACGCTTCCTGGCCGACGGCGACGAGGTGATCTTCACCGCGCGGGCGCGCCGGGGTGGCTTCGCGTCGATCGGCTTCGGCTCCTGCCGCGCAACGATCCTGCCGGCGCGCTGAGCGATGCCGTGACCAACGCCACGAAGGGCCGGCCCGATGCCGGCCCTTCTTGTTTTCGCAGGCCTTTTTCGCCTCGCGGGGCCGGGAAACAGCAGGGCAGCGCCGTGATTTGTACGGTTCGTTAACCTTAATCGGCGGTAATGGCTCGTCTCGTTCGCGTACGGAATCGTTCGCCTATGTCACAGAGCAGCCGTATCGACCACGCGCAGGCCGCACCCGACGCACAGCGGCGGGCCGCCATCCCGAAAGGCGCCGTCACCTTCGTCTGGCGCGGGCGCAGCGGCCTGAAGACTGCCTCCCTCTCCTATCTCGCCTGCGGCTCGCTGAGCGCGCTGACTCTGGCGCTCGGGGTCTGGGGCGCGGCCACCGCCAGCTACCTGGTCTTCAAGGACGACATCCTCGGGGGCCTGATGAACCGCCAGGCGGCCATGCAATATGCCTACGAGGACCGGATCCGCGAGCTCAAAGGCCAGCTCGACCGCTTCACCAGCCGCCAGCTCGTCGACCAGAGCGAGGTCGAGCGCCGCATCGAGCAGATCGTCGAGCGCCAGTCGCTTCTGGAAAGCCGCCAGTCGATCGTGCAGGCGATCTCCGCCTCGGCCCCGGTCCGGCCGCGCCCATCCGCCGGCACGGTGCCGCTGTCGCCGCCCCTGCCCGAGGCCCGGCCGCTGCCTGCCGGCGACACCTTGCGCCTCGCCCCGCCGGTCGAGCGGCAGTCCCGGCTCGAATCCCGGCCGCAGCCGTTCGAGATCGCGGCCGCATCGGCGCCCATTCCGGCCGCCGCCATGGCCAGCACCAGCGCCGGGCGCGATGCCGCCATGGCCAAGGTCGAGCGCTCGCTCGAGCAGATCGAGCTCGCCCAGCAGGCCGAGCTGCAGACGCTGGAAACGCGCACCGAGCGGCAGGCCCGCCGGATCCGCACCGTTCTCGCCGATCTCGGCCTGGACCAGGGCCGGCTGGCCGCGCCGGCCGCACGCGCCGCCGGCGGCACCGGCGGCCCCTATCTGCCGATCGCGCCGCCGACCGCCACCGGCACGCCGTTCGAGCGGCAGGTCGTCCGGCTGCAGGCGGTGATGCGCGATCATGAGCGGCTGAACCAGCTCGCCGCCAGCATTCCGCTCGGCCGGCCCCATGCCGGCGATCTCGAACAGTCCTCCGGCTTCGGGCCGCGGCTCGATCCGTTCCTGCGCACATGGGCGCTGCATTCCGGCATCGATTTCCGCGCGGCGACCGGCGAGCCGGCGCGCGCCACGGCCGCCGGCAAGGTCACCCATGCCGGCTCCATGGGCGGCTATGGCCTGATGGTCGAGGTCGACCACGGCAATGGCATCGCCACGCGCTATGCCCATCTCTCGCGCATCGACGTCAGCGTCGGCGACACGGTCACGGTCAATCAACGCGTCGGCCGGGTCGGCTCGACCGGGCGCTCGACCGGCCCGCACCTGCACTACGAGACCCGCGTCAACGGCGAGCCGGTCGACCCGCTCAAGTTCCTGCGGGCCGGGCTGCGCCTCGCAAGCGCCGAGTAATTCCGGCCGCTCCAAGGCCTCGCCCGCTTCGGTCCGTCGCGCGCTCGTCGCGGCGCGTTGCCGTCGGGACCTCCCCTCGCTAACGTCGGCGCCTGCCCGCCGGCGCATCACGGCCCGCACGGGCCAAAAAAGCGGGGGAAGACCATGCCTGATGTCGGTTCTGCGAGCGGGCACGGCCCGCGCCTCTCCTTTTCGATGCATTGGTGCGGCTTCGTCCGATGCTGGGCGGCCAATCTCGCCATGGTCGCGGGCCTGCTGCTCGCCATGGCTCCGCGCATGGCGGCCGCCCAGTCCACGCTCCGGATCGCGCTCCATTCCGATCTCAAGATCGTCGATCCGATCTGGACCACGGCGCTGATCACGACCTACCACGGCTTCATGGTCTACGACACGCTGTTCGCGCTCGACGAGACCATGAGCGTGCGCCCGCAAATGGTCGATCGCTGGAGCGTCAGCGACGACAAGCTGACCTACACCTTCACCTTGCGCGACGGCCTCGAATGGCATGACGGCCAGCCGGTCACGGCGGAGGACTGCGTCGCCTCGCTCCGGCGCTGGGGCGCCCGCGACGGCCTCGGCCAGACGCTCATGGAAAAGACGGCCGAACTCGCCGCGGTCGATGCGAAGACCTTCACGCTCCGGCTGAAGGAGCCCTATGGGCTGGTGCTGTCGACGCTCGGCAAGGTCTCCTCGAGCGTGCCGTTCATGATGCCGAAGCGGATCGCCGAGACCGATCCCAACACGCAGATTACCGAAACGATCGGCTCCGGTCCGTTCATCTTCGTGCGGGACCAGTGGAAGCCGGGCGAACGGGCGGTCTACATCCGCAATCCGCGCTATCGTCCGCGCGCCGAACCGCCGTCCGGCATGGCCGGGGGCAAGGTGGTGAGGGTCGACCGGGTCGAGTGGATCTGGATCTCGGATGCCCAAACCCAGGTCAGCGCGCTGCTGCAGGGCGAGATCGACATCGTCGAGGCGCCGCCGCACGATCTCCTGCCATTGCTGGAAAAGGACCCGAACGTCGCGCTCAAGGTGCTGGCGCCGATGGGCCGCCAGTATGCGCTGCGCTTCAATGTGCTGCACAAGCCGTTCGACGACCCGCGCATTCGCCAGGCCGTCGTCCATGCGCTGAACCAGCGCGACTTCCTGGAGGCGACGATCGGCGATGCCCGCTATTTCGTCACCTGCAAGTCGCTGTTTCCGTGCGGCTCGCCGCTGGCGACCACGGCCGGCTTCGAGGATCGGCTGGAAAGCAATTTCGCCCGGGCCCGTGCCCTCTTGCAGGAGGCCGGCTATGACGGCACGCCGGTCGTGCTCATGCAGTCGACCGACGTCGCCTCGCTCGCCAATCTCGCGCCGGTCGCCAAGGCCCTGATGGAACGGGCGGGCTTCAGGGTCGACCTGCAGGCGATGGACTGGCAGACGCTGGTCACGCGGCGGGCCCGGAAGGACGCGCCCGCCGCCGGCGGCTGGAGCATCTTCCTCACCTCCTGGGGGTCGATCGACGTGCTCGATCCGGCCGCGACCGCCTTCCTGAACGCCTCCTGCGAGCGGGCCACCTTCGGCTGGCCCTGCGATGCCGAGTTGCAGCGGCTGCGCGACGCCTTTGCCCGCGAGGCCGACCCGGAGAAACAGAAGGCGCTCGCCGAAGCGGTGCAGCGGCGGGCCGCCGTCTATCCCACCCACGTCCAGCTCGGCCAATATCTCCAGCCGACAGCCTATCGCCGCAACATTTCGGGCCTGCTCGCCGCTTCCAACCTGGCGCTGTGGAACGTCGAAAAGCGCTAGGAGGACGCAGGATGACCTGGTCGATCGTTGCCCACGATCCGGACAGCGGCGCCTTCGCCGTCGCGGTGGCGACCCGCTCCCTCGCCGTCGGGGCGAGCTGCCCTTTCGTGCGGGCCGGTGTCGGCGCCGTCTCGACCCAGTCGATGACCAACCGCTATCTGGGGCCCGCGGTGCTCGACGGGCTCGAAGCCGGGCTCGACCCGGCCGAGGCGATCGAGCGGGCGCTCGGCCGCGATGACGGGCGCGGCCTGCGCCAGGTCCATGCGGTCGACGCCCAGGGGCGTGCCGCCGCCTTCACCGGCCGCCATTGCGTCGAATGGTGCGGCGAGCGCACAGCGGCGCACGTCTCGGTCGCCGGCAACATGCTCGCCGGCGCAGCCGTCGTCGCCGATTGTTTCGATGCTTTCGCGGCATCGCGCGGGCTCGCCCTGCCGGAACGGCTGATGGCGGCCATGCAGGCCGGCGAAGCCGCCGGCGGCGACCGGCGCGGCCGGCAGTCGGCGGCCATGAAGCTCGTCACGACCGAGGACTTCCCCGATCTCGACATCCGGGTCGACGATCATGGCGCCCCGCTCGGCGAGCTCGAAAGGCTGCTCGGGCTCTGGCGCGAGCATTTCGGCGCCCGCAAAGGCTGGGCGCCGACGCGGGCGAACCCGTCGGGCTGCACCGACCTCGACGTCATGGAGGCGGCATGGATCGCCGCAGGCTCGGACCTGCGGTTCAGGCGCTGATCCGAACGTCGCGCGAGGGGCGGCCGGTCCCGCGTGCGGCGGGGCCGGCGAGCCTCATTCGACGTCGTCGGTGTCGCCGGCCTTGGTCCCATAGGCGCGCATGGCGAGCGTCGCTTCCATGAAGCCGTCGAGGTCGCCGTCGAGCACCTCGGACGGCACGCCCGAGGTCTTGCCGGTGCGCAGGTCCTTCACGAGCTGATAGGGCTGCAGCACGTAGGAGCGGATCTGGTGACCCCAGCCGATATCGGTCTTGGCGGAGAAATCGGCCGCGGCCGCCTCCTCGCGGATCTTCAGCTCGCGCTCGTAGAGCTTGGCGCGCAGCATCTGCCAGGCCACGGCCCGGTTGGCGTGCTGCGAGCGCGAGCCCTGGCTCACCACCATGATGCCGGTCGGATTGTGCACAAGCCGAACCGCCGATTCGGTCTTGTTGACGTGCTGGCCGCCCGCGCCGCCCGACCGCATCGTGTCGACGCGCACGTCGGCCTCGTTGATCTGGATGTCGATCTTGTCGTCGATGACCGGATAGACCGTCGCCGCCGCGAAGGAGGTGTGCCGGCGGGCATTCGAATCGAAGGGCGAGATACGCACCAGGCGGTGCACGCCCGCTTCGGTCTTCAGCCAGCCATAGGCATTGTGCCCCTTGATCAGGAGCGTGGTCGACTTGATGCCGGCCTCTTCGCCTTCGCTTTCTTCGACCACCTCGACCTTGAAGCCGCGCCGCTCGGCCCAGCGCGTATACATGCGCATGAGCATGAGCGCCCAGTCCTGGCTCTCGGTACCGCCCGAGCCGGCATGGATTTCCAGGTAGGTGTCGTTGGCGTCGGCCTCGCCCGACAGGAGCGCCTCGAGCTGCAGACGCTGCGCCTTGGCGCTGGTGTCGGCAAGCGCCTTGGCGGCCTCCTCCAGCGTCGCCGCGTCGTCTTCCGCCTCGGCGAGCTCGGCGAGCTCCAGATTGTCGGAAAGATCGCGCTCGATCGTCGTCAGCGCGGTCATCCGCCCGTCGAGCGCATTGCGCTCCTGCATGACCTTCTGGGCCCGGTCAGGGTCATTCCAGAGATCGTTGCTCTCGGCGAGAGCGTTCAGCTCCGCAAGGCGTTTCTGGGCGACATCCCAGTCAAAGATGCCTCCTCAGGAGTCCGACCGACTCCTTGATGGCCTCGGCGCTGGCGACGATGTCGGCACGCATGGCGCTGTCCTCTGGGGTTGCAAACGATAGGGAGCGCGCACCCTAGTCAGGAAGCGCCCGCTGTCAATGCGTCACGCTTGCCGGCCGCGGCAAGAATACGCCCCGCCCCGACCACCTTCCCTACACGGGAAAGCACCCACATTTCGCGGCACGGAAACACGGTTCGTTAGGAACCTTACCTTACGGAGCGAACATTGAGCTGAGGGTGGCAATGTTCCGCGTCCTGTCCTGCCTTGCCTACGACCACAACTGGTCGCTGGTCGCCGTTGCCGCGACCATCTGCTTCATTTCCAGCTACTGTTTCATCGCCACCGGCCGCCAGGCGGCCGGCGCCAAGCGGGGGCAGCGGCTGGTCTGGATCGCGGTTGCCGGCTGTGCCGCGGGCTTCGGCATCTGGTCGACTCATTTCGTCGCCATGCTGGCCTACGATCCGGGCGTCGTCGCCGGCTACGATCTCGGCCTGACAGTCCTCTCGCTCGCGGTCGCCATCGTCCTGACCATGAGCGGCCTCGCGCTGGCGCTCGGCTGGCGGACGCGATATGCCGCGCCGGCCGGCGGCGCCCTGGTCGGCATCGGCGTCAGCACCATGCACTATCTCGGCATGGCAGCACTGGAAATGCCGGCGCGGATCGTCTGGGCGCCCGACCTGGTCGCGGCGTCGCTGACGCTCGCCGCGCTGTTCGGCGCGCTGGCGCTGATGGTGGCGCGCCGGCATCGGGGCAGCGGCGGCGACCTCGCCGCGACGCTGCTGATGACGCTGGCCATCTGCCTCATGCATTTCACGGCGATGGGCGCGGTCACCGTGGTTCCGGACCCCGGCCGCAACATCGCCGCCTCGATCGTCGATCCGCAGACCATGGCCTACTCACTGGCGGTCGCGGCGATCGCCCTCATCGGCGGTGCGCTCGTCGTCGCGCGCATCGCCCGGCTGGCGCTGGCCGAGCGGCAGGCGAGCGAAAGACGGTTCGGCCTGCTCGTCGACGGCGTCAACGACTATGCGATCTTCATGATCGACCGCAAAGGCTGCGTCGCCAACTGGAACGGCGGCGCCCAGCGCATGCTGGGCCATGCAGCGGACGACATTGTCGGCGCCCATATCTCGCGCTTCTACACGGCTGCCGACCGCACCGCCGAGGCTCCCGAGGCTGCGCTCGCCACGGCCGCGACCACCGGCCGACACGAGGAGGAAGGCTGGCGCCTGCGCAAGGACGGCTCGCGCTTCTGGGCCCATATCGCCATCGACGCCATTCGCGACGATACCGGTGACTTCGTCGGCTTCGCCCAGATCATCCGCGACTGCACGCGCGAGAAGGCCGACGCAGACCGCATCCGCGAGGTCAGCCGCACGCTGGATCTCGCGCTGTCCAACATGAGCCAGGGTCTCTGTCTGTTCGCGCCGGCCGGCGAGCTGGTCCTGACCAACGGCCGGCTCGCCGAGCTGTTCGGCCTCGCCGCCGGCGATCTTGCGACCGGCACGTCGTTCCGCGACCTGCTGGAGCGGATCGTCGGCGCCTCGGGCGGCAGCGCCGAGGAGGCACAGCGCATGTATCTGCGCCACCGCGACCTGATCGCGAGCCGCAACGGCCATGCGGTGGTGGAGGAGTTCGGCACAGGACGGTCCATCTCGATCGCGCATCGCACCGCGGCCGACGGCTCGTTCGTCACCACCTTCGAGGACATCACCGATCGCCGCCGCTCCGAGCAGAAGATCGCCCATATGGCGCGCCACGACGCGCTGACCGGCCTGCCGAACCGCGCCTATTTCAACGATCATCTGGACCAGGAGCTGGAACGGGCCGCCCGGGCCGGTGAGAAGGCGGCGGTGGTCGGCATCGACCTCGACCGCTTCAAGGAGATCAACGACATCCACGGCCACGCGACCGGCGACGAGGTGCTGCAGATCCTGTCGCTGCGCATGCAGGAGGCCCTCGGCGAGGGCGAATTCGTCGCCCGCTTCGGCGGCGACGAGTTCGCGGCGGTGAAGACCTACCGCTACCAGGCGGACCTCGTCGATTTCCTCGAGCGGCTCGAACGCTGCCTGTTCAGCCACATCACCCGCGCCGAATTCGACATCGTGCCGGGCGCCAGCATCGGCGTCGCGCTCTTCCCTGACGACGGCACGGCGCGCGAGATCCTGGTCAACAATGCCGACCTCGCCATGTACCGTGCGAAGAGCGGGGTCAACCAGGCGATCTGCTATTACGAAGCGCGCATGGACGAGGCCGCACGCTCGCGCCGGGCGCTCGCCAAGGACCTCTGGCTCGGCCTCGAGCGCAACCAGTTCAGCCTCGCCTACCAGGTGCAGAAGTCGGTTTCGACCGGCAAGACCGTCGGCTACGAGGTCCTGCTGCGCTGGCATCATCCCGAACGGGGCACGGTGCCACCGAGCGAATTCATCCCGATCGCCGAGGAATGCGGCGCCATCGTGCCGCTCGGAGAATGGGTCCTGCGCACGGCCTGCGCCGAAGCCGCCACCTGGCTGCACCCATGCAAGATCGCAGTGAACCTGTCGCCGGTGCAGATCGGTCATGTCGACCTCGTCGCCCTGGTGCGCCAGGTGCTCGACGATACCGGCCTGAAGCCGCATCTCCTGGAACTGGAAATCACCGAGACGACCATCATCGCCGACAAGGTTCGGGCCCTGCACGTGCTGCGCCAGATCAAGGCGCTCGGCGTGACCATCGCCATCGACGATTTCGGCACGGGCTATTCGTCGCTCGACACCCTGCGCTCCTTCCCGTTCGACAAGATCAAGCTCGACCGCACCTTCATGACCGAGGTAGAGACGAGCCCGCAGGCCAAGGCGATCATCCGCGCGATCCTCGCGCTCGGCCGCAGCCTGGAGGTGCCGGTGCTGGCGGAGGGCGTCGAGACCCAGGACCAGTTGTCGCTGTTGCATGTCGAAGGCTGCGACGAGGCCCAGGGCTACCTGCTCGGCCGGCCCCAGCCGCATGCCGAGTTCGTCGATATCATCCGCAATACGTTCGGCATTCACAGCCCGCCGCTGGCGCCCGCCCCGGCGGCGGAAGCAAAAGAGGTTGCCGCGACCTGAGCGAACGTTCACGCGGCTGTGGATTTACAGCCGCGCTCGAAGCCCTATCGTGCCTCCCAAGGCTCAACCGCCCGAGGAGACGCGTCATGCATCGCCGGTCGTTGCTGCAGTTCGGCCTTGTCGCCCTCGCCGCCCCGCTCGTCGTCACGCGGCGGGCAGCGGCGCAGGAAGCGCCATTCACGGTCACCTATTTCGATATTCCCGCCATCAAGGGCTCGCGCGACGTCACGGCCGCGCGCCATGGACGCGTCTGGGTCAATGGCCAGCGCAACGGCACGCTCGGCCTGTTCGACCCGGCCGACGGCAGCCTCAAGGTCATCCCGCTCGGCGAAGGCGCGGCTCCGCACGGCGTCATCACCGACGCCGAGGGCGCAGCCTGGATCACCGAGGGTGGGCAGAATGCCATTGCCCGGGTCGACCCGGTCTCGCTGAAGGTCGACCTGTTCCGCCTGCCGGCGGCGCGCGCCAATGCCAATCTCAACACCGCCGTGTTCGACGGAGCGGGCACGCTCTGGTTCACCGGCCAGAACGGCATCTATGGCCGGTTCGATCCGAAGACAGCACGCATGGACGTGTTCGACGCGCCGCGCGGGCGGGGGCCCTACGGCATGACCCGCACGCCGTCGGGCGAGATCTGGTTCGCCTCGCTCGCCGGCAGCTATATCGGCCGGATCGACACGACGACGACCGCGGTCGAGGTGGTGGAGCCGCCCACCGCCAACCAGGGGGCCCGGCGGGTATGGGCCGACAGCCGCAACCGCGTCTGGGTCAGCGAATGGAATTCCGGCAATGTCTCCGCCTATGACACGGTGGCGAAGACCTGGGCGACCTGGAAGCTGCCGGGCGAGCGGCCGCGCACCTATTCGGTCTATGTCGACGATCGGGACAAGGTCTGGCTGACCGATTTTTCGGCCAATGCCATCGTCCGCTTCGATCCTGCGACCGAAACCTTCACCAGCTTCCCGAGCGACCGGGCTGGTGCCAATGTGCGCCAGATGGACGGCCGGCCGGGCGAGGCCTGGGGCGGAGAATCCGGGCAGAACCGGCTCGTGCGGATCCAGACGCGGACGGCCGCTTAAGACATGATCCGGGCGGCTCTTGCCTTTGCGTTGACCGGCCGGGCCGTCCTCGTGCCGGCCATGGCGCAGGAGCCCGGCCGCGGCGCGGCGCTGTTCGAAGCCTGCAGCGCCTGCCACAGCCAAGCGCCCGGCGCAGCCGGAACGGCCGGGCCGAACCTTGCCGGGCTCGGCGGCCGTCTGGTCGGCTCCGATCCGGGCTTCGACTATTCGCCCGCGCTGAAGGCGGCGCGCGCGGCGGGCCTGCGCTGGGATAAGGACAGGCTGGAAACCTTTCTCGCCGACCCCGAAGCGATGTTTCCCGGCACCTGGATGAGCCCGCCCGGCCTTGCCCGCGCGGAGGATCGCGCCGCGCTCGCGGCCTTCCTGGTCACCGCCTCGCCCTGACCGGGGAGCGCCGTCAGCCCGCCGTCGTCAGCACGGCCGCGAACTGCTCCAGCGCCCAGTCGGCCTGGTCGCGGGCGATGATCAGCGGCGGGGCAATGCGGATGGTATCGCGGTGCGTGTCCTTGGCGAGGACGCCACGCTCCTTGAGCAGGTCGCAGAAGCGGTGCGCGCCGCCCGCTTCCGGGTGCAGCTCGACCGCCAGCATCAGCCCCCGGCCGCGCACCTCACGGACGACATTGGAGCGGATCGCCGCAAGGCCCGCCTGCATGTAGGCGCCCTGGGCGGCGGCATTGTCGATCATGCCCTCCTCGGTGAGCACGCGGACGGCGGCCCTGGCCACCGCGCAGGCAAGCGGATTGCCGCCGAAGGTGGAGCCGTGCTGGCCGGGCTTCAGCACGCCCAGAACCTCCGAGTTGGAGAGCACCGCCGAGACGGGATAGAAGCCGCCCGACAGCGCCTTGCCGATCAGCGTCACGTCGGCCTCGATGCCCTCGTGCTGCTCGGCGAGCAGCCGGCCGGTGCGGCCGAGCCCGGTCTGGATCTCGTCGAGGATCAGCACGACATTGTGCGCCGTGCAGAGCTCGCGCACGCGGGCGAAATAGCCCGCCGGCGGAATGATCACGCCGGCCTCGCCCTGGATCGGCTCGACCAGGAACCCGACCGTGTTCGGGCCGATCGCCCGCTCGAGGGCCCCGGCATCGCCGAAGGGGATGATCCGGAAGCCCGGCGCGAATGGCCCGAAGCCGCCATGCGCGGTCGGATCCGTCGAGAAGCCGACGATGCCGATCGTCCGTCCGTGGAAATTGTTGGCGCAGACGATGATCTCGGCGGCACCGGCCGGCACGCCCTTGACCTCGTAGCCCCATTTGCGCACCGCCTTGATCGCCGTCTCGACCGCTTCCGCACCGCTGTTCATCGGCAGGATCTTGTGCGAGCCGGTCAGCGCGGCGAGCTCCTCGTAGAACAGGGCCAGCTGATCGTTGCGGAACGCCCGCGACGTCAGCGTCAGCCGCTGAGCCTGATCGACCATGGCGGCGAGGATCTTCGGGTGGCAATGGCCCTGGTTGACCGCCGAATAGGCCGACAGGCAGTCGAGATAGCGCCGGCCATCGACATCGTAGACATAGACCCCCTCGCCGCGCGCCAGCACGACGTCGAGCGGCTGGTAGTTGTGGGCTCCGAGCCGCAGTTCCGTGGCGATCAGGTCCGAGCTCGACAAGGTCATGACGGTCTCCGCTGCAGGGGCTGTTCTCTCTCAGATGGTCGGCGGCGACGCCTGCGGCCAGTGCGCCCGATATTGTGATCGGCTGGCTGCCGGCTCCGGCGGAGGCTGCGCGTTGCCTTGGCCGATCCTGCGACGTAGCATCGCCGAGGTTAGCCTATCAGCCTTGCTTCAGCAGCCCCCGGACGCCGGTGGCGACGACCGTCGCCGCCGCGATCCGCCGACAAAAAAGACGTCCCCTTGCCTTTCAGCGCCACGGCGCTGCGACCTGCCTTCTGTCCGGCCAATCCAGGGAGGATCCCCGCTATGGTGACGCTGCGTGTCAATGCCGAGGAGCGCCGCTACGACGGCGACCCGGCCATGCCCCTGCTCTGGTATCTGCGCGACGAACTAGGCCTGACCGGCACCAAGTTCGGTTGCGGCCAGGCGCTCTGCGGCGCCTGCACCGTGCATCTCGACGGCACGGCGGTCCGCAGCTGCCAGACGACGCTGGGCGATGCCGACGGGCGGACGGTCACGACCATCGAGGGCCTGTCGCCCGACGGCAACCATCCGGTGCAGCTCGCCTGGCGCGCGCTGAACGTCGCGCAGTGCGGCTACTGCCAGAGCGGCCAGATCATGCAGGCGGCCTCGCTGCTGAAGGAGACGCCGCGTCCGACGGACCAGGACATCGATTCCGCCATGAGCGGCAATATCTGTCGATGCGGCACCTATCCCCGCATCCGCGCCGCCATCAAGCAGGCCGCGACGACGGGGGCCAAGCCATGATCCACGATCCCGCCTTTTCAACCGGCATCGTCAATATCAGCCGCCGCAGCGCCCTGGCCGGCCTTGGCGCCGGCGCCTTCGTGCTGGCTCTCGGACGCCCGGCAGGCGCCCAGGCCCAGCCGAAATTCGGTGGCGAGGGCATGCCGAACGGCCTGCGCGACGATCCCAAGATCTTCCTCGCCATCGCCGAGGACGGCACGGTCACCGTTACCTGCAGCCGCCAGGAAATGGGTCAGGGCGTGCGCACCTCGATCCCCATGGTGATCGCCGACGAACTGGAGGCCGACTGGGCCAAGGTGAAGGTGGTCCAGGCCGTCGGCGACGAACCTCGCTACGGCAACCAGGACACCGACGGCTCGCGCTCGCTGCGCCACTTCTTCATGCCGATGCGGCTGTGCGGCGCGGCGGCGCGCACGATGCTCGAACAGGCCGCTGCCGCCCAGTGGGGCGTGCCGGCCGGCGAGGTCGCCGCCGAGAACCACGAGGTCGTCCACAAGGCGTCGGGCCGACGCCTCGGCTATGGCGCGCTGGCGAAGGCGGCGGCCGCCTTGCCGACCCCTGCCCGCGGCGCGATCAAGCTCAAGGACGCCGCGCGCTTCCGCTATATCGGCAAGGGCGAGATCGGCCTCATCGACAATCTCGACCTGACCACCGGCAAGGGGCGCTATGGCATCGACACGCGCCTGCCGGGCATGCTCTATGCCGTCGTCGCCCGGCCGCCCGTCTATGGCGGCAAGGTCGCGACCTTCGACGCCACGGAAGCCCTGGCGGTGCCCGGTGTCGTCAAGGTGGTGACGATCGATCCGACGCCGATCCCGTCCGAGTTCCAGCCGCTGGGCGGGGTCGCCGTGATCGCCCGCAACACCTGGGCCGCGATCCAGGGGCGCGACAAGCTGAAGATCACCTGGGACGACGGCCCGAACGCCGCCTATTCCTCGGACAATTATCGCCAGACCCTCACCGCCGCCGCGGCCAAACCGGGCAAGGTCGTGCGCAATGCCGGCGACGTCGATGCCGCCATGGCCAAGGCTCAGCGGCGGCTCGAGGCGGACTATTATATCCCCCACCTCACCCAGGCCCCGATGGAGCCGCCGGCCGCGACCGTGCGCATCGTCGACGGGCGCTGCGAGGCCTGGGCCTGCGTCCAGTCCCCGCAGGCGGCGCGCGAGCGCCTGGCCAAGCGGCTCGGCATCGGCGTCGAGAACGTGACCGTCAACGTCACCCTGCTCGGCGGCGGCTTCGGGCGGAAGTCCAAGCCCGATTTCGTCGTCGAGGCCGGCCTCCTGTCGAAAGCCATGGACGGCGCGCCGGTGAAGGTGACCTGGACCCGCGAAGACGACATCCGCCACTCCTATTATCACACGGTCTCGGTCGAGCGGATCGAGGCCGGCATCGACCAGTCCGGCAAGCCGGTCGCCTGGCTGCACCGGAGCGTCGCGCCGACCCTCGGCGCGCTGTTCGGACCGGACCCGAAGCATGAGATCCCGGTCGAGCTCGGCATGGGCTTCGTCAACCTGCCGTTCTCGATCCCCAATGTCAGGATGGAGAATCCGGAGGCCGCGGCCATGACGCGGGTCGGCTGGTACCGCTCCGTGTCGAACATTCCCCATGCCTTCGCCATCCAGTCCTTCGTGGCCGAGCTGGCGCACGCCGCCGGACGCGACCCGAAGGACTATCTGCTCGAGCTGATCGGACCGGACCGCAAGATCGACCCGGGCGCGATCTCGGATGCCTGGAACCACGGCGAGGACCCGAAGCTCTATCCGATCGATACCGGCCGCCTGAAGCGGGTGATCGCCATGGCGGCGGATGCGATCGGCTGGAGCAACAGCCGGCCGCGCGGACGCGGTGTCGGCCTTGCCGGCCACTACAGCTTCGTGACCTATGTCGCGGTCGCCGCCGAGGTGCTGATCGACGACAAGGGCATGCTGACGGTGCCGCGGGTGGACATCGCCGCCGATTGCGGCCCGCAGGTCAATCCGGAACGCATCCGTTCCCAGCTCGAGGGGGCGGTCATCATGGGCCTCAGCAATACCCTCTACGGCGAGATCACCTTCGCCAACGGACGGGTCGAAGAGGGCAATTTCGATCGCTACGAAGTGCTCAGGATCGATGCGGCGCCGAAGGAGATCCATGTCCACCTCGTGCCGTCGGCAAGTTATGACCTGCCGCTCGGCGGCGTCGGCGAGCCGGGCGTGCCGCCCGTCGCGCCCGCCGTCACCAATGCGATCTTCGCCGCGACCGGCCGGCGCATCCGCCGCCTGCCGGTGCGCGACCAATTGACCAGGGCCTGACGAGACCGGCCGGCGGCGCGCTGCCGCCGGCCGTCCGCCCCTCGTCGACGCGACAAATCAGCAAGGGCGGGGTGGCCGCAGCGGCGAGCCGTCCCGGCACGCCGGCCGGATCGCGCTGCCGAAGCGGGCCGGGCGGTGCCGCTTGTGCGGTTGCCTTGTCCCGATCGCCGCGGGTCTCTCCGTCGGGGCCACCAGTCGACCCCGTCCCTCTACGCGAAAGTTGTCCCCGGGAAAACGCCGCCTCGTTCGCTGCACGCCCCCTTGCGGCGCACGGCGACCATGACCGTGCCCGTCCGCGCCCGTGCGCGTCCGCATCGCGGGCACGCCTTCAATCCTTCCATCGCCAAAGACCGGACATCATGGGGATCGGACGCCGCAGCGCCCCGCACGCGGCAGTGGCCGGTCAGCCGCGGCTTTCGGCGCGCCGCCTTTTTGAGGGCTTGCGCCGAACGATTTCTCCTTCTAGATATTTCCCTTTAGACAACTGTGTTGTCCAAAAATATCTGAGAGGGAACGCACCATGACCGATATTGCCCGGACGGCCGAAGCAGCCGCCGTGCCGGCCCGATCACCGGACCGTTTTCGCCTGTTCAAGATCGGCGCGGCCACCATGGCGGGCTCGGCGATCGAAGCCTTCGACTTCCTGGCCTATGGGACCGCCGCTGCCCTCGTCTTCAACCGGCTGTTCTTCCCGGCGAGCGACCCCGCCGTTGCCACGCTCGCAGCTTTCGGCGCCTTCGCCGCCGGCTTTTTCGCACGCCCCTTCGGCGGCCTGCTGTTCGGCCATTTTGGCGACAGGATGGGCCGCAAGGCGATGCTGACGACGAGCCTCGTGCTGATGGGGGCCGCCACCGTGGCAATCGGGCTTCTGCCCACCTATCAGTCGATCGGGATCTGGGCCGCCGTGCTCCTGATCCTCCTGCGCATCCTGCAGGGCGTCTCCTTCGGCGGCGAGCTCGCCGGCGCGATGCTGATGGCGGTCGAGCATGCCCCGCCCCAACGCAAGGCCTTTTTCGGCAGCCTGCCGCAAATGGGCCCTTCCATCGGCCTGCTGCTCTCGACCGGCGCCTTCGCGCTCGCGACCAGGCTGCCCGAGGACGACTTCCTCTCCTGGGGCTGGCGCATGCCCTTCGTCGCCAGTGTCATTCTCGTCGGCATCGGCCTGTTCATCCGCCTGAAGGTCGAGGAATCACCCGATTTCGTAAAGATCAAGGCACAGGACAAGACCGCCGCCTTCCCGGCCTTCGACGTCATCGTGAAGCACAAGCGATCGATCCTGCTGACCATCGGCGCCAAGCTCGCCGAAGTAACGCTCTATTTCACGATCGTCGTCTTCGGCGTGTCCTATGCCGTCACGACACAGCACTTCGACCGTACCGACGTCCTCAACGCGGTGATGCTGGGCGCTGCGATCCAGGCTGTCACCATTCCGATCTTCGGCTGGCTCGGCGACCGCATCGGCTCGAAGAGCGTCTATGCCGGCGGCTGCTTCATTCTCGTACTGACCGCCATTCCCCTGTTCATGGCGGTCGGCAGCGGCTCCCTCGCCGCCTTCACCGTCGCCGTCGTGATCGGCCTTGCCTTCAGCTATGCCAGCATATTCGGCCCGCAATCGGAGTTTTACAGCGTCCAGTTTCCGGCTGAACTGCGCTACACCGGCATGTCCATCGGCATCCAGATCGCCGCAGCGCTCGGCGGCGGCCTTGCGCCGATCGTGGCGACCCTGCTGGTCGGGCGGTTCGGCAGCATGACCGCCGTCGGCGGCTATATCGCCCTGCTCGCGCTGATCTCCGGACTTTGCGCCCTGAGCCTGAAGGCGCCGGGCACCCAGGCGAGGCCATGACCCATGCTGCTCTACGATCACCCGCGATCGGGCAATTGCCACAAGGTGCGCCTGCTCCTGTCCATGCTCGGACTGCCTTACGAAGCACGTTTCGTCGATGTGCCGAACGGCGGCCATCGGCAGGCCTGGTTCGGCGCGATCAACCCGCTCGAACAGATCCCGGTCCTCGAGGACGGCGATGTCCGCGTCCAGGACAGCCAGGCCATCCTGGTCTATCTCGCAAAGCGCTACGGGCCGTGCTGGCTTCCGGGCGAGCCGGTGGCGGCGGCCCGGGTCATGGAATGGCTGTCGTTCGCCGCCAAGGAAATCGCGCTCAGCCTGCAGGTGGCACGCCTCCACCACATCCTGGATGAGGAGACCGACATCGTCGCGGCAACCGCCGCCTCGCACCGTGTGCTGCGGCTGATGAACGCGCATCTGGCGACGCGCGCCTTTCTGGCCGGTGATCGCGCCTCGATCGCCGATCTCGCCTGTTTTCCTTATGTCGCGCTCTCGCACGAGGCCCGGATCGATCATGGCGACTATCCGGCCGTCGCAGCATGGGTGCAGCGCATCGTCGACATGGACGGCTATGTGGCGATGGAAGGATTGCCGCCGGCACGCCGGCAGACAGATGACGGAACCACCAGGGAGATGTCGCAATGACCGGACGGCACGATCAAGGCGCCCCGGCCTGGCGGGGCGTCGTCGCGGCCCTGCATACCGCACCGCGCTCGTTCCTGCCGATGCGCAGCATGCAGCAGCTCGATCTCATCGAGGGCCTCGGCGTCAAAGGCGACAGATACGCCAATCAGGAGGGCTTCTATTCGGACCGGCCGGAAGCAGGCCGGCAGGTCACCCTGTTCGAGGCCGAAACGCTCGAGGCGCTCCAGCGCGACCACAAGGTTTTGCTCTCCGCCGACGATCATCGGCGGAACGTGACGACCCGCGGGGTGCCCTTGAACCACCTGGTCGGAGCGCGCTTCCGCGTCGGCGACGTGGTGCTGGAGGGCACGCGCCTCAGCACGCCCTGCCGCCATATCGAGCAGATCACGGGGCTGGAGATCTTCAACCTCCTGCTCAATCGGTCCGGGCTGCACGCCCGGATTGTCTCCGGCGGCACGATCCGCGTCGGCGACACGCTGCGGCCTGAGGCGTGACGCGCGATGAAACTGATCCACCGCCTCACGCTGCGACTGACCGCCGTCGTCAGGCAAACCCGCGATATCTGCAGCTACAGCCTGGCGGATCCGGACGGGTGGGAACTGCCGCCCTTTACGGCCGGTGCCCATGTCGACCTGCACCTTCCAGGCGGACGTGTGCGACAATATTCGCTCTGCGGCGATCCGGCCGATCGACATGTCTACGAGATCGCCGTGCGGCGCGAGGATCAGGGGCGCGGCGGTTCGCTTCACCTGCATCGGGAAGCGCGCACCGGAGACCTGTTCGGCGCGTCCCTGCCGCGCAACCATTTCCCGATCGTCAATGCCGAGCACCATGTGCTGATCGCCGGGGGCATCGGTATCACGCCCTTCCTGTCGATGATCGCCGAGCTTGAGGCTTCAGGCCGCAGCTGGGAACTGCACTATGCCTGCCGGTCGCCCCAGGCGCAGGCCTTCCGTGAGCGACTGGCATCCCGCGCCGCGTCCGGACGCGTCCACTCCTATTTCAGCCAGGGTCATCCGTCCGCCCGACTGAATGTAGACGACCTGTTTCGTCGCCTGCCGGAGGGCGCCGCAGCCTATTGTTGCGGTCCGGCCCGGCTCATCCACGCTGCGCGCAAGGCGGCCAGGGAGCACGGTGCCGCCGAGCGCCTGCATGACGAATTCTTCGGCCTGCCGGACACGACCGCCGGGACCGCCTATGTGGCCGTGCTGGCGAGATCCGGCAAGGTGGTTTCGGTCGGCAGCGACCAGACCCTGCTCCAGGCCTTGCGCCTGGCCGATGTCGAGCTGCCTTCCTCATGCGAGGGCGGCGTCTGCCTCGAGTGCAAGGTGCGTTTTCTCGAAGGCAATCCCGTTCATCGCGACCTGACGATGAAGCCTGCCGATCGCGCCAGCCACCTGACCCCTTGCGTATCCGGCTGCGCGGGCGAGCGGATCGTGCTCGATCTCTGACACGGCTGACGCAATGGCGCTCGCAATCGCCAGGGCCTCGACGGTTTTCACAGCCCGCCCGTGGCCGCGCCATGGGCAAGGCCCAGCAGCGCGCAACCGCCGAGCACCGACGCCATGCCGAGCTTGAAGCGGAACACGGCGACCAGCGCCACGGCGGTCAATGCGAGCGCGGCGACATTGATCGAGCGCAGCACCGGTAGCTCCAGCATCATGCCGGCGAAACGGATCTCGGCGACCTCGGCGAACAGCACGTGCAGCGCGAACCAGACGGCAAGGTTCAGGATGACACCGACGATCGCCGCCGTGATGGCCGCGAGCGCCGCCGACAGAGCCCGGTTGGTCCGCATCGTCTCGACGAAAGGCGCGCCCAGAAAGATCCAGAGGAAACACGGCACGAAGGTCACCCAGGTGGTGATGAGGCCGCCGAGCGTGGCGGCAAGCAGCGGATGGAGCGTGCCCGGTGCCCGGTAGGCGCCCATGAAGCCGACGAACTGGGTGACCATAATCAACGGTCCCGGGGTCGTCTCGGCCATGCCGAGCCCGTCGAGCATTTCGCCCGGCTTCAGCCAGCCATAGTGATCGACCGCCTGCTGCGCGACATAGGCGAGCACGGCATAGGCGCCGCCGAAGGTGACGACCGCCATCTTGGAAAAGAAGACGGCGATCTCGGTGAAGACATGGGTCGGCCCGAGGGCCAGCCAAAGGCCGGCGATCGGCAGAAGCCACAGTGCGAGGAAGGAGGCAGCGATCTTCAGCGACCAGCCGACCGGTGGCCGGGCATGGGCCGGAATGGCTTCGCCGAGGGCGCTGTCGGCGTCGGCGAGGCCGCTGGCCGGCCCGCCATGGCCGCCGCCGGCCAGGAAGGCCTGAAGCCCCAGCCGGCCACCGGCATAGCCGAAGAGGCCGGCGCCGAGCACGACGAAAGGGAACGGCAGGTGGAACAGGGCGAGCGCCACGAAGGCGGCCGCCGCCAAGGCCAGCATCACGCGGTTGCGCAGCGCCCGCCGGCCGATGCGCATGACCGCTTCGAGCACGATGGCGAGAACTGCCGCCTTCAGCCCGAAGAACAGGGCCTGGACCAGGCTGACATTGCCGAACAGCGCATAGATCCAGCTGAGCGCCATGATGGCGACGAGCCCCGGCAGCACGAACAGCGTGCCGGCGACGAGGCCACCCTTGGTCCGGTGCAGCAGCCAGCCGATATAGATGGCGAGCTGCTGCGCCTCCGGTCCTGGCAAGAGGGTGCAATAGTTGAGCGCATGCAGGAACCGGGTCTCGCCGATCCAGCGCTTTTCCTCGACGATGATGCGGTGCATGACGGCGATCTGGCCCGCCGGACCGCCGAAACTGAGGGCGGCGACCCGCGCCCAGACCCGGACCGCCTCGCCGAACGGAATGCCATGTGCCGGCAGGTCAGGTTGCCGGGTCGAACCGGAAACGGCGGCTTCAGCATCGGTCATCATTCATGTCCCGTCGGCAATCAGCGCCTGCTGCGAAAATATCGATAGAGGTTGTCGAAGACCGGGGTCCCCTCGGCGATCCGCCGGTCGTCGTCCGCGTTCGCCGCCGCGATGGCCGAAACCAGTCCTGCTATGCCGCTCGTCTCTTCGCGCCCGAACTTGCCGTCCTTGAGGTCGATGTCATGGACGATCTCGCCGATCGCGGCGAGAGCGGGATCGGCCAGGCCGGCACGGTCGAGCAGCACCTCGAAACTGCAGCGGTCCCCTTCATGCGTGATCTCGCCCTCGAACATGTCGAAACGCAATTCACCAGGATTGGGCACATAACCCTTTCCGGACACGAACCGTATGACAGCCTGGGGGTCGATGAAGCGCCGGATCAGCCAGCTGCAGGCGATGCGGTCGACATGAACGTCCCGCCGCGTCACCCAAATGCGACCTTTCAGCAGTTCGAGGTTCGTCCGGTCGCCCGGCTCGGCAGCCGTGGTCCGCTCCTCGGCAAGCCGGACCTCCAGATCGGCCAGCAAGGCCTCGACCGCGACGCGCCCCGGCGCACCGAAAAAGTCGATCCTTGCGACGTCCGCGATCCGCCGGCGCAGCCGGCCAACCTGTCCGCGGGCCGCCACCCCCCCGTCGGGGGCCGATGCGCCGGCCGCCGTCAGGCCGATCCCGCGCGCCTGTTCGGCGATCTCGGCGTAGTCGGCATCGCGCGCCGCGTCGAACAGGCCGCGCACCTGCGCGTCGGAAAGGCCGTCGATCAAGCGGGCCTCGCACAGCATGGCCTCTCCGCCCCCTTCGACGATCTCGCGCAGCAGCCATTCGAAATCCTCCTGAGCGTCGGAGTTCGCTGGCAAGGCGTAGACCGTGCTTTTCACGGCGACCGCACCGAGCCCCTGCAGCCGCCGCCAGATCTTGACCCGGAAGTAGGCCGGCTTCGGCGGCAATTGATGGATCAGCAGCAGCCAATGCGCCGCCACAGGCTCAAGGTCATTCATATCCAAACTGTATCATCGAAGAGATTATTTGCAACAATTGTATCAAAAGGAAAAAAGGGATAACCTGCCGTCCGGCCGGCCTGTGCGGCGGGTTTCAGCGACGCCCGAGCCTTGGCCGGCGGCATCGCGGCCGGCATGCCCTCGGTGGCGCGACGCCCCATTGCCCCCGTTTTCGAGGAGGACCATCCATGAAATGGGTTACGCGCGAACGCCCGGTCATCGACCGCATCGCCTGTCCGTGGCTGATCACTCGCTTCATCGACCGGGCGCCGGAGTTTCTCTTCGCTCCACCCGACGAGGTGATGAAGGTCGCCGCCGAGACGGGGGCCATTCCCTATGACGTGCCGGGCGTCGAATACACGCATGTCGATGACGGCTGCAGCTTCGACACGTTCGTCGCCATGCATGACCTCGGCGGCGACGCCGCCATTGCGACGATCGCATCGATCGTCCGCGGTGCCGACACCGACCGGCCCGACCTGACCCCGCAATCGGCCGGCCTCCTGGCGATTTCGATGGGCCTGCGAGATCTCTCCCCCGACGATCACGAGGTGCTGAAGCACGGCTTCGTCATCTACGACGCGCTTTATGCCTGGGCCCGCGCCAGAACGAACGAGACGCACAGGTGGCCGCCCGCGATGGGCCGCAGCCCGGCCTGACGCGGCATGTTTCGTGGCGAGCGACGGGCGCGCCCGCGCTAGGCTCGCCGGTCAATCACATGGCGTCCGAACAGGCTCGCCACGAGGTCGACGAGCAGCAGCGCGCTCCTGCTGCGCTCGTCGAGGAAGGGGTTCAGCTCGACCACGTCGAGCGAGCCGACGAGACCGGACTCGGACAGGAGCTCCATGACGAGATGGGCCTCGCGATAGGTCGCGCCGCCCGGCACCGTCGTGCCGACGCCCGGCGCGAGCGTCGGATCGAGGAAATCGACGTCGAGGCTGACATGCAGGACGCCGCCGGCCGCGCGCACCCGGTCGATGATCCGGCGGATCAGCACGGAAGCGCCGAACTCATCGAGCAGGCGCATGTCGACGACGTCGATGCCGCGCGTCCGCAGCAGTTCGCGCTCGGCTCGGTCGACCGAACGGATGCCGAAGAGATGCAGGTTCTTCGGGTCGATCAGGACCCGCGCATCGCCGCCGAAGAGGTCGTCGAGGCCGGGCTCGCCGCACAGGAAGGCGGCGGGCATGCCGTGCATATTGCCCGAGGGCGAGGTTTCCGGCGTGTTGAAATCGGCATGGGCGTCGAGCCAGAGCACGAAGAGCGGCTGCCCGGTCCGCGCGCAATGGCGAGCGACGCCGGTGACCGACCCCATGGCGAGGGCGTGGTCGCCGCCCAGCACGACCGGCAGCCGGCCGGCGGCGAGCACCGCCTCGGTCTCCCGCGCGATCAGCCGCGACCAGCCGGCGATCCGCGCGACATTCCTGGCACTTCCGGCAACCGGCGCCAGCACCGGCAGATCCGTCCCGAGCCGCAGGTCACCGCGATCCTCGACCTCATGGCCGAGTTCGGCCAGCACGCCGGCAAGCCCCGCCGTGCGCAGCGCGGCCGGCCCCATGGCCGCGCCGAGCACCCCTGCCCCGTCCTCGACCGGGGCGCCGACCAGACTCAGGCGGCGCGGCTGCTGAAACGATGTCATGGCGTCGAACTCCTCGAACGGCCCGGCGGCCGGACATCCCGGCAGATTGCCTCGAGACCCGCTGCCCAAGCCAGGAATAGCAGAGTCGGACGGCCCGCCGCGCCCGAGCCTTGCCGCCGGCCGTGACGGACGCATGTCGAAAAACGCGACCAGCCCGCTTCAGTTCGCGTTTTCCCCGGCATTTCCAGTGGATTGCATCGCGCCGCCCTGTCGTTGCGGGGCTTGCCCGGCTTAGCATCGCGCGGTGAGGCGCCCGGCAACGGATCCGGATAACGCGAGGGGGAGCCAGTCATGGCCGAGGGCTATTTTCCGCGATGGACCGAAAAGAGCGCGGGCACGATCATGCCCGACGAGAGACTGCCGACGGGCCAGACCATCGTGGTCGGCCTGCAGCACGTGGTCGCCATGTTCGGCTCGACCGTGCTGGCGCCGATCCTGATGGGCTTCGACCCTAATCTCGCCATCCTGTTCTCGGGCGTCGCAACCCTGCTCTTCTTCCTCGTCACCGGCGGGCGCGTGCCGAGCTATCTCGGCTCGTCCTTCGCCTTCATCGGGCCGGTCCTGGTCGCGACGGGAGCCACGGTCGCCGGCGGCCCCAATCCCAATATCGGCGTGGCGCTGGGCGGCATCATCGCGGCCGGCGCGGTCTATACGGCCATCGGCCTGATCGTGATGGGGGCCGGCCATGCGTGGATCGAAAAGGTCATGCCGCCGGTCGTCACCGGCGCCATCGTCGCCGCGATCGGTCTGGTCCTGGCGCCGATCGCCATTGCCAGCGCCTCGGGAACCGGTCCCGGCAATGCCGACGGCTCCGGCTTTGCCCGGTTCATCGCGCTCGCGACGGTGGCGGCGGTCGGCCTCCTGGCGGTGCATGCACCCGGCATGTGGCGGCGGCTGCCGATCCTGCTCGGCGCCATCGCCGGCTATCTCCTCTATCTCGTCCTCGCCAACGGCCTCGGCATGGGCGCGCCGATCGACTTCTCCGGCGTCGGCAAGGCCGCCTGGATCGGCCTGCCCAATCTCGCCTCGCCGGTCTTCGATGCCCGCGCCATGGTGCTGATCGCCCCCGTCGCGGTCATCCTCGTCGCCGAAAATCTCGGTCATATCAAAGGCATCGCCGCGATGACCGGACGCAATCTCGACCCGCTGATCGGCCGCGCCTTCCTCGGCGACGGCATCGCCACCATGCTGTCGGGATCAGCCGGCGGCACGGGCGTCACCACCTATGCGGAGAATATGGGCGTGATGGCGGTGACCCGCATCTTCTCGACCCTGATGTTCGTCGCCGCCGCCTTCATCGCCATCCTGCTCGGCTTCTCGCCGAAATTCGGCGCGCTGATCCTGACCATTCCGGGTCCGGTGCTCGGCGGCCTCTCGATCGTCGTGTTCGGCCTGATCGCGGCGACCGCCGGGCGGATCTGGGTGGAGAACAAGGTCGATTTCTCCAATCCGCGCAACCTGATCACGGTGGCGGTGGCGCTGGTTCTCGGCGCGGGCAATTTCAAGCTGACCATTGCCGGCTTCACGCTCGACGGCATCGGCACGGCGACCTTCGGCTGCATCCTGCTCTACCACATGCTGCGCGAGCCCTCGGCCGAGTGATCGCACCCGGCCAAGGCGGCTTCGGAAGCCGCGGCCGCAGCGGCAAGCCGCATGAACGCCAAGAAAGGCGACCCGCGAGGGTCGCCTTTTTCATGAATCATATGAGGGCGCTGGCCGCGGACGCTCGCGCGGCGCGCGAACGGCGGCAGGCTCAGTAGAGCCCACCCGTGCCGGTCGAGATCGCACGGTTCGACTCCGAGGACGGGCCGCCGCGTCCGCCGCCATTCGAAGCCTGGTCGCCGGGATTGATGAGCTGCAGCGAATCCGGCGGCGCGGTGCCCGGCTTGAAGGCTTCGAGGATCGCGTTGGTCGCGCCCGAACCGGCGCGCAGACCCGAGCGGGGATCGATGCGGATGAGCTTGATGCCGGTCGGCACGCGGAACGGCACGGCCGGCCGGTCGGCGAGCGCGACACGCATGAAGTCGCGGAAGATCGGCGCCGACATGACGCCGCCGGTGGCGCCGCGGCCCATCGGCCGGGGCGTGTCGTAGCCGATATAGACGCCGACCGCGAGATCCGGCGAGAAGCCGACGAACCAGGCGTCCTTCTCCTCGTTGGTGGTGCCGGTCTTGCCGGCGATCGGCTTGCCGAGCTCACGCACGACGGTGCCGGTGCCGCGCTGCACGACGCCTTCCATCATCGAGGTGATCTGGTAGGCCGTCATCGGGTCGAGCACCTGCTCGCGCCGGTCGATCAGGATCGGCTCGTCCTGCCGGTTCCAGCGTTCGGCCGTACAGCCCTGGCACTGGCGGTCGTCGTGCCGGAAGATGGTATGGCCGGTGCGGTCCTGGATGCGGTCGATGAGCGTCGGGCGGATGCGGCGGCCGCCATTGGCGAACATCGAATAGCCCGCCACCATGCGCATCAGCGTGGTCTCGCCGGCGCCGAGCGCCATGGATAGAACCGGCTGCATGTCGTCATAGATGCCGAAACGCTTGGCATATTCGGCGATCAGGGGCATGCCGACATCATTGGCGAGCCGGACGGTCATGACGTTGCGCGACTGCTCGATGCCGAAACGCAGGGTCTGCGGGCCGTAGAAGCGGCCCGAATAGTTTTCCGGCCGCCACATCGAGCCGTCGGCCTGGGCGAGCTCGAAGGGGGCGTCGAGCACCACGGTCGACGGCGTATAACCGTTGTCGAGCGCGGCGGCATAGACGAAGGGCTTGAACGAGGAGCCCGGCTGGCGGCGGGCCTGGGTCGCCCGGTTGAACTGGCTCTGGTCGAAGGAGAAGCCGCCGACCATGGCGAGCACGCGGCCCGTATAGGGATCCATGGCGACGAGGCCGCCGGAGACTTCCGGCACCTGGCGCAGTCGGAACTGGCCCTCGCGCCCGGGGATCGGCTCGACATAGACGACGTCGCCAGGGTTGAGCGCGCGGTTGACCGCCTTGCGCGTCCAGCGCACCCCGTCGGCCGTGATCAGGCCGATCTGGCGGCCGCTGACGACGGCCCCGGCCGCGTCGCGGCCTGGCTGCAGCCCGATGCGGGCGGTATCGGCCTGGGCGTCGAGCACCACGGCAAGCTTCCAGCCGACATCGCTGATCGCGCGGATTTCGGCGAGGCGCGCGCCCCAGTCGCCGCGCACGTCCTCGATCCGGGTCACAGGGCCGCGGAAGCCGCGCGCCTCGTCGTAGCGGATGAGACCGTTGGCGAGCACGTGGCGGGCCGCCACCTGCAGCTTCGGATCGAGCGTGGTGCGGATCGAGAGGCCGCCTTCGAGCAGCTTCTTCTCGCCGAAGCGATCGGCCATCTCACGCCGCACTTCCTCGGCGAAATAGTCGGCGGCGAAGGTCTGCTGGCGCGGCGAGCGCGGGTTGATGTTGAGCGGCGTGCGCTTGGCGCGCTCGCCCTCCTCCGCGCTGACGATGCCGTCCTCGACCATGCGGTTGATGACGTAGTTGCGGCGCTCGATGGCGCGGTCGCGGTTGCGGAACGGGTGAAGCTGGGTCGGGCTCTTCGGCAGCGCCGCGAGATAGGCCGCCTCCGGCAGGGTCAGCTCGTGCACCGACTTGTCGAAATAGACGAGCGCAGCGGCGGCGACGCCATAGGCGCCGTAGCCGGGCAGGACGAAGCCGAGATAGATCTCGTTGAGATAGAGCTCGAGGATCTGGTCCTTGGTGAAGGCCGATTCCATGCGCATGGCGATCAGCGCTTCGCGGATCTTGCGGTCGATCGTCTGTTCGCCGGAAAGGAGGAAGTTCTTCGCGACCTGCTGGGTGATGGTCGAGGCGCCCTGCGGCCGGCGGCCCGAGCCGCGGTTGTTGAAATTGGTCAGCGCGGCGCGCGCGATGCCCATCACGTCGATGCCGTTATGGGAATAGAAGTTCTTGTCTTCCGCGGCGAGAAAGGCCTGAACCACCAGTTTCGGCACCGCCTGGATCGGCAGATAGAGGCGACGTTCGCGGGCATATTCGGCCATCAGCTGCCCGTCCGCGGCATGGACGCGGCTCATGACCGGCGGCTCGTAATTGCGCAGCGTGTTGTAGTCCGGCAATTCCTTGGTAACGGTCACGATGTAGATGGCAACGCCGGCTGCACCGAGCAGGAACGCCACGGTGCCGAGGCCGAAAGCCCAGCCGAAGAAGCGGAGAATGAGTTTCATCCGGTTTTGTCGTGCCCGCCGGGCAGCGCCTCTCGTCCCCGTGGTACCGCCGCTCATGGAAACCGGGCCGGGGGCGCCCCGTTTCGAATGTGTCAAATCATACCACGTCGACACGCCCCCCGCAGGCGCGAATGCCGCGGCTGGACTTCCGGTCGAGCGATGCCCCGCGACTGTGGCGCGGATGTGACCCGGACGTGACCGGGTTCTTTACCCCTGCAAGGCCGTGACACCAAGCACGATTGTGCGTCGCGAACGACACTGGCAGGCCCCCTGGGGCGCCCGCGCAACACTGACGCGCCAGGTCAATTGGCGGCGTTCGACTCAATTGGCGGCGTTCGAGCGCTGCGCGGCCGGCCGGATGGCGGTCCGGCTCGCGAAGAACTGGTCGATCGCCTTGGTCACGGACTCGGCGGTCCGGTTGCGCCAGATCGCCGAGGTCAGCATTTCCACGTCCTTGGCGCTGGAAACGAAGCCGAGCTCGACCAGCACCGAGGGAATGTCGTGCGCGCGCAGCACCTGGAAGCCCGCCGAGCGCAGCGGCAGCCGGTGCATGCGGGTCGACTGGCGCATTTCGCCGGCCAGGGTCCGCGCGAAATTGGCCGAGAACATGCGCGTCTCGCGGCGTGTCAGGTCGATCAGGATGTCGGCGATCTCGCTCGGCTCCTCGGACAGATCGAGGCCGGCAATGGCGTCGGCCTTGTTCTCGCGTTCCGCAAGCCGGGCCGAATCGGCGTCCGACGCCCGGTCGGACAGCGTGTAGACCGTGACGCCCCGGGCGTTGTCGCGCGCGCCCCGGATCGAATCGGCGTGGATCGAGACGAACAGCGCGCCGTTGTGCTCGCGCGCGATGCGCACGCGCTGGCCGAGCGGGATGAAGATGTCGCGATCGCGCGTCATGACCACCCGGTAGCGCCCGGTCGCGTTGAGCTTGTCGCGCAGCACCCGGGCAAATTCGAGAACGATCATCTTCTCTTCCTCGCCGGTGCCGGCGACCGCGCCGGGATCGACGCCGCCATGGCCGGGATCGATGACCACCACGGGTGGGCCTTCGGGCGGCGCGGCCCGCGCGGAAGCCCGGGCCGCGAGGCTCTCCCTGTCGCCCCGGCGGGCGAGATTGGACGTCGAGCGCTCGTTCTGCACCCGGCGGAAGCCGTCGGCGTCGGTCCTGACGACCTCCAGCACGACCTGATGCGGCTCGCCTTCGCGTCCCTCGATCATTTGTGCCCGCTCGATCAGGGCCGGGCCGGCGAGATCGACCACCACCCGCGACTTGCCGGGTGCGAACAGGCCGTAGCGAAAGGCCTGGATGAGCCCGCGCCCGGCCTGGCCGGCCTCGCGGGCGCCATGCCCTCCAGCCCGGCCATGGCCGCGCGCCGCGGGCGCCGCGACCTGGAAATTGACCTCGTCGAGATCGATGATCACGCGGTAGGGCTCGGCGAGCGCGAAGGCGCGAATCTCGATCGGGCGCGTCACGTCGAAGGTCAGCCGGGTGCGGGCGCCGTCGCCGGACAGCCGCGCCGCCGAGACCACCGCCGGCAGGGCAGTGCGCGCGCTGCGAATGGCCGTTTCGGCGCCGGCCCCGTCCTGGCCGGCCGGACGGGCCGGCGCAACCGAGCCGGTCACCTCGGCCCCCGTCCCGGACGAGGGCTCCTCGGCCCGAGCGCCAGGCATCGCGGCGAGCGCGACTGCGACCAGTGCGGCGAAGAGGCGAGATTTGGCCATGACTCCCCGGAATCGCGACAAGGCGAGCGACACCACCATCCCCGGATAGCTGATAGTCCCGAGGCGGTTAACCGGGCGTTACCCATATTCGGCCTCGGCCGCGCCGATTCCCACAGGAACCGCGCGAGCATTGCACCGGCATGACGGGGCTACCACGCGAGCGCCACCGCTCCGCTTCGCCTCCGGGCGGATCGACCGGCGCCAGGCCCCTTTCCCCGTAACGGAATGCTGAAGACCCCGCCCGGCAGCGCGCGGCTCCGGACATGTTCACGGCGGAACTGTGTGAAATCGGCCACAGAACCGCCGCGAAGGTTGCCGCCGAAGCCGAGCTCACGAATTCGTGAACATCGGCAGGCCGCGCGGCTGGGCACGGTTAACGCCACGAGTCCACTCCCTCCTTGCAGCGAGCGCGCACACGATGAGCCATCACGCCGAAAATGCCGTTGAGACGATCGCTCCCGCCGACCGGATTGCCGCCGCGCCCTCGGAGCTCAGCCGGCGCTTCTTCCTGCTGGCGGCCCCGGCGGTGCTGGCCGGCTGCGTCAGCAGCGGCGGCGGCGGCAGTTCCTACGGCGCCCGGCGCGACGGCCACGTCACCCTGCCGGCCATGGATACCGGCCGCATCGATCCCCGCTTCCTGCGCCAGGAGGTCGCCTACGCCACCCGCGAGCGGCCCGGCACCATCGTGGTGCAGCCGAGCCAGCGCTATCTCTACTATGTGCTCGGCGGCGGCCGCGCGATCCGCTACGGCGTCGGCGTCGGCCGCCAGGGCGCGCTCTGGCACGGGCGTGCCGCGATCGGCCGCAAGGGCTCCTGGCCGAACTGGACGCCGACCGCCAACATGATCGCCCACGACCCGCGCAATGCCCGCTATGCCGGCGGGATGGCCGGCGGCATCAACAATCCGCTCGGCGCCCGCGCGCTCTACCTTTACCGCGGCAATCGCGACACCATGTACAGGCTGCACGGCACGAACGAGCCGCTGTCGATCGGCCACGCGGTGTCGTCGGGCTGCATCCGCCTGTTCAACCACGACATTATCGACCTTTACGAACGCGCCCGCGTCGGAACGCCGGTGGTCGTGCTGACCTGAGCACCGCCGGCAGCTTTGTGCGACGGCTACGCTTGCCAAGCTCGCACTCCGGCCGCTACATAGGGTGCGACACGGTGATGCGGGTATGGAGCGGCGTGTCGATCGAAGGCAGCCGAAGGTCTCATTCCGTGGCCCCGATCCGAGCGCTCCTCCTCAAGCCCCGCGCGTGGCGCCGTTTTCGGCAAGCCGCTGTCGTGTCGCCCTGAGCCGCGCCCCGTTCCGGGGCCGCGTCGCACTTCGAAAGGGTCTCGCCCATGTCGGGATCGACGGCACTGTCGGGCTTGAGGCGGACGGGTGATCGACTGATCGCCTGCTCTTCCGCCAGCCCCGCCGTCGGCTTTGCGACATGGCCCGTACCCTGCCCTTCCACCGCAATGACGGCCGTACGCCGGCGCCCTGGCGGCGCCGCCCTGGCACATCCTGCAGAGCGGGGCCCGATCGGGCCGGCGCTCGCGGCCGCCTTAAACTTCAAGAGCTCATCCGATGGCCAACAAGATGCTCATCGACGCCGCCCACCCGGAAGAAACCCGGGTCGTGGTGGTCCGTGGCAACCGCGTTGAAGAATTCGATTTCGAAAGCCAGTCCCGCAAGCAGCTACGCGGCAATATCTATCTCGCCAAGGTGACGCGGGTCGAACCCTCGCTCCAGGCGGCGTTCATCGAATATGGCGGCAACCGCCACGGCTTCCTCGCCTTTTCCGAAATCCATCCCGACTATTATCAGATCCCGGTCGCCGACCGCGAAGCGCTGCTGGCCGAAGAGGCGCGTGCCCATCGCGATGACGAGGACGAGGACGGCCGCGGCGAGCGCGGCGGGCGCAACGGCAAGGATGGCGGCCGCGATGGCCGGCGCCGCCGGCGGCGTGGCAACCAGCGCCCGCGCACCGAGGCCGCCGAGGCCCATACGTCCGACAGCGTGACCGGCGAGGCCGTTCTGGACGCTGACGAGGCCGGCGCCGAGGCACCGGCCGCCGAGCCGGGCGCGGAGCTGGCGGCGACCGCGGAAACCGGAGCCGAGACGACGGCGGCCGCCGCGCCGTCCGACACCGAGACGCCAGCCGAAACCGGCGCGAGCGAAGCGGCTTCCGAAACCGCCGGCGAAGTCGGCGGCGAGGCGGAAGCGCGCGACGAGGCCACCGCCGAGGATGAGGACGCCGACGAGGGCGAAGAGGGCGACGAGGCTGGCAACGGCCATATCGAGGATGCCCCGGCCGAGGAGGACGTGGTCGAATCGGTCGGCGCGGGCGACGCCTACGAGGACATGCCCGACCGGACCTTCCGTCCGCGCAAGCAGTACAAGATCCAGGAAGTGATCAAGCGCCGGCAGGTGATGCTGGTGCAGGTCGTCAAGGAGGAGCGCGGCAACAAGGGCGCGGCGCTGACCACCTATCTCTCGCTCGCCGGCCGCTATTCGGTGCTGATGCCGAACACCGCGCGCGGCGGCGGGATTTCCCGCAAGATCACCAATGCGGCCGACCGCAAGCGCCTGAAATCGATCGCCGGGGACCTGGAAGTGCCGGACGGCATGGGCGTCATCCTGCGCACGGCCGGCGCCAACCGCACCAAGACCGAGGTCAAGCGCGACTTCGAATATCTCCTGCGCATGTGGGAGCAGGTGCGCGAACTGACCCTGCGCTCGAATGCGCCGACCCTCGTCTATGAGGAAGGCTCGCTGATCAAGCGCTCGATCCGCGACCTCTACAACAAGGATATCGACGAGGTCATGGTGGCCGGCGACGACGGCTACAAGGAGGCCAAGGACTTCATGCGCATGCTCATGCCGAGCCATGCGAAGAACGTGAAGCCCTATCGCGAGCCGCAGCCGCTGTTCGCCCGTTCGGGTGTCGAAGCGCAGCTCGACGCCATGTTCTCCAACACGGTCCAGCTGAAGTCGGGCGGCTACATCGTCATCAACCCGACCGAGGCGCTGGTCGCCATCGACGTGAACTCCGGCCGCTCGACGCGCGAGCACAATATCGAGGACACGGCGCTGCGCACCAATCTGGAGGCCGCCGACGAGGTGGCGCGCCAGCTGCGCCTGCGCGACCTTGCCGGCCTCATCGTCGTCGACTTCATCGACATGGACGAGAACCGCAACAACCGGGCGGTCGAGAAGCGCATGAAGGATGCGCTGAAGAACGATCGCGCGCGCATCCAGGTGGGGCGGATCTCGCATTTCGGCCTTCTGGAGATGAGCCGCCAGCGCATCCGCACCGGCGTCCTGGAAAGCTCGACGGAGGTCTGTCCGACCTGCGGCGGGCTCGGCCATGTCCGCTCGGTGTCGTCGGTCGCCCTGCATCTGCTGCGCTCGGTCGAGGAGCAGCTGCTGCGCTCGGCCATGTACGACGTCATCGTGCGCACCCGCACGGCGGTCGCGCTCTATGTACTGAACAACAAGCGCGCCCATCTGCACGAGCTCGAGGAGCGCTTCCGCGTCAGCGTTCAGATCAGCGCCGACGAGACCATTACCGGCCAGCACATGTTCGCCATCGAGAAGGGCGCGCAGGTGCATACCCACGAGACCGCCTACCGTCCGCCCGTCATCGCCCCTCCCCCCGTCGAGCCGGAGGACCTGATCGAGGACGAGCCGGAGGAGGACGAGGAGGAGGCCGCCGAGGCGACGTCCGGCGGCGCGGCGCGCGAGGCGCGCGGCGATCGCGACGAGACCGAGAACGGCGAGCGCCGCCGCAAGCGCCGGCGCCGGCGCCGGCGCGGGCGGAACGGCGAGGGCCGCGAGGACGGTTCGCGCGAGCATCACGATGGCAGTCACCCGGGGCATGGTGCGCGCGAGGATGACGGCGACGACGAGGACGAAGCGGAGGACGGCGACG